>DAOTZS010000168.1:0-8925 GCA_034434335.1 Anaerolineae bacterium
CTTGTCACCTTAATTCCAGGATAACTATTCAGGCCGATTGAAATCGCCCCTTCTGGGCACTTCGTGCCGGGTGTCGGCTTCCGCCGACACCTTTCATGTAAGCATCATGAGAGAGGCCGGCGAAGGCCGACCACTGGCCGTAGGCCCAAAAAGGGTGACTTCCAGTCACCACTGAATAGTTACATTCCAGTAAGCTTATTTGGATTGCCCATGGGTCCTCAGGCCTGATAGCTCCCGCCAGGGTGTCGTCTGAGCGTGCCGTGGAGGGGCCCCATGTAAGCCGCAAGGGCTTTATCGCATCCGTCCTGTACCTCATTATACCACGGCGGCCGGCAAGTGCAATCACCAGGGGCGCGCTTTTTGCCTGGCGTGAGCATCGCGAGAGGCCGCGCGCCAGCAAAACTCTTTAGACCTCATGTTTTGCCACCCTCCTGGTTCTATTGTACAATCGGCGCGGCCTGACGACATGCCAGCCCGTTGGGCCTGAAGGAGAGCTGCTTGTCAGCCCAGGACGGTGGTTGCCTATCTGACACAGAAGGTATTCGGATGACAGAAGTGCTACCTCCTGTTGTACTGCCCGGCGAGCCCACGTTTGCTGAGCTCCGCCAGGTTACGATCACAGAGGACGAACAGGTCACCCTGGTGAACCAGTTGCTGGCCGAAGGCTGGCGACTGGTTAGCATCGGCTTTAGGGCCGATGCGACGGTCTATGTCTTGGGCCGGCTGGGGGACAGGCCCAAGCCGCGCGCTGGTTTTCTGGCCTCTGAGTAGAGGCCTTCCGTTCGCGTACAGATCAAAGGGGATTGCCACGATGTCCGATCAAGCGCTTCAACCCGAAGTTCCCGACGAACTCAAGCGGAACGTTTTCCTGACCACCCTGGATACCATTTATAACTTCGGCCGGGCCCGTTCTATGTGGCCAATGATGTTCGGCCTGGCCTGCTGCGCCATCGAGTTCATAGCTATGATGGCCGCACGTTTCGACCTCAGCCGCTTCGGCATGGAGATCACGCGCGCCTCGCCTCGCCAGGCCGACCTGATGTTCGTCTCAGGCACGGTGACCAAGAAGATGGTGCCCAACATCGTGCGCCTTTACAACCAGATGGCCGAACCAAAGTATGTGCTGGCGGTCGGCGCCTGCGCCACCTCCGGTGGGCCGTTCAAAGAGGGCTACAACGTGGTTTCCGGCATTGATAAATTCATCCCGGTGGATGTCTACGTGCCCGGCTGCCCTCCTACTCCTGAGGCCATCCTCTACGGCGTCATGAAGGTGCACGAGAAGGTGCTGAAGCAGTCGGTGAAAACCGTGCCGGGGTATCGGAAAGACCAGCGCAATGAGCCGGTACCGGTCCCCGTCCTGGGACCCGATCTCTATAATCCGAAGGACCGCGAAGCGCTAAAGAAAGCCCTGGCAGAACTGAGCACACAGCGCGGAACAGGGGAGGGATGATCACCATGGACAGCACGGCTTCTCTCAACACCCTGGCCCTCCATGATGCCATACCGGGCGCGGTTGTGGAGGTAACCCCTGCCGGCCTGGTAGTGGCGCCTGAAAAACTGCTTGAGCTGGCCACCTACCTGCGCGACCAGCAGGGGTACGATTATCTCTCCATGCTTACCAGCGTGGATTATCCCGACTATTTTGAGGTGGTCTATTATCTGTATGGGGTCAGCCAACCCCGCGATGCCCTGGTCCTTAAGGTGCGTCTTCCCGACAAGGCCAACCCGCAACTGCCCTCGGTGGTATCGGTGTGGCCAGGTGCGGACTTCCAGGAACGGGAAGTATATGATATGATGGGCATCCGCTTCGTTGGCCACCCCAACCTGCGCCGTATCCTGCTTTGGGAAGGTTTTCAAGGCCACCCCCTGCGCAAGGACTTCAAGGAGCCTTATTACGAAGAGGATGCCAAGCCGTTCAAGAGCCGCCATCCCGATGGCCATCATGTGTGGGCCGAGGATCGCGTGCCCTGGAAGGATAACGTCAGTTACCCGATTGGCTGGGACCCTGACCTCTGGACACAGCCAGAGGTGCAGTACCGGCGCATCATGGGGGTGGACGATGACGGCAACGGCCGCGGCCTCAGGACCGAGCGCGTGTTGGTTAACTTCGGGCCGCAGCACCCCAGCACCCACGGCGTCTTCCGCATGGTGCTGGCCGTGGAAGGGGAGAATGTGGTAGGGCTGGAGCCGGAAATCGGCTATCTCCATCGCTGTCACGAGAAGATCGGCGAACGCAACACTTACCTGATGAACATCCCCTTCACCGATCGCCTGGACTACATCAGCTCCATGTCCAATAACCTGGGCTACGTGCTGGCGGTGGAGAAGCTGATGGGGCTGCAGGTGCCCGAGCGGGCCGAGTACATCCGCGTGATCATGGCCGAGCTGACCAGGATCGTCAGCCATCTGATCGCGGTGGGCTTCCTGTTCAACGACCTGGGGGCTTACTTCACGCCATCCCTGTACGGCCTTCGCGAGCGTGAGTTGATCCTCGACCTGTTCGAGATGGCATCCGGCTCACGCATGATGTGCAACTACATGCGCTTCGGCGGCGTGGCGTATGACCTCCCGGAAGGGTGGGTTGAACGAGCACGGGACCTGGTGTGGAACCGCCTGCCGCGTGTGATGGAAGATTTCGAGAAGCTGCTGGCTGGAAATGAGATTTTCCTGGCCCGCACGCGCGGGGTGGGGGTGCTCACAGCGCAAGAGGCGATCGCCTATAGCATGGCCGGCCCAATGTTACGCGCATCGGGCGTGCCTTACGACATCCGCCGGGCGCAGCCCTACTCGATCTACGACCGCTTTGACTTCGATGTCTGCACCCGGCCCGAAGGGGATGTCTGGGCCCGTTTCCGGGTGCGTATGGACGAGATCTACCAGAGCATCCGCATCCTGAAGCAGGCCCTGGACGGCCTGCCCGAAGGCCCGATCCTGCCACCGGGCAAAAAGCAGCACCAGGTGCGCGTGCCAGCCGGCGAGGTTTATTCTCGCATCGAAGGGCCCAAGGGCGAACTCGGCTTCTACATCGTCAGCGATGGCAAGCCCAATCCCTACCGCTATCATGTCCGCGCGCCAACTTTCATCAACCTGACCAGCCTGGAGAAGATGTGTATCGGGCACAAGGTAGCGGACAGTGTGGTGATCTTGGGCGCGGTGGATATTGTGTTAGGGGAAGTGGATCGCTAGGAGGGAGCATACTATGTTCGGCATCGGTGTTCTCAAGGGCCTGGGCGTGACACTCAAGGAATTCGTCACCACCTATATTGATGACATCAGGCGCATCCCCAGCCGTTATGCAGGAGGACGCCCGGAGATCGACCAGAGCAGACCTGCCGAGCAGAGAGGTCTGTTCACGATCCAGTACCCGGAAGAGCGACGCAAACTGCCGGAGCGGTTCCGCTATATCCCCATGTTGGTCTATGACGCGGAGACGGGCGAGAACCGTTGCACCGCCTGCGGTATCTGTGCTAAGGTCTGTCCACCGCAGTGTATCTGGA
This sequence comes from Anaerolineae bacterium, assembly GCA_034434335.1. Taxonomy (GTDB): domain Bacteria; phylum Chloroflexota; class Anaerolineae; order CG2-30-64-16; family CG2-30-64-16; genus DAOTZS01. The sequence goes on from DAOTZS010000168.1 coordinate 3,498, forward strand.
TTGTGCGTGCCAAAGACGAGAAAGGCAAACCGCTCACGAAGCCGGCCGAGTTCTATATTGACACGACGATCTGCATGAACTGCGGACTGTGCGCAGAGTTTTGCCCCTTCGACGCGATCAAGATGAACCACGACTTCGAGATCGCCGCTTACCAGCGGATGCCCGATCTGCTCTTTGACCTGACGAAGCTTCGCGTGCCCACCACTTACTACGCCCGTATCCGGCCCACCGAGTGGGCAGAAGAGGAGGCCGCCCGCAAGGCCAGGGAAGCCGAGAAGACAGCCCGCGAAGCAGAGAAGGGCGTTGCCCGGCCCGCGACGGGCACGAATACAGGAGGCACACCATGACCGTCAAGATCACCTATCACGGCCATGCCTGTTTCTCGATCCAGACCAGCCAGGCCAACCTACTGATTGACCCATTTTTCAGCGGCAATGCCCTGGCCGACGTGTCCGCAGACCAGGTGCAAGCCGATTACATCCTGGTCTCCCATGCCCACGGCGATCACCTGGGCGATGCCGTGCCTATTGCACTACGCACCGGCGCCACTGTGATCAGCAACTACGAGATCCACAATTACGTGGTGAGCCACGGCGCTAAGGCGCATCCGATGCACATCGGCGGTGCTCATGTATTCCCCTTCGGCAAAGTCAAGTTGACGATCGCCCATCACGGGTCGAGCTTCCCCGACGGTTCTTACGGAGGCAACCCCTGCGGCTTTCTGCTCTGGCTAGACGGCAAGGTGCTCTACCATGCGGGCGACACCGCTCTCTTCTCCGATATGCAGCTCTACGGTGCCGAGGGCATTGATGTGGCCATGGTGCCCATCGGCGACAATTTCACCATGGGCCCCGAGGACGCGGTTAAAGCGGTAGGATTCTTACAGCCAAAGATCGCCATCTTGATGCACTATAATACCTTTGGAGTGATTGCCCAAGACGCCCAGGCTGTGGCCGATGCCATCGCCAGCCAGACGCAGGCCAGGCCGGTGATTCTGAATCCAGGGGAAACCCTTGAGGTATGAGGGGAATCTGAGAGGACGCCTAATGACCATTACCGCTTTGATAATTGCTGTGTTATCTCTGGCTATGGCCTATCTGGCTGTGCGTCGAGCCGGCGCCCTGGCCCATCGCCTCGAGCGCCTGGAAGGGGAGCTATCGGCTCTACGCGCCGCCTCGGATGAGGCACGGGCCCAACTAGACCGTAAGTTGCTTGATCTGCGGCTTGAGGTGCGTCAGCGGGCCGGTGAGCTGCGCTTTACGCCGGATATGACCATCAGGGAAGCGATGGCGGTGCACCCCGGCGTGAGCGACGTGCTGGCCAGCTTCAACCTGGCCGGCTGCCCCCAATGTGCCGTTTCAGACGTAGACACCCTCGCCGGCGCCTGCCAGACCTATGGCATTGACCAGAACGCGCTTATGGCTGCCCTGAACCGCCTGATCGGGCGCAGCGATATCACAAGCCTGGCCCGGCAGGCTGCAGGCCAGCGACCATGACGAAAGTGCCATGTACCCCAAAGCTGAATTGCTCTTTCCGCCCCGGCTGATCCCTTCCCTGCGCGATCTGCGCGGCCCTCAGTGGGCCGACCTTGTCGGCCGCGTGGCAAAGCTACCGGAGACCGATCCGGATGTCCTGGCTTTTGCCTTGATGATGATCCGGCTAAGCGGGTGCGTCAAGTGCCACGAGGGCAGCTTCAAGTACATGCGGGGCTGTCAGCTATGTGCCATCCAGGCCGTGATGCAGTTCAAAGGCACTGACGCCGACCTGCTGAACCTCTTCCAAAAGGCGCGGCGCGATCTGGACGCCTATCTGGCCGGTGAGCCAGTACCCGAGGAAGAGGTAGTCGAGGAAGCAGAGGAGGTGGAGGAGCCGGAACTGGAGCCCCTTGAGGGGGAGGAATGAAACCCTGCCGGCGCAGGAGAGGCGTATACAGCTTATGACGAGTCCTAGCCGTATCGCCATTGTCGGAGCAGGTGTGGGCGGGCTGGCCGCCGCTTACGACCTGGTCCGCTTCGGCCATCAGGTGGTGATCTTCGAAGGCGCGTCCAGTGTGGGGGGATTGGCCGCTGGCTTCAAGGCACCTCATTGGGATTGGAGCCTGGAGAAGTTCTACCATCATTGGTTTGCCGGAGACAAGGCCATCCTGGGCCTGATCCGAGAACTGGGGTGGAGCGACCAGGTCATATTCCCGCGGCCCTATACGGTGGTTTACTATCAAGGCCGCTTCTATCCCCTGGATTCCTACGGCGAGGCATTCAAGTTCACCATCCGCCACTTCTCGCTCCTGGACCTGGTCCGCTTTGGCCTGGTAGGGCTCTACCTGAAACTGACGCCGTGGTGGCAGCCGCTGGAACGGGTGACCGCCGATGCCTGGCTACGCCGGTGGGTTGGCCCAAACATCTATAATGCCATCTGGAAGCCCCTGCTGGTGAGCAAATTCGGCGAGGAGAACCTGAACGTCGTCAATATGGCCTGGTTCTGGGCACGCATCAAGGCGCGCACGACCCGGTTGGGGACCTTCATCGGTGGCTTTCAGGCCTTCCTCGACCGGCTGGCCGGGCTGTTGGTGGCGCGCGGAGCGGAAATCCGCCTGCAGACCCCGGTAACGGCCATCCGACCACAAACTGCTTCCCCTGGCCATCGGCAGCCAGAGGAGACCACAGCTCCCGGCAGGCTGGTGGTCGAGACGGCCGGCGGCGCTGAAACGTTCGACGCGGTCATCGTCACCACCTCGCCGGCCAGCCTGGCCCGCCTGGCCCCCGACCTTCCCGCCAGCTACGCCGATACCCTGCGCAACCTGAAGTCCATGGGCGCGGTGGTGCTGGTGCTGGCTCTGAAACAGCGCCTGACCAACTACTACTGGCACAACCTGCCCAAGGAGGCCGGGTTCCCATTTCTGGCGCTGGTAGAGCATACCAACTACCTCAAGCCGGAATACTTCGGCGGCGACCATATTGTCTACTGCGGTGATTATTTGGATGCCGGGCACGAGTACTTCAGCCTCAACAAGGAGGAGCTGTTGGAACGTTTTCTGCCCGCCCTGTCGCGTTTCAACCCGCAGTTCGACCGCAGTTGGGTGAAAGACACCTGGCTGTGGAGGACCCCTTACGCGCAGCCGGTGCCATCGCTCAATCACTCGCGCCACATCCCGCCTATCCGCACCCCTATCCCCGGCCTTTACTTTGCCAGCATGAGCCAGGTGTATCCCTGGGACAGAGGCACGAATTTCGCGGTGGAAATCGGCCGGCGGACTGCCAGGCTGGTGAGGGAAGACATGGAGCGGCCGTCCTGGCGATAGACCACAGGTGGGGGAGAAAAAATGCTCTTCAGCAAACCTTCACGCGTCACCCCGCAGATGGTGCTCGAGGCCTTGAAAGGTGTTCAGGACCCCGAGCTGCAGCGCGACCTGGTGACGCTCAACATGATCAGGGATGTCCAGGTCAACGGGGACGAGGTAAGCTTTACCATCACCCTTACCACCCCTGCCTGCCCACTGCGCAGTCAGATCGAAGATGCCGCGCGCGCCGCGGTGGCGCAGTTGCCAGGGGTGAAGCAAGTCCGGGTAAGGCTCGATGCCCAGGTGGCCGGCGACAGCCGTATCTTCACCCGCCTGCAGGTGCCGATTGCCAATATCGTGGCAGTGGCCAGCGGCAAAGGCGGGGTGGGCAAGACCACCGTGGCCGTTAACCTGGCCGCGGCGCTGGCCCAGACCGGCGCGCGGGTGGGGATCCTCGATGCCGACATTTACGGCCCTAACGTGCCGATCATGATGGGGGTAGATCAAATGCCACCTCCCCAGGACGGCAAGCTGGTGCCGGCGGTGGCCCACAATGTGGCCGTCATGTCCCTGGGCTTCCTGGTGCCCCAGGGCGAGGCGCTGATCTGGCGCGGGCCAATATTGCACAGCGCCATCCGCCAGATGTTTACCGATGTCGCCTGGCAGCCGCTGGACTACCTGATTGTAGACCTGCCTCCCGGCACAGGGGATGTGCAGTTGAGCCTGGCCCAGCTCGTGCCCGTCACAGGCGGTATTATCGTCACCACGCCCCAGGCCGTCGCGCTGGCCGACGCGCAGCGCGCTCTGACCGCATTTCGGCGGCTGGAGGTGCCCGTGCTGGGCCTGATCGAGAACATGGCCGGCGAGGTGTTCGGGGTCGGCGGCGGGGAACGGGCAGCCCAGAAGCTGGGCGTGCCTTTCCTGGGCCGGGTCTACCTGGAAGCAGCCATTCGCGAGGGGGGCGACAGCGGCCAGCCCATGGTGGTAGCACAACCCACCTCCGAACATGCTGAGGTTTTCCGCGCTCTGGCCCGGCAAGTGGCCGCCCGGGTCAGCCTGTTACACGGGAGCTCGTTGAGGGCCTGATCAGACCTTGGCCGGAGCAGATGTTATGCAAAGCATGCCCTTACGCCCTGCCTGGTGGAACATCCCGATCCCGCTGCGCATTGTCTTCTTCCTGGTGATGGCAGCCTCGCTGGCCGTCATGGCCTATGGGATCGTGCAGCGGGTTCGGCTGTGGCGCAAAGGGTTGCCAGAGGCAGGGTTTGACCATTTCTGGCACCGCGTGGGCCGGGTGCTGAAGTATGCGGTGGCACAGGTGCGGGTGCTGCGCGAGAGCTATCCGGCCACCATGCACCTGGCCATCTTCTGGAGCATGGTGTTGTTGTTCCTCGGCACGGTGCTGGCCTCGCTGGACACCGACATATTCGACCTGCTGTTGAACACCAGGCTGTTGAAAGGCGACTTCTATCTGGTCTACAAGCTGGTGCTCGACCTGGCCGGCCTTTTCTGCCTGGTGGGGCTGGGCCTGGCCGCTTACCGGCGTTATATTGTCCGGCCAGAGCGCCTGAATGGCCAGGCCCGTAACGCGGATGGCGCATGGCGCTTCAACCTGACCCTGCCCCTGCTGGGCTTTATCGTGCTCACGGGCCTGCTGGTTGAGGCAGTTCGGCTGGCAGCTATGCAGCCGGCCTGGGCGCCCTGGTCAGTGGTCGGCTATCCGCTCAGCCTGCCCTTCCGTGGGCTGCCCGAGGATATACTGCGGGCTACTCACCGCAGCCTGTGGATCATCCATTTCCTGGGTGTTGCCGGGCTTATTGCCACCGTGCCGTGGACGAGCCTCCTCCATATCTTCAGTTCTCCTGCCAACATCTTCGCGGCCCCTTTGCGCGTGCGAGGCGCACTCCGGCCCATCTTGAACCTGGAACAGGCGGAGCGGTTAGGGGTCAGCCAACTGAGTGACTTCCCCTGGCCGCGCCTGGTCAACCTGGATGCCTGTACGGAGTGCGGCCGCTGCCAGGACGCCTGCCCGGCCTATGCTGTGAGCCAGCCGCTCAGCCCCAAACGGCTCGTGCTGGATCTGCGGGCCTCTATGTGGCAGCTCGCCCCGCATGGGACCCAAGGCCGGGGCGTCCATGCCGGCCCCGATGC
>DAOTZS010000169.1:0-9634 GCA_034434335.1 Anaerolineae bacterium
TCGGGCGGCAACCTTTCTACAGCCATCGCCGCCCGCACCGGTCGAGGCCAGGTGATCTATGGGGGAATCCGCGATGCCCAACAGGTGCTGAAGATCCCAGATTTTTGCACCTTCTGCAAGGGCATTGACCCCACGGGCATCGCCGATGTAACCCTGGTTGGGCTGAATGTGCCCTGTCGCATTGGCCAGGCCATTTGCATGCCGGGCGATGTCGTGTTGGGCACCTACACCGGCGTCGTGTTCATCCCACCCCACCTGGCCCAGGAAGTGGTCGAATACTCTGAAGACTTACGCCTGCGTGAGGCCTTTGGGTTCCAACGCCTGCGCGAAGGGGTCTACACCTCGAGCCAGATGGATACCGCATGGACACCAGAGATAGAGGCTGACTTTGCCAACTGGCGTGCGCAGCGTACACCAGAGGAGATCGAGGAGATCCTGTGGGGCAAGAGGCGGCCACGCGGCGGAGGAGGCCAGCCATGATCCAGATTGCCGAAGTGCTGCCGCCACAGCCTTCGCCTCTCTGGAAGCTCGTCAAACAGTGTGGTGTGGACTATGTCGTCAGCGGCATGGACTGGAGCCGCGGGCTCGATGTGCCGCGTGACGAGTTGCCCTGGAGCTACCAGTCGCTGGCGCGGCTCAAGCGGACCTACGAGGAGGCCGGCTTCGAGCTGGCCGTGATCGAAGGCCGGCCTCCGCTGAATAAAGCGAAGCTGGGCCTGCCCGGCCGGGATGAGGAGATCGAAGCGGCCTGCGATCTGATCCGCAACATGGGCGCCCTGGGCATCCCTGTCTGGTGCTACGAATGGATGCCCGTGTTCAACTGGCTGCGCACCTCCACGGCCGTACCCACCCGGGGTGGTGCACTGGCCACCGCATACGACCATGCGGCCATGCAAAATGCACCGCTGACCGAATACGGCATCGTGCCCGAAGAGCAGCTATGGGCCAGCCTGGAGTACTTCCTGGCGCGGGTGATCCCCGTGGCCGAGAAGGCAGGGGTGAAGCTGGCCATGCACCCCGACGACCCGCCCATCTCACCGATCCGTGGCCTGGGCCGCATCATGCGCAGCATCGAGAACTTCCAGCGCCTGCTCGATCTCTACCCAAGCCCCGTCAACGGCATTGCTCTCTGCCAGGGCAACTTCACCCTGATGACCGAAGACCTGCCGGGCGTCATCCGTCACTTCGGCCGGCAGGGGAAGATCTTCTTTGTTCACTTCCGCGATGTGCGTGGCACGCCAGAGAAGTTCGTGGAAACCTTCCACGACGATGGCCAGACGGATATGGTAGCCTGCATGCGCGCCTATCGCGAGATCGGCTACGAAGGCGTCCTGCGCCCCGACCATGTGCCCACCATGGAGGGATATAGCAACGACAACCCCGCTTACTCCATCTTGGGCCGTCTGTTCGCCATCGGCTACATCAAGGGCCTCCGGGAAGCTGTCTACGCTACTTGAAGGCCAAACCGGGTGTAGAGCTGTCCCAACCACGCTCCAGAGAGATGCACACTCATGCTACCACTACCGCCCTTCCGGATTGACCCAACGCTGCTGCCGCCTCCGATCATGACCTCGGACCCGGGGTCGTTTGCCCATTACACGCTGAAGGTGCGCGTCCCGGCCATCCTGCGGGAAACCATAGAGTTGAACGCCTTCCCTCCCGCCATCCAGGCTGACCTTGAGGTCCTGCATGCCGAGTTGACGGGCGGAAAAGTGCGCGGGCTGTGTGAAAACACATCTGATCGGTTATTCTGGAACCAGGTGAGTGCGCCCTACATAGGCCGAAGCTGGCTGGAAGTCCCCTGGTACTGGGCCGAGGCTTTCTTCTATCGGCGCGTGCTGGAGGCTACCCGCTACTTCCAGCCTGGTCCCTGGCAGGGCTTCGACCCCTACGCGGTTAAGAAACAAGCCGAGTGGGAACCCAACGCCGCGCCAGCAACGGTAACCGCCCTTCTGGACAGCCTGCCACCGGACACTGAAGAGCGCTTCTACCGTCTGCTTCATGCCAGCCTGTGGGGCAACCGTGCTGACCTCAGCTACGCTGTCGCTGCCCACCTGGGCAGCACCGCGCCCCCTCACACCGAGCAGAGCAACCTGCTGATTGACGACAGCGCGGCCCTGTTCCGCTTCTTGCGCCTGCGCCCCTGCCGGCGCATAGCCCTCATCGCCGACAACGCCGGCACAGAGCTGTTGATGGACCTGGCACTCAGCGACTTCCTGTTAGCTGAGGGGCTGGCACAAGAGGTCACCTTTCACCTCAAGCCCCAGCCCTTCTTCGTTTCCGACGCCATGGTCCAAGACGTGATCGCTGGCATGGCTGCGCTCAAGCAGGGCGGGCCGGCTGCGCAGGCACTGGGACAACGCCTGACGGGCTATCTGGCCAACGAGCGCCTGCGCCTGGCCACGCACTGGCTCTATGCCACGAGCCTCTTCTACTTCCAACTACCCGACGACCTCTACACAGAGCTCGCCGCTATGGACCTGGTGGTGGTCAAGGGTGATGCCAACTACCGTCGGCTGTTGGGTGACGCCCACTGGCCACCAATGGCCGACTTCGGCCAGCTTACGGCCTATTTCCCGGCACCCTTGGTCGCCCTGCGCACCTTCAAATCTGAGTTGGTCGTAGGGCTGCGGCCGGGCCAGGCAGAACAGTTGCAGGCAGAGGATCCCGAGTGGCTGGTCAACGGTCGGCGCGGGGTGATCCAGGCACGCCTGGAAAGGGTTTAGGAGACTTCCAGGAACGAAAGCATTCAGCTCACTGTTGCGGTTGGCCAGAGCAGCTCCTTGCCAAGCCTGGCTACTGCCCGGCGCAATGTCCGCCCTTCGGTCAGACGGTAAACAGGGCCGGTGACCAGGAGGCGCTCCTCTACCAGCTTACGGTCGGTCAGTTCCTGCAACTTCCTGGCCACAACCTCAACCGGTTCCTCTATCTCAGCGGCGAGGGTCTCCGGCGCACACCAGCCGCGGTGCGCGATAAAGAACAGCATCGTCTCCCACTCCAATAAATCGCGGCCATAGCACTGGAGGAAGGCAAGCAAATCCAGGTCCACCTGATCCTGCGCTATCCCCACCAGTGCATCCGGTATATAGCTTGTTTCGCCAAGACCCAGGCTCAAGAGCATAATCACCCTCTGGCTAGCTGATAAGATGTCTGTCGGTTGCCTCTAACCTATCACACCGCCAGGCTGCGGTCAATGGTACCATCTGCCTAAGCAGCCCTCAATGCCCCTGGCTGGTCAGGAGTGTGAGTCTATGTAAGCCGCGCGACACCGGAAGAGGCACTCCCCGAAGGCACATGAGGTGGCCTGAATAGACATGATATAGATTTTTTGTTATAATCAGGCCATCTGATATTGGTGCACCAAATCAATGATAAGTTTTTCGCCAGAAGGCCCGGACGTGAATGTCCGGGCTGAAAGAGCGAAGTCCTGCGGGCTAAGAATCCAGCCCCGAAGGCCTCGGTCCCGAGGGGGCTTTGCCCTCTTAGCCCGGTGATTTATCACTGGGCAGCTTGCTGCGTAACTGCTCTCAATAAGGGCTATCGGAAGGGAATCCATGCCGCGACCATTGAACGATTCACCTTACCTGTACGGTTTGCACGACCCAGGCGGCGAACATATCATGGCCCAGGAGGGCATTTTCGGTTGGATCCTCTTCACTGAGGAGCTGGGAGCTGATCCCAACCAGCAAAGCGGGGCCGATTACAGCCGCTGGGCAGACCAGGGGTTCGGTATCATCGCCCGGCTTAACCATAGCTACGAACCGAACGGGACCATCCCCCACTCAAGCCGCTATGCCAGTTTTGCCAAACGTTGTGCGAATTTCGTCCGCGCTTCCAAAGGGTGCCATATCTGGATCATCGGTAACGAGATGAATTTCCCAGTTGAGCGGCCTGGTGTGAAGTACGACCGTAGCCAGAACCCGCCCCGGCTGGTCAACCCTGGAGAAGTCATTACCCCGGGGCTGTACGCCAACTGCTACCGCCAATGTCGGGAAGCCATCAAAGCGGTGCCGGGCCACGAGGCCGACCAGGTGATCGTGGGAGCCGTCGCGCCCTGGAATGCTCAGACCACCTATGAAGGCAACCCAAACGGGGACTGGGTGAAGTATCTGGAAGATATCCTGACCATCCTGGGGCCCACCAACTGCGATGGGATCGCCATTCACGCCTACACCCATGGTGCAGATCCTAAACTGGTCTACACCGATACCATGATGGCTCCTCCCTTCCAGAACCGTCAGTATAACTTCCGCGTCTATCAGGATTTCCTGCAAGCCGTTCCCCGTAGCATGCGGCACCTGCCGGTGTATCTGACCGAGACCGATCAAAATGACGAGTGGCGTGATGAGAACAAGGGCTGGGTCCAGCGCGTTTACGGGGAGATTGACTGGTGGAACCGTCAACCGGGCACCCAGGTCATCCGGGCCGTAATCCTCTACCGCTGGCCTAAGGGGCTGGACAAGTGGGGCATCGAGGGCAAGATGGGGGTGATCGAGGACTTTCGCAAGGCAATGGCACACAAGTATAGCTGGGAGGCGGCCCTTCAGGCCAAGGCGCAGCCTCAACCGCAGCCCGAGCCAACGATTGAGCCAGTTCAACCCGCGACCGATACAACCCCTATTACCTTCAAAGAGACTGGCTATACCGCTCGCGGGCCCTTTGTCGCCTTCTATCGTCAGTATGGGGTCGACATCACCGGCTATCCGATCTCCAACGAGTACGTTCACCCCGAGACCGGGCTGAAGACCCAAGATTGGCAACGCCTGATCATGGAGGAATACCCGGCCGGCAAGGTCCGGTTGCGCCTGGTGGGGCAGGAGGTGAGGGAGCTACGGCAAAAGGTGGGCCGGTTGGAGCAGCAGATTGCCCGGCTCATGTCGGGCCAGGGAGGGCCCGCCGAACCACCTATTACGGACATCATCGCACAACTGCCCCGCAAGCCCGAAGGGTTCGTCAAACGCCCCGTCCAGGACATCAAGTACCTGGTGATCAACCATACCGCGGTGCGGCCCAGTGTCGGCGCCGACCGGGTGGCAGAGGCCCAACTGGCCCGCTGGCCCGGTATCGTCAGCCAATACTTCATTACAGGTGAAGGTGAAATCCAACAGACCAATCCCATTGACGAGGTGGTCGCGCGCGACCAGGAATGGATCTATAACGGCATCAACATCTACGTTGCCGGCAACTTCAACGAGACCATCCCCACAGAGGCCCAACTCGAGGCGCTGGCTCAGCTCTGTGCCTGGCTGCTCTACAAGTACAACCTGACGGAAGATGCTATCCGGGGCGTCAGTGAGTTCATTGTAACCCAGTCCCCAGGCCTGCAGTGGCTATCGGGTCAACGCTGGAAGGAGATCTTGCTCGAACGGGTGCGGGCGGTCCCGGCCCTTCCCATATCAGGGCCACAGCCTCAGCCGACCGATGGCACCATCGCCAGGCTGGAAGCCCAGGTCAAGGATCTGCAAAATCAGGTGCTCGACCTGCAGGCACAGCTCACCGAGGCCGAAGCCCGCAATGCAGCCCTGAAGGCACAACTGGATGCCCTCCTGAAAGGCGTGGGGGGAGCACCAGGCCGGATACCTGCCCCCACCATCACCGACATCGCTCTGCAACTGCCGCGCGACTCAGGCAGCCTGAAGTCGCGCGACCTCAACCAGATACAATACCTTGTCTTCAACCACACGGCTGTAGATCCCAGCGTGGGCGTTGAGCGGGTAGCAGTCGCACATCAGCGCCGCTGGGGAGCTATCCTCTACCAGTACTTTATCACCGCTGACGGGACCATCCTGCAGACCAGCCCCCTGGACCAGGTCGTGGACCTGAGCCAGCCCTGGATCGCGCAGGGCATCAACATCGCCCTGGCCGGCAACTTCACCTCCGAAGTGCCCACCGAGGCCCAGATTCGCGCAGCCGCCCAGCTCAGCGCCTGGCTGATGCAGGAGTATTCGATCCCGGCAGACCATGTCAAGGGCGTTTGCGAGTTTGTCAACACGCAATCCCCGGGCAAGCAATGGCTGGAGGGTAAGCGATGGAAGGACACCTTGCTGGCCGCCATCGCAGAGGTCCAGCAGAGCGTGCCGACCGTGCCATCCCCTGGCAGCAGTGCTGAAGTCGCTGCCTTGCGCGCTCAAATCGCCCAGCTTGAGGCCATGCTCCGCCGGACCCAGGCTGAGGTGCAGGCGCTGGCAGCCGAGAGGGACAGGCTGCGGCAGCAACTCAGCTCTGGTACTGGCAACACAGCGGAGCTCAACCAGAAAATCCAGGCCCTGACCCAGCAGGTAGAAACGCTCACGGCCGAGAAAAGCACCCTGGCCCAACAGGTGCAGACATTGACCGGTGAGAAGATTGCCTTAGGCAAACAAATCCAGACGCTGACTACCGAGAAGGGTACTCTTACTCAACAGGTCCAGAACCTCAGCGCGGAGAAAACCGCGCTGGCCCAACAGCTCCAGACGCTGAGCGCCGACAAGGCAGCCCTGACCCAACAGGTCCAGGCTCTGAGCGCCGACAAGGCAGCTCTGGCCCAACAGGTCCAGACGCTGAGCGCAGAAAAGACGACCCTTGCCCAACAAGTCCAGTCCCTGAGCGGGGAGAAGGCGACCCTGGCCAAACAGGTCCAGTCTTTGACCAGCGAGAAAACAGCTCTCAGCAACCAGTTGAGCACCGCTACCCAAGAGGTGACGGCCCTGCGTCAGAAGGTCAGCGGGTTGGAAGAGTTGGTGCGCAAGCTACAGGCTAGCGGCAACGGCTCGGGTCCGCAAGCTATTCCCTCACCCATCATTGTTGATCTGGTAGACAAGCTGCCCAAACACGAAACCCTCAAATACGACAAGCGCACCCTGGACAAGATCACCCATATCGCCATCCATCACAGCGCCGCGTCAGCCAATGTCACACCTGAGCAGATTGCAGCTTACCATGTCAGCAAGGACTGGCCCGGGATCGGGTACCATTTCTATGTCGCGCCAGACGGCACCATCTACCAGACCAACCGGCTGGAGACAATCTCCTACCAGGTATATAAGCAAAACCACTACTCGCTCGGTATCTGCGTCGCGGGTACATTCAACGGCGTCATCCCTACCCCGCGGCAGATCGAGCAAACGGGACATCTGGTGGCCTGGCTGATGCAGAAGCTCAATATCCCCATCGAAAACGTATGGGGCCACAAGGAATTCCCAGAAAATGCCACCTCCTGCCCGGGGAATGACTGGCTCGAGGGCCAGAAGTGGAAGGAGATGCTTCTGGCCCGCATCAGGGCTGTGCAGGCAGGACAGATCGCGACACCGGCCAAGACCATCGGGCATTATATGCTCTTTTGGCAACGGCAGGACGACTGGGCTAAGGAGGACTGGGCAGCGGCCACCAACTATATTGCCCGTTTTCGACCAACGGCCGGCTTTTCGGTTGATGATGCCAAGAACGCCGAGTACGTTACGATCGTGGGCGGCGTGGCTGGTGTACCCTATGAAGTAGAACAGGCACTCATCGCTGCCGGCTGCAAGGTCGAGCGCCTGGCCGGGGTGGACTTCGCCGATACTAAGCGCATGCTGGACGAGCTGGCCCAGTCAGGCCGACGTTTTAGGACGTTCAACGTCTGAGGTTTGCCGCCCTGGCATCCAGGGCTGGCAGAGGCAGAATGATGCTACCCTACACTGCCGGAACTCCCTATCAGATCCGGCTTTCTGTTTTCGAAGGGCCGCTGGACCTCCTGCTACAACTGATCGAGCGCGAAAAGCTCGACATCAGCACCGTCTCGCTGGCCCAGGTAACCGATCAGTTCCTGGCCTATGTGCGGGAGCTGGAGATCGTCCGCCCCGACACCCTGGCCGATTTCCTGGTGATGGCAGCCCGCCTGGTGCTGATCAAATCGCGCCTTTTGCTCCCCCAACCGCCCAAACTCAGCGCAGATGAGGACGGGGATGATCCTGGAGAGGCTCTCGCGCGTCAATTGCGAGAATACAAACGGTTCAAGGAAGCAGCCCAATTCTTGCGAGCGCTGGAGGAAGCCGGGCGTCACACTTACCCTCGCACGGCGTCCCCCCCGCTGCTAGAACGGCGCCTGGCAGGGGGAGAGGCAACTCTGGCTGACCTGCTGAAGGCAGCGCAGGCTGTCTTCGCCAGCCTGCCCCCTGAGCCACCGGTGCCTCCCGGCATTGTGGTCCCCTTTACCCTGACCATCGGCGATCAGATTGCCCTGATCCGCCAGGCCACAGCCGGGGAACGGCCGGTTACCTTCAGCTCCCTGCTGCGTTCGGCCCGTCATCGGCTGGAGATAATCGTGACCCTTCTGGCGGTTCTGGAGCTGATCAAGCGGGGGCAGATCCGTGCCTTACAACCTGATATGTTCGGCGAGATCACCCTGGTGCCGGTAGCGGGCGTCGAGATTACGGTAGAAGAGGACGGGAATGGGCAGGCCAGCAGCGCCTGACCTTGCATTTACGTAACTATTCAGGCCGATTGAAATCGCCCTCCCTGGGCACTTCGTGCCAGGCCTCGCCCCGAAGGGCTCGGCCCGAGGGGTGTCGGCCTCCGCCGACACCCCTCATGTGTGCATCATGAGAAAGGTCGGCGAAGGCCGACCTCTGGCCGCGGGCCCACCAAGGGTGACTTCCAGTCACCGCTGAATAGTACGCATTTACTACCCGACGCCCTACCCGCCAGTCTCCCGGCACGGGCGCCAGCACCTCAGGGGTCCGGGTGAGGTGCAGCGCGGGAGGAGGAGGGACGCTGGTATGCGCGACGCCTGCCTGCAATCCATTGCTGCCCGAGATGGACTACCACCAGGGCGGCCATCGCGCCCGCAGCATCGGTGGCGATATCTAAGGGATCGGCCTGGCGGTTGGGGACAAAACGCTGGTGGAACTCATCACTGATGCCATAGGCCAGAGCTATCACCCAGCCCCACCAGGCGGAGTGCGGCACACCCGCCTGCCTCAAGGCCCGCCACCACAGCAGCGCCAGGACCGTATAGAGGATGAAATGACCCGCCACATCCTGCACGTCTGGTCGGCCGTGGGTCAGGTCCGGCAATTCAGGCTGGGCTGACAGGTAAAAGATCACCCCCATCCAGGCCACCGGCGTAACCCAACGTAGTATCCTGCTATCCCAAAGCTTCTTCACCAACGGTGTCTCCACTTCATTGCTTCGTAACTATTATTCAGCGGCGACTGGAAGGGCCACGTCGAGGGCTCGCCCGAGGCGTCACCCTTTTTGGGCCTGCGGCCAGTGATCAGCCTTCGCCGACCCTTCTCACAGGCCGGCCGCAGCATAAGCGTCCAGCGCGATCCCAGCCAGCCGATCCCAGGTGAAGTGTGCCAACACCCTTTGCCTGGCCTGCGCGCCCAGCTCGCGTGCCCTGAGAGGGTCCTTCAGCAAGCCAACCACGGCCTGGGCACAGGCATCAACGTCGCCGACCGGCACCAGCACCGCGCTATCGGCCAGCGTCGCCGGCAGCTCGCCCACCGCATACCCCACAATGGCCAGGCCGGCAGCCATCAATTGGCGCACCTTAGCGCTGCTGCGTGCCCGGTTGGCCGGCGTGTCAGCCCAGAGCACCAGCGCCACGTCACCCGACCGCAACACATCGGCCAGTTGGTCTGCCTGAACCCACCCCTTCAGCTCCACCCCAGGC
>DAOTZS010000170.1:0-6460 GCA_034434335.1 Anaerolineae bacterium
AGGAATTCCCAGCTATGCAGTTAGTGGTTTTCGCCCTTCTTGCCGTAATCACCCTGGCCGCCGCGTTGATGGTGGTTACCACCAGAAACCTGCTGCGCGCCGCGCTGTGGCTGGTGCTTGCCTTTTTTGGCATCGCCGGCCTTTTCGTGTTGCTGAACGCCGAGTTCCTGGCTGTCGTCCAGGTGCTCATCTATGTGGGGGCCATTTCAACTCTGATCATCTTCGCTATCATGCTCACCCGCCGGCTGATGGACCCGCAGCAGCCGAGGTTCAACAGCCAATGGGGCGTGGTTGGCGGGTTTGCGGCACTCCTTTTCGTAGCCCTGGCCGCTATTGTCACGCGCGTGGCCTGGCCTGTGGCCACGGGCGAAGTCTCACCCGATACCATCCAGCGGCTGGGGGCGGAGTTCGTCGGGCCTTATGTCGTGCCGTTCGAGGTGGCATCTGTGCTGCTGGTGGTGGCGATGATCGGCGCCATCATCATCGCGCGGGAGTGGGAGTGACAGCATGGTTCCTCTGACCGCATACCTGGTCCTGGCTGCCGCTCTCTTCTGTATCGGCGCGTTTGGCGCGCTGGCCAGAAGGAACGCTGTGGCCGTGCTGATGGGCATTGAGCTGATGCTCAACGCAGTGAATATTAACCTGATCGCTTTCTGGCGCTATACCGACCTGGCTCAGCTGACCGGCCAGCTCTTCGCGGTGTTCGTTATCACCGTGGCTGCGGCCGAGGCCGCGGTCGGGCTGGCGCTGTTTATTGCTATCTACCGCCAACGGAAGACCGTAAACGTGGAGGAGATCGACGCGCTCAAGGGATGACGCGCGCTGCGGGAGCCTATGGAGGTGCTCCCACTGCCTGCCTTGTACACGGGGCTTTCTATGCACGAATCATCGGCTGCACCTGGCATCTTCAACCTCTCTGCCCTCATCCCTTTCCTGCCGCTCGCTGCATTTGCATTGATCGTGTTATGGGCGAACCGCGATAAGAAGCTGAGCGCGGGGCTCGCCATCGGAGGGGTGGGCCTGTCGTGGCTCATTGGTTGGGCCATCGCCTTCATCACTTTCGGCCTGGAAGGCTTTGGCGAGCACCCCTTCCGCATCTTTCGGGATTGGCTGCCGACCGGCCGCACGTGGCAGGCATTTGGCTTCGCGGTGGACCCACTGACCTCGGCCATGTTGATCATGGTGCCCTTTGTATGCCTGCTGATCTTCATCTACTCGGTGGGCTATATGGCTGTGGGCAAGCCGGCCGGCGATCACGACGAACGGGGCAAGCCAGCCACGCCCGGGCATGTTGACCCCCTGGCCAGCCGCTTCTTCGCCTATATCGCCCTCTTCGCCACCGGCATGTTGGGCCTGGTACTGGCCGACAACCTGATCATGCTCCTGATCTTCTGGGAGATCATGGGGCTTTGCTCATATTTGCTGATCGGCTTCTGGTTCGCCCGCCAGTACGACGACCCCAAGAGGATCACTCCGAAGCAGGCTGGCCTCAAGGCCTTCCTGACCACCCGGGTCGGTGATACGTTGATGCTGGCCGGCATGTTGCTGCTCTATGCCCAGACACAGTCGCTCAGCTTTGCCGACATCTTCCGCCCAGAGATGCTGGAGCACCTGGCCACGGCCACCGCCAACCTGCCACTGATCGGGCCAACCCCCTGGGCCACCATCATCGCCATCCTGATCTTCTGCGGCGCCATCGGCAAGAGCGCCCAGTTCCCACTCCATGTGTGGTTGCCCGACGCCATGGAAGGCCCCACCCCTGTCTCTGCGCTGATCCATGCCGCCACCATGGTGTCGGCGGGCGTCTATCTGGTGATCCGCACCTACCCGCTGATGGCCGCGGTGGAGCACGGGCCGGCACTCCAGTTTATCGCATTTATAGGTGCGTTTACCGCCCTTTTTGCGGCCACCATCGCTGTGGCCCAGAACGACATCAAGCGGGTGCTGGCCTACTCGACCATCTCCCAGCTCGGCTACATGTTCGCGGCTCTGGGCATTGGCGCCTATGTGGCAGCCACCTTCCACCTGCTCACCCATGCCTTCTTCAAGGCCCTGCTGTTCCTGGCCTCCGGCAGCGTTATCCATGGCATGGAGCATGGCCACCATGAGGCAGAGGGTCACCATCATCACGCACCGCCAGTCCACCAATCTACCAATCACCCCTCCTTTGACGCCAACGACATGCGCAACATGGGTGGCCTCTTCCACCGCATGCCGCGCACCGCGTGGACATTCATCATCGGCGGCCTGGCGCTGAGCGGGTTCCCGATCGTCACGGCCGGGTTCTGGAGCAAGGACGAGATCCTGGCCGATGCCTGGGTCAACGGCCATACGATTGTCTTCCTGACCCTGGCCCTGGCTGCCCTGTTGACCGCCTTCTACACCGGCCGGCAGATCGTGATGACCTTCTTCGGCAAGCCGCGCACGGCCGCAGCCGCCCACGCCAGCGAGCACGACATCATCTTCACCTGGATGACCGTGCCGCTGATGGTGCTGGCCGTCTTCGCGGTAGCTGGTGGCTGGGTGGGCATCCCGCGCACCTTCCCGGTCCTGGGCGCGCTTTCCAGCAACCCATTCCATCACTTCATCGGCAGCCTGGCCGAAGCGCTATACATCCATGTCGAGGAGCTGCCATTCGACCCGGTGCCGCTGCTCACTTCGCTGGTGGTCGCGCTGGGTGGGCTGACGTTGGGTTGGCTGGTCTACCGCGGCGCGCGGCCGGCTGGTGGCCACGTGGAGGAGGGCGAGTACATGACAGCGCCCGAGCAGTTCGTGGACCCGCTGGCACGGCCACTGGGCCGGTTGTATACCGTACTGCAGAACAAGTACTACTTCGACGAGTTATATTACGCGCTGATCATCAAGAACGTCGTCCGGCTGTCGAACTGGCTGCTGCGCTTCGATGATGTCTGGGTAATTGATCCCATAGTGGACGGCGTGGCCGCCCTGTGGCGCAAGATATCCGAGGCCGGCCACTGGGTAGACGTCAACGTCGTGGATGGGATCGTCAACGGCGTCGGCGCGGTGACTGATCGTGTGGGCGCCGCGGCGCGCGTGATCCAGACCGGCAGGGCGCAGAACTATCTGCTGGTGGGATTGGTGACCGTATCGGTGTTGCTGGCGGCGTTCTTGCTGCTACCGAAGTGACATGCGGAGGGACTCTTCATGGCTAATTCGTTGCTCACTCTTATCACCTTCGTGCCACTCCTGGGTGCTATCCTGACCTTGTTGCCCTGGGGCAGGTGGCTGGGGCTGGACAAAGACCGGGAAGAGAGCCTGATCAAGTACGGCTCGGTCGCCATCAGCCTGCTGCCGTTGGGGCTGGCAATCGCGCTGTGGTTTGGCTATGACCAGGCCGCCGGGGGCTTTCAGTTCGAGGTCAAAGCGCCGTGGATCCCGGCCATCGGCATCAGCTACCACATGGGCGTGGACGGGCTGAGCATTCCCCTTGTCTTCCTCACCACCTTCCTGACAACTTTGGGGCTTTACTACTCAGCGCGCACGATCAAAGTCCGGGTGCGGGAGTTCTTTTTCCTCTTCCTGCTCCTGGAGATGGGGATGATCGGGGTCTTCGTCTCCCTCGACCTGGTGCTGTTCTACGTCTTCTGGGAAGTAGGGCTGGTGCCAATGTATTTCCTGATCGGCATCTGGGGCCAGCCCAAGGACCGGCCGCAGTATTCGGCCATCAAGTTCTTCCTCTACACCCTGGCCGGGTCGGTGTTCATGCTGCTGGCGATCCTGGGCATCTACTTCACCATTGGGTCATTCGACATGGTCGAGGCAGCCAGGCTCAAACCGTTTGCAGGGAACTTCTTCCTCTCCAGCCTGGCATTCTGGGCCTTCTTCGTGGCCTTTGCCATCAAGGTGCCGAGCTGGCCCTTCCACACCTGGTTGCCCGATGCCCATACGGCCGCCCCCACGGCCGGCTCGGTGATCCTGGCCGGGGTCCTGCTGAAGCTGGGCGCGTATGGCATCCTGCGCATCATCCTGCCGGTCTTCCCCGACGCGTTCAAGGCTTACGCGCCGGTGGTGATCGCGCTGGGGGTGATCTCCATCATCTACGGCGCGCTGGTCTCCATGGCCCAGTGGGATCTGAAGCGGCTGATCGCCTATTCCTCGGTGAGCCATATGGGATATGTGCTGCTGGGGGTGGGCGCGGCCGCGTTTGCCATCGGCACCCCGCGCTGGGTGGATGCCAGCGCCATGGCGCTCAACGGCGCGGCGCTGCAGATGTTCAACCACGGCATCAGCACAGGCGCCCTGTTCTTCCTGGTTGGCGTGATCTACGAACGGGCACACCTGCGTGATCTGAAGATGTTCGGCGGGTTTTCCAGCAAGATGCCGTATTACTATGGCCTCTTCGCGGTGACCGCGTTCACGTCGCTGGGGCTGCCGGGGCTGGCCGGCTTCTGGAGCGAGTTCTTCGTCTTCCGGGGCGCGTTTGACATCGTAAAGGTCTGGGCAGCGATTGGTGTGCTCGGCATCGTGCTCACCGCGGCCTACATTTTGTGGAAAATCGTCCAGTACACCTTCCTGGGCCAGTACGATCCAGGGAAGATCAGGCATTGGACCGACGTGGAGACCGGCGCCGAGCTACATGAGCCGAAGGATGTGGCGCTCTTCGAGAAGGTGACGTTGTGGCCACTGGTGTTCTTCATGGTGCTCTTCGGCATCTACCCCGCGCCGATCCTGAACTTCTTCAACGGCACCTTTACCGGCCTGATGAGCAGCCTCGCAGGCAAGTGAGGCGGGGAGGTCGTGGCCTTGACCCTGAGCGATTTGCCCTATCTTCTGCCTGAACTCATCCTTCTGCTGGCTGCCACGCTGGTGTTTGTATTGGATGCCTTCCTGCCGCAGCGGCAATGGCAGGCGCGGCTGCCCTATATTGCCCTGGCCGGGCTGGCCGCGGCGGCCCTGGGCCTGATCCCCAGCCTGGGCCGGCTACCGCAGGCGGTGGCCAGCTTGCTGGTTGTGGATCCCTTTGCGGTTTTTCTCAAGGCCCTGGCGCTCATCGGCGTGGCCGTGGTGATCCTGACCGCCATCCCCTACATGATAGGCCGGACGAAGTATCATGGCGAGTTCTACGCCCTGCTGTTGGTGGTGGCTGCGGCCATCTGTCTGGCGGTCAGCGCGGCCAACCTGGTGACAGTCTATCTGAGCATGGAGTTCCTCAGCATCACCAGCTATGTGCTGGCCGGCTACCTGCGCCACGATGAGAAGTCGGGCGAGGCAGCGCTGAAGTATTTCCTGTACGGCGCGACCGCGTCCGCGGTGATGCTCTACGGCATGTCGCTGCTCTATGGCGCTACCGGCACGACCGATCTGGCCGGCATTGCAGCCGCGCTTGCCGGCCAGGGCCAGGGTCAGCTTGTCTGGCTGGGGGTGCCGGCCTTGATCTTGCTCCTGGCCGGCTTCGGTTTCAAGGCCAGCCTGGTGCCCTTCCATCAGTGGGCGCCCGACACCTACGAGGGCGCGCCGACCCCGGTGACCGCCTTCCTGGCAACCGCGTCCAAGGCCGCAGGGTTTGCCATCTTGATGCGGGTTTTCCTGGTGGCCATGGCGCCGTTGACGGATCAATGGAGCGCGCTGCTGGCCGCGGTTGCCGTACTCACCATGACCATCGGCAACCTGAGCGCGCTGCGGCAGGCCAACCTCAAGCGCCTGCTGGCGTATTCGTCCATTGCACAGGCCGGGTACATCCTCATCGGTGTCGCCGCGGTATTGTCTGGCAGCAACACGACGTTCACCGGTATCAACGGGGTGCTGATTTATCTGTTCGCCTATCTGTTCACCAACGTGGGCGCGTTTGCCGTGGTCACGGCCATCGAGGCCGCGACGGGCAAGGTAGTGCTGAGGGACTATGCGGGGCTGGTCCACCGCTCGCCCTGGCTGGCCGCCTTGCTGACGATCTTCCTGCTCTCGCTGGCCGGCATTCCACCGACTGGCGGTTTCCTGGGCAAGTTCTTTGTGTTCGGGGCGGCCGTGCAGCGCCAGATGTGGGTGCTGGTGGCCATTGCTGCCGTGAACAGTGTGGTGGCCGCGTTTTACTATTTGAATGTGGTGCGCTACATGTTTCTTATGCCGGCAGAGGAGGGTGCAGAGCCGGTTGCTGTGGCACGGCCGCTGGCCGCGGCGCTGGGCATTACCGCCGTTGTGACCATGCTGCTGGGTGTGGTGCCCGGCCCGTTGATTGCCTGGGCCTCCAGCTCGGCGGCCAGGCTGCTGGCCTGGCGATAGGCCCCCCAGCCCTTCCCTCCCCCGCCAGCCCTCCGTAGGGGGCGCGGCAGGGGGGGGGTGAGGAGAGGTATTGGGTGACAGAAGAGCACGGTGAATTGCGACGACACCATAGCCATCATCGGCAGCCAGGCCCGGTGCGACGCTTCCTGCGTGCCTACCTCTTCGAGATCATCTGGCTGTTGGTGGTGGCCTTTGGCATCTTCTTGCTCGTCGAGCGCATGCA
>DAOTZS010000171.1:0-10305 GCA_034434335.1 Anaerolineae bacterium
GCTCTGCAGAGGCGCGGCGGGCCCCCACCCGGCCTGCGGCCACCCTTCCCCGCCAGCCCCCCGTAGGGGGCGCGGCAGGGGA
Organism: Anaerolineae bacterium; assembly: GCA_034434335.1. GTDB lineage: Bacteria > Chloroflexota > Anaerolineae > CG2-30-64-16 > CG2-30-64-16 > DAOTZS01. The sequence goes on from DAOTZS010000171.1 coordinate 83, forward strand.
GGGTAGCTTTGACCGTCAACTTGATGCCAATGGGGCGACCCTTGTGGTCGCCCCATTGGCTCCACCCCAACAGGCTACCCCCAGGGGGTGGCGGAGGCGCGGCGTACATGCACCTCGTCAATCACCGCATTGCCCTGGCGGGTGACCAGGAATAACACGATATCCGCGATCTCATCCGGCTGTATCAGCAGCGAACGGTCCAGGTCAGGGCGAGCCTGGCTTGCCAGCCCCGTATCTACCCCGCCAGGGCAGATGGCATGCACCCGGATGCCATCTGCCTGTACCTCGCGGGCCAGGGCCTTAGTCATCCCCAGCAAGGCATGCTTGGAAGCGCTGTACGCCGCCTGGTTGGCATACCCCTTCACCCCCACCACCGAGACGATGTTGATGATGCAGGCGCCAGCCTGCTGCCTGAGATAGGGGATGGCCTCCCGGCAGACGAGGAATGGGCCCCGGGCATTGACTGCCATGATCTCGTCCCACTCCTCTACCGTCGTGTCGAGCAGCGGCTTGAACACCCCGATGCCGGCATTGTTGACCACGATATCGAGCCGGCCGAACAAGGCCACCGTATCGCGCACCAGGGCGATCACATCCCCCTCGGCGCTGACATCGGTGCGGAAGCTGGCCGCCCGTTCCCCCATCCCCTCGATCTCCGCCTGCACGCTGGCCAGCTCTGACCTGGTCCGGGCTGCCAGGGCTACCGCTGCCCCGTGGCGGGCCAGGGCCAGCGCGATACTGCGGCCGATGCCACGGCCAGCGCCGGTGACAATGGCTACCCTGCCCGCGAGCGGCTTATCTGGCATCATTCCCTCCTCGCCCATCGGCTGTCGGCATACCTGCGCCCTGAGACTGCTCTCGGGCCGGGTCTAGAAGAGCACCGAAGCCAGCTTGTTGCGATACAGCGGTGTAAGCGGGTCACTTTCGCCCAGGATCTCGAACAAGGCCAGCATGGCCAGGCGGACCTGTCCCTGGCGGTAGCGCTTATCACGGCGTAGCACCTCCAGGAAGGCCTCCATCGCGGCGGGGAAGTCCCCCTGGGCGATTAACTGAGCACCGCGATGCAGCAAGGCATCCAGCTCCCCGGCTCCTGTGCCGTTGCCGCCGGCCTGCACCTCGGCAAGCAGGCGGGCCAACGGCCGCAGCGTCTCGGCCACGGCCCACTCGGCGCCGTCGGAGAAGCTGCTGAGGAGCTGTTCCGCTTCCTGGCCCTTGCCCTGGGCCAGCAGCGCTTTTACCAGCCCCAGCGCCAGGCTGGCCTGGCGCGCGTCCTGGCTCAGCGCGCGGCGATAGGCCGCCTCGGCCTCGGCCCAGCGGTGGGCAGCCAGCAGCCGTTCAGCCTCGGCCTGAGCGCGAGCGGCCTCGTTGGGCACGATACGCCTGAGGAACTGGCGCACTGCCGTTTCAGGCTGCGCGCCCACAAACTCACCGACGACTCTCCCATCGCGGAAGGCCTTCACAGCCGGGATGCCCTGGACGCCATAGCGCATGGCCAGCCCGGGATTATCATCTACATTGACCTTCGCCAGCCTGAAAGCACCCTGCGCCTCGCCGGCCAGCCGCTCCAGGATGGGGCCAAGCATACGGCATGGCCCGCACCAGGGTGCCCAAAAGTCCACCACCACCGGCACCTGCCGCGAATAGGCGATCACTTCCGTCTCAAAAGTGGCTTCAGAAACCTCGACGATATTCTGCGCTGGACTCATCTTCTCACCTCAACGTGTAACGATAGACATTGGTATCCCGCTTCTCGAAACCGACGCGCAGATAAAGCCGGTTGGCCGCTTCGCGCGTGGGCCGCGAGGTCAGGTCTACCGTCCTGGCGCCGGCTGCAGCGGCGCGCGCCAGGGCTGCCCGCGTGAGCGCCTCGCCGATACCCTGCCGGCGGTGCTGCTCGTCCACCACCACATCCTCAATCCAGGCCCGCAGCCCGGTGGGGATGCGGAACAGCACCAGCGTCAGCGAGCCGACGATTTCATCGTGGGCATCGGGATCGCGCGCCACGAATAGGGTGGTGGCCGGGGAAGCCACGATCTCCGCCAGCTCCTGCCGGCCAGGCGCCGGGCTGGTTGCCGAGAGCTGCGGCATCAGCCGCTCAAAAGCCGCCACCAGCTCATCGCTGACCTGAGTAACCTCTTCGATGCGTACCACCGCAGCCAACCTCCTTCCCATACGTTCGTAGTCAGGCACGCAACGAAGTGAAGTGCCGTCTGACGCCACTCCGCTGTGCTGCGTGGCTTACTACAAACGACGTACAATACGTTCGTAGTCAGGCACGCAACGAAGTAGAGTGCCGTCTGACGCCACCCCACTGCGCTGCGTGGCTTCCTACGAACGGCTGCCAGCTATCAACAAAAGCCCCCGGCCCTCAATGGCTGGGGCCGGGGGTCCAACAGAGCGGGTAAGGGGATTCGAACCCCTGACATTCAGCTTGGGAAGCTGACGTTCTACCGCTGAACTATACCCGCGCTGCTTTTATTATAGCGATGTCGGCCGGGATGTCAAATACCACCTGACCGAGCTCATTGACGAAATGCTCGACTTACGCTAGACTGCCTCTTGTCCAGAGGCAAGCCATGCACGAACTACCGGTCACCCAGGGGATCCTCGAGGTCGCGCTGGAGGCGGCGCACAAAGCCGGGGCACGGCGCATTACCGCCATTAATCTGCTCGTAGGAGACCTGACCAGCATCATAGACGATTCGGTTCAGTTCTATTTCGACATCCTGAGCCGTGGCACCATAGCCGAAGGGGCTGCACTGCGTTTCCAGCGCCAGCCGGCCATCGCGGCCTGCGCAGAGTGTGGCGCGCAAGTGGCCGTCAGCCCTCCTTTGCTGCCCTTTTGCCCCATCTGCGGCAGCCCGCGGCTCACCATCACCGGCGGCACGGAGTTCCGTGTGGAGAGCATTGAGGTAGATAATGAAGATTCCTGTGGTACGTGACATCCTGAGCGCCAACGATCAGGTGGCAGCCGAGAACCGGGCCCGCTTCCACACCCGGGGCATCCTGGCCCTCAACCTGATGGCCTCGCCCGGCGCGGGCAAGACCAGCGTGATCCTGGCCACCGCAAGCCGCCTCCCCCAGACGCTGCGCTATGCCGTGATCGAAGGGGACCTGGCCTCTACGCTGGACGCCGATCTCATCAGCCGCCACGGCATCCCTGTGGTCCAGATCAACACGGGCGGCAGTTGCCATCTGGACGCGCCCATGGTGGCCAGCGCCCTGCCCCACCTGCCCCTGGATAACCTGGACCTTCTCTTCATCGAGAACGTGGGCAACCTGGTTTGCCCGGCCGAATTCGACCTGGGCGCCGACCTGGCCGTGGTGGTTGCCAGCGTCCCCGAAGGCCACGACAAGCCCTACAAGTATCCCGGCATGTTCGCTACCGCGGATGTGGTGCTGCTTAACAAAGCTGACCTGCTGGACTACTTCGACTTCGACCTGGACTACTTCCGCCACGGGTTGGAGATGGTCAGGCCGGGGGTGCCGTTGTTCGTCGTCTCCTGTCGCAGCGGCGAAGGGTTGGACCCCTGGGTGGCATGGCTGCTGGCCAGAAAAGAGCAACAGGCAGACCACCTGGCTACCCATGCCAGCTCCTCTCAGGTAACCCAGACATGACTTCTGCCGCCGTTCCTGCGCCAGAGCGCCTGCGCATTGAAGTCCAGGGCGCCGTGCAAGGGGTCGGCTTCCGGCCGTTTGTCTACCGCCTGGCCACCGAGCTCGGCCTGGCCGGCTGGGTGATCAACGACACGCGCGGGGTGTTCATTGAAGTCGAAGGCCCCCGCGCGGTGCTGGAACATTTCCTGGCGCGGCTGCCAGCCGAATCACCCCCACGCGCGCAGATCCAGAGCCTGACCCACACCTGGCTGAGCCCGGCCGGATATGCAGGATTCGAGATCCGTGCCAGCGCTGAAAGCGGAGCCAGGATAGCCCTGGTGCTGCCCGACATCGCCACCTGTCCAGCCTGCCTGGCCGAAGTTTTCAACCCTGCTGACCGCCGGCATCGCTATCCTTTCACCAACTGTACCAACTGCGGACCCCGCTTCAGCATTATCCAGGCGTTGCCCTATGACCGGCCCAATACCACCATGAGCCGCTTCACCATGTGCCCCGCGTGCCAACGGGAATACACCAACCCGCTCGACCGGCGCTTCCATGCCCAGCCCAACGCCTGTCCCATTTGCGGGCCGACGTTGGCCCTCTACGAGAAATCGCCTGGGGACAATGAGGCACGAAGCGTTTCCGCCACAGCGATGCCACAGCCAGACCGGTGGAGAGTGACTTGCGAGGGGGATGAAGCGTTGCGCCGCGCGGCCGCGGCCCTGCGGGCCGGCCATATCGTGGCGGTCAAAGGGTTGGGGGGTTTTCACCTCATGGTAGATGCCCGGAACGGCCCGGCGATCCAGCGCCTGCGGGAACGCAAGCCCCGCCGCGACAAACCCTTTGCCCTGATGGCGCGCGACCTGGACCAGGCCCGTGCTATCTGCGAGGTGTCCCCTGAAGCCGAAGCCCTGCTCACTGCTCCGGAGGCGCCAATTGTGCTTCTGCGCCGGCGCAGACCGGCCGGGGAGGCGGACTCGACGGCCACCGTAGCGGAACAGGTGGCCCCGGGCAACCCTTATCTCGGGGTTATGTTGCCCTATACCCCGCTCCACCACCTCCTGCTGGCCGAAGCTGGACTTCCCGGTCGTCGCCACCAGCGGCAACCTGACCGATGAGCCAATCTGCACCGATGAAGTGGAAGCCTTGCAACGACTGGGCGGTATTGCCGAGTTGTTTCTGGTTCACAACCGGCCGATCGCCCGTCACGTGGACGATAGCGTGGCATGGCTGGTGGCAGGCAGCCCTCGCCTGCTGCGACGGGCGCGCGGCTACGCGCCGCTGCCGGTGCTCCTGCGCCAGCCGGTGCCGACGATCCTGGCCGTGGGCGCGCACCTCAAAAATACTATCAGCCTCAGCGTGGGCCGGCAGGTGTTCATCAGCCAGCATATCGGCGACCTGGAGACACCCGAAGCGCTGGCTGCCTTCCAGCGCGTCATCGCCGACTTCCTGCGCCTGTACGAGGCCAGGCCGGTGGCGATCGCCCACGACCTCCACCCCGACTATCTCTCCACCAGATGGGCGCAAGAACAGGGGTGGCAGGGAGCAGGGGGTCAGAGGCCAGGAGAGGAGAAAGATGGCCGGGATGGGCAGGTCACGTTGATCGGGGTACAGCATCACCACGCTCACCTGGCAGCCTGTCTGGCCGAGAACCATGCCCAGGGGCCGGCGCTAGGCGTGACCTGGGACGGCACGGGCTACGGCAGCGACGGCACGGTATGGGGTGGTGAATTCCTGGTGGGAGATGCGCGCGGCTTCCTGCGCGCTGCTCACCTGCGGCCGTTTCGCCTGCCTGGGGGCGATGCAGCGGTGCAGGCACCATGGCGGGTGGCCCTGGCCTTGCTCTGGGAAACGTACGGAGAGGCAGCTTTTGCCTGGCAAGAGCTGGCCCTGCTGGCGGGCCGCCGCGCGGCCGAGCGCACCCTGATAGCACAGATGCTGGCGCGAGGGCTCAACTCGCCGCTGACAACCAGCGCCGGCCGGCTGTTCGACGGCATCAGTGCCCTCATCGGCCTGCGCCAGGAGATCACCTTCGAAGGGCAGGCTGCCATGGCGCTGGAGTTCGCCGCGGACCAGGACGAAGATGGTGCCTACCCCATGGCGATCAGCAAGGCCGCGGCGTCTGAACCGTCACAAGAGGCAGGGCCAGGGCCCTCTGGCTACGCCGGTCATGCCGGAGAACCGCCCCTGATCCTGGATTGGCGGCCGCTGGTGGCTGCGGTAGTAGATGATTTGCGCCGCGGAACTGCTCCGGGTATCATGGCCGCGCGCTTTCACAACGGCCTTGTGGAAGCCATACTGAGGGTGGCCAGAGCCATTGGCCTGCCCCAGGTGGCTCTGACGGGAGGGTGCTTCCAAAATCGTCTGCTGACAGAGCGGGCATATCAACGGCTGACGCAGGCTGGTTTCAAGGTCTTGCTCCACCGTCAGGTGCCACCCAACGATGGCGGCATCAGCCTGGGGCAGGTGGTGGTGGCAGCAGCACGTCTCACAACTTGAGGAGTGTGAAGCATGTGCCTTGGTGTGCGTGGTGGCCGATCATCCGGGCATGGTGACGATGCGCAGCCGCATCGGTGGCCTGCGCATCGTGGAGATGCTGAGTGGCGAACAGTTGCCCCGCATCTGTTGAGCAAACCCAGGCTGTTGTGGCAGCCGCAAGACCTTTACCCGGGCCTGCCTTCGTTCTCTCCTTCGTTCTCTCCCCACTGGCATGACCAGCACCGTCGCATCCGGGCCCGGCTCACGGCTGCACGATGACTGGCATGCCAAGATAAGCCAGGTCATAGAGGGTCTTGGCATCCTCGTCATTCAACAGGATGCAGCCGAAGGTGACCGGGGTGCCCACATAGCCTTCCCACAGGCGCCAGCCACTGTCAGCGTCGTAGGGGATGCCGTGGATGCCGTTTTCGCTGCCCCCGGCCCAGTAGATGCCCAGCCAATAGGGCATCCAGATGTTCCAGGCCGAGCCGTAGGCCACAGGCATCTTGGACTGGATGAAGTAGGTGCCGGGGCGGGTGGCGGCGCCGGGTTGGCCAGTCGAACAGACCCAGTCGGCGACAATGGTGTTGCCCCGGTAGAGCCAGCAGCGCTGTTGCGAGATGCTGACCACAAAACGGGTCACCTGGCCAGGGTAGGTAGGCGCGGTCCAGGAAGGGGCCGGGATGGCCAGTTCCATGCCGACATAGATGAGGTTGGGGCTGGTGATGCGATTGGCGCGGGCGATGGCCGCGGCTGTGGTGTTGAACCGCTGCGCAATCCGCCCCAGCGTATCGCCTGGCTGCACCGTATACCTGGTCTCGCTGAGACGGACAGGGGGCAACGAACTCCCCGGCGGAGGGCCCGGGATCAGCAGCTTCTGGCCCACCCACAGGGTGTCGGGATCAGTGATGCCGTTGGCACTGATCAGCGCGGCGAGGGTGACCCCTTGCTCCTGGGCGATGCTGGCCAGGGTATCGCCCAACTTGACGGTGTAGATATTGGCACTGGCCGAGGGTGCCTCTGGGTCCTGGGAGCCAGCCCCCTGGATGGGGATGACCAGGGTCTGGCCCACCCAGATCACATCGGGGTTGGGCAGGCCGTTAGCTTTCACGATGGCATCCACAGTGGTGCCATAGGTAAGGGCGATAAAGCCCAGGCTATCACCCGGCTGAACCACATGGACCACCTCCTGGGCGGCCGCGGTAGGCGCCAGCGCCAGGAGCAGGATGACCAGAGCTCCCCCGACCAGGAGCTTGCAGTCGCGGTGCCGGATCGTTACGGGAGAGTGAGAGCGCGCGAAGAGCCTGGCATACCGGCCCGCATACTGTAGCCTCGGCCGGCCGAAGAGAGATCTCCCCGCACTATAGCTTCGCGTTGCCTGCATAGAGATCCTCCGCCACCAGTGGTAGAATGGGAGATGTCGTCTCAGAGCTTGTCTGAACACTGCTCGTAGCAAGCCACGAAGCAGAGCAGAGTGGCGTATAAATGGCCCAAAAATGCCTCGTGGCAGACCATAAGTAGTGTAAAGTGGCATCGAAACGGCACTTCGCTCCGTGCCTATGTACGGGCAGAGCGACGCTCTGCCCGTACGAACGAACTCTCAGACAAGCTCTCACGCGGAACAGAATACCATAAATGGCTATTCTGTCAAGGTCAAATTCAGCAATGGCTCATTCTACATGAGCCGTAACTATTCAGGCCGACTGAAATCGCCCTCCCTGGGCACTTCGTGCCAGGTGGGGCGATCCGCCGGATCGTTCCTACGCCGACACCCTTCATGTGTGCATCACCAGAGAGGTCGGCGCAGGCCGACCTCTGGCCGCAGGCCCCAAAAGGGTGACTTCCAGTCACCGTCTGAATAGTTACCATGAGCCTTCCCCTTACCGACAACCAACTTCTGACCCGGAGGTCATCATGCATCCATGGCAAGTCCTGTCCAGCCGGCCGCTCCTCGACCGCCTTCCCTGGCTGCGTGTGTGGGAGGAGGATGTACGGCTGCCCGGCGGCCTGACCATTCGCGGCTATCTGCGGACTGAGGGCCGCGCGTACGCTATGGTTTTCGCCCTCCTCACAGATGGCACCGTGCCACTGGTGTGGCAATACAAACATGGGGTGGGCCGGCTCACCTGCGAGCTGCCAGCCGGGTATCTGGACACCCCCGATGAACCACCCCTGGCTGCCGCCCGGCGGGAACTCAGAGAAGAGACCGGGCTGGTGGCAGAGCTGTGGCAGCCGCTCGGCCACCTGGTCATTGACACCAACCGCGGTGACACCCGCGCCCACCTCTTCCTGGCCCTGCATGCCCAACGCGCCGGCGACCCAACCCCCGACCCAACCGAGGCGTTGGAGGTCACCTATCATACCCCCGCGGAGCTTTGTCAGATGGTGTTCAGCGGCCAGATTGACAGCCTGGCCTCGGCCGCCGCCATCATGCTGGCACTGCAGAAGTTGCCCTGAGCAGGATCACTATCTGGATAACAGAACATGCTGTTTTGAGCAGGCATAGCAGCATGCTATAATGTATATAGCCACGGGTGATTTCGACAGGAAGGGGCATGTAAGCCGGAATCGCCGTACTGACAACACCTCTATTTGTTAAGCAGAGGCGCGATGTCGAGACAGTTAACGTTATTCGACATAGAACCAATTTCCAAATCAACGGCTACATACTGTGGCGCCCGAGCCAGCAGGTCCAGACAATTACTGGAACAGAAATACGCGCGCTATCTGCGGGAAGATCTTCGCCTTGGCAAATTGGTTTCCTACGTGGGTAACAAGGACGTACCTTTGTTGCGGCTTTACCGCTATAAAGAAGCCTTTTCCTTTCGTTTTGTAGATGAGTTCATCACCAGGTTTGGGCTGGATTCCAATGACTACATCTTTGATCCATTCTGTGGGATGGGCACAACCCTGTTTGCTGCCGCCCAAAGAGGCATACCATCTATTGGTATTGATCGCCTTCCTATAGCTGTCTTCATCGCTCAGACTATTCCACTGTTTTTGACCATAAAACCCGGCAAGCTACGACACACCTTCGAGCAATTGAAAGCTCAGGTGGCTGGCGCGGAGCCGGCTGCGGTAGCCATGGACGTTGCCATCATGGGCGTCGCTTTTGCCCCTGAAACCTTATTGACGCTTCGCAAATGGAAGAGCGCTATTGATACCCTTGAGCAGCCTCTTCGAGACATATTTCTGCTTTTGTTCTTCTCCATTCTTGAACCGTGCAGTTATACTTCCAAAGATGGTCAGTTCTTGAGGCTCAGGCCCGATAAAAATGTGGCTCACCCAGAAGAAGCCCTTGCCAGAAAGGTAACAGAAGCCGAGCAGGACCTGCGGCGTATCCGAGACCTGGCCTGGGATATACCATTTCCGTATCCTTCAGTAATCTTAGGTGACACTCGTGCGTTAAGAGATGTCTCGTTTTGTCGGTCGCCTACAGCTGTTATTACTTCTCCCCCCTATGCCAACCGATACGACTATACTCGTACGTATTCTCTAGAGTTGTGCTTTCACTTTGTCAGGAACTTCGCGGAGCTCAGGGAGCTGCGGCACAGCCTTCTTCGCTCTCATATCGAGTCCAGGCTAGAGGAACGAGAAGAGGCCCCACATCCGGCGGTACGCGAGCTGGTTGGCTTTCTGAGAGAGAACGGACGAAGACTAAATAACCCGCGCATTCCAGACATGCTTACCGCCTATTTTGTGGACATGCAAAAGGCTATACAGGAGTGGGCAAGAGCGCTTTGCCCTGGTGCGCGCGTAGCCATGGTGGTAGACAACGTCCGTTTCCAGGGCGAATTGCTGCCGGTTGATCTAATACTCTCTGAATTGGCAGAAGAGCAGGGTTTCACTGTACAAGAGATTATCGTGGCTCGTTACAAAGGGAATAGTTCCCAGCAGATGGGCAGGTATGGACGCATTCCTGTACGAGAAAGCGTCGTGGTGTGGAGGAAGTCGTGAAAGATCAGGCAACTCGTACGTGGCTGTTCGATCAGCTAACCAAAAGCGAGTTCTTCCACCAGAAATTGCATGAGTGGGGGATGCTCTCTGTAGCTGATGCCATTGATAAGGTAGCAGGAGAGAATCTGGAGTGGGACTTACCTGCCTTAGGTATTTCCGAAGGAGCATGGTCAAAGGTGATCCATCGG
>DAOTZS010000172.1:0-11924 GCA_034434335.1 Anaerolineae bacterium
GCTCCGCACGGCGGTAGCGCAGGCCGCCAGGTCTGTGGACGCGAGCGAACTTCGCAGGCTGACAGCCTGCGCCACGATGGCCTGTGCCACAGGGCTCACCTACCAGGCGCCCGATGGGCTGGCCGCCCAACACGGCGGTAGCGCAGGCCGCCAGGTCTGTGGACGCGAGCGAACTTCGCAGGCTGACAGCCTGCGCCACGATGGCCTGTGCCGTCCTCCCGGGCATACCGGAGGGTGATCTCCGATTGGGAGGCGTAGAGGACCAGCGCATCGCACCCACCGTCGCCGCACTCGGGCCCGCTCTATAACTGCTATATTGTAGCGCAACCCCCCAACTTTGTGCAAAGGCTTGTGCAATCGCAGCCCATCCCCCTTTGCGCCGTGCTGCAGCCCGGGCCAGTTCTCCGCGGCAAAGGACACCAGCTGAGCGCCAGGGTAGGCCCTCAGCCGCCGGCCAGGCCGCCGACTTTGCCACTCGCCCCCCTGCGCAACATGAAATAACACTAGCGCATGAGACTTGCGCTTGGCGCGTCCAACCCCGCTGTGGTATCATGAGGGCGCCATCCAGCCCACTTACAAAGGCCAGGAGTTGCCATGAAAGCAGTCGTGATGGCCGGCGGCGAGGGCTCGCGGCTGCGCCCTCTCACCCTCACCCGGCCCAAACCGATGTTACCGGTGGTCAATCGCCCCCTGCTTGGCCACATCCTGTATCTGCTCAAGCAGCACGGTATTGTTGATGTAGTGATTACGCTGCAGTACCTGGCGACGCAAATCCAGGATTACTACGGCGACGGCAAGGCCCTGGGCATGAACATCGAGTATGTAGTGGAAGAGTCGCCCTTGGGCACCGCCGGCGGCGTCAAAAATGCCCAACACTACCTGGATGAAGATGAGCCTTTCCTGGTGATCAGCGGGGACGCGCTGACCGATTTCGACCTGACCGCTTTGGTTACCTATCACCGGGAGCATAAGGCCCTGCTCACTATCGCGCTTTGTCAGGTCGCGGATCCGCTGGAATATGGCGTGATCAATGTGCATAGCGATGGGCGCATCGCCCGCTTTCTGGAGAAGCCAGGATGGGGTCGGGTGACCTCCGACACTGTGAATACCGGGATCTATGTAGTGCAACCGGAAGTGCTGCGATACATCCCTGAGGGCGAAGCTGTGGATTGGAGCCAGCACGTCTTTCCCGAGCTGCTGGCTCGCAGAGAGGCGTTGTACGGGTATATTGCGAGCGGGTATTGGTGCGATATTGGCACTCTGGGCGAGTACCGTCGGGCCAACGCTGATCTCCTGAGCGGCCGCCTGAAGCTCGGGGAGTTAGGCCACCACCTGGGTGGCGACATCTGGACCGGGGGGCCGGTGCAGATAGCTCCTGATGCCCAGCTCCTCGGCCCGGCCTACCTGGGCCAGGAGGTGCAGGTAAGAAGGGGAGTGGTTATCCATGGCCCCGCAGTGGTGCGTGACTATACCATCCTGGATAACCGGGCACGGGTCAACCGCAGCATTATCTGGCGCAACTGCTATATCGGCGAAGGGGTAGAGCTACATGGGTGTGTAGTGGGCCGGCAGTGCAGCCTGAAGACACGCGCGGTAGTCTTTGAGGGCGCGGTGGTGGGTGACCGGACCGTGGTGGGGGAAGATGCCATGATCCAGGCCGGCGTCAAGATCTGGCCGGGCAAAGAGGTGGAGGCCGGTGCCGTGGTCAACCACAGCATTATCTGGGGCTCGCAGGGCCGGCGCGTGCTCTTCGGCCGCTATGGGGTGACCGGTGTTGTCAACGTGGACCTCACCCCTGACTTTGTGGCCCGGCTGGGCGCGGCATTCGGGTCAGTGCTCCCCAAAGGCTCCACCGTGACCATCAATCGCGATGCCCATCCGGGCTCCCGCATGATCAAGCGCGCCCTGATCTCGGGCCTGCCTTCGGCTGGAAACCATGTGTTAGACTTGCGCACAGTGCCGATCCCGGTGGCGCGTTACTACACCCGTGCCACCGATGCTGTGGCGGGCGTGCACGTGCGCCTGTCGCCGTTCGATCAAAGGGTAGTAGATATCCGTTTCATAGACGCCAATGGCCTCAACCTGAGCCGGGAACAGGAACGCGCCATTCAGCGGGTCTTCTTTCGTGAGGATTACCGGCGGGCTTTCATGGAGGAGATCGGCACCATTGACTATGCGTGGGACGTAGTAAGCCTCTATACGCGCGCCTACCTGGATGCCATCAACATCGAAGCTGTGCGCCGTGCATCGCTCAAGGTGGTGGTGGACTACGCCCACGCCCCCACCGCTGAGGTGCTGCCATCCTTGCTGGAAAAGCTCAACGTGGATGTGGTGCCGCTCAACGCGCGCATTGACCCCAGCCGGACCTCGTTGTCGGAGGAGGAGTTGTCGGCCGAGCTTAAGCAGCTAGCGGCCATCACCGCGGCGCTGAAAGATGTCAGCCTGGGGATACGCCTGGATGTGGGGGGAGAGAGAATCTATCTGGTGGACGATGCCGGGCGCGCCATCCCCGAAAACGTGGCGGCGGCCGCCGTGGCACTGTTGGTGTTCCGTACCTACCCTGGAGCCACCGTGGTAACGACAGCAGATCAGCCCAGGGTGTTCGAGGGCCTGGCCGAACGCTACGGCGGCCGGGTGCGCCGCTGCCCCATTGATACGCAGGCACTCATGGAGAGCGCTGCGCAGGAAGGGATCACCATGGCGTGCGACAGCAAGGGGCATTTCGTTTTCCCGGCTCTGCACCCGGCCGTTGATGGCCTGTTCGCGGTGGGCAAACTGCTGGAATTGCTGGCCCTGCAGCGCACGCGGCTGTCGGAGGTGGTGGATGGACTGCCGGCCTTCGCCATCGCCCGCGATGTGGTGCGCGCGCCAATGGAGCTCAAAGGCCGCGTCATGCGCTGCCTGATGGAACGCTTCGCGCGTTTACCGCACGAACTTGTGGAAGGAATCAAGGTTTATCTGGGCGACACCGAATGGGTCCTGGTCTACCCCGATGCAGACCGCGCCCTATTCCATGTGGTCGCCGAAGCCAGTAGCGTGGAGGCCGGGCAGAAGCTTGTAGCCGACCACGTCAATATCTTGCAGGAGCTGATTCAGGCCACCTGGCACGAAGCCCAGATGTAGCGCCCAACGAGAGGTGAGATCTATGTCCATCAAATTCGGCACTGATGGCTGGCGGGCTGTCATCAGCGATGAGTTTACCTTTGCTAACGTGCGCCACGTGGCCCAGGCCATTGCCGAGGTCATGCTGGCTGAAGCCGGGCAGGGAGAGCCTCCCCTGGCGGTAGTGGGTTTTGACACTCGCTTTCTCTCTGACCGCTATGCCATAGCAGTGAGTGAGGTGTTGGCCGGCAATGGGCTGCGTGTGGCGCTGGCCAAGGCCGATGCCCCCACTCCCGTGGTCTCCTATGCTATCCCATACCTGCATGCTCAGGGCGGCGTGATGATCACCGCCAGCCATAACCCCCCGCGCTACAACGGCATCAAGCTCAAAGCTGCCTACGGAGGCAGTGCCAGCCCGGCTGCCACCAGCCAGGTAGAAAAGGCGCTGGCACGGAACCTGGAGGCAGGATTTCAGCCGCGGCGGATGGAGTTTGAGGAGGCATTGGCCCAGGGGTATATTGCCCGCTTCGACCCCTTCCCCCCGTATCGGGAGCATATGCGCCGCCTGGTAGACCTCTCCGCCATCGGCCGGGCAGGGTTGCGGGTGATGGTAGACGCCATGTACGGATCGGGGCGAGGTTATTTGCGCGACCTCCTGGCCGAGGCCGGCGCGGAAGTGGTCGAGATCCGGGGCGAGATGAACCCCGGCTTCAACGGTATCCACCCCGAGCCGATAGCCAGGCACCTCAAGCCTCTTATGGAAGGGGTGCCTGGCGGCGGATTCGATCTGGGGCTGGCCATGGACGGTGACGCTGATCGCATCGGTGCGGTCGGGCCATCCGGCAGATTTGTGGACCCCCAGTGCATCATGAGCCTGGCCCTGCGCTACCTGGTAGAGCAGCGCGGCCAGCATGGGGCAGTGGTCAAGACCGTCTCTACGACGCAGATGCTGAATCGGCTGGCTGCCCGGTACCAGTTGCCGGTTTACGAGACCCCGGTGGGCTTCAACTATATCGGTGAGCTTATGCTGAACAACGACGTGCTGATCGGGGGGGAGGAATCGGGCGGGATCAGCATCAAGGGGCACATCCCCGAAGGGGACGGAGTGCTGATGGGGTTATTGCTGGCCGAAATGGTGGCACGTTCAGGGAAAGGGCTGGAGACACTTCTGGCCGACCTGATGGCCGAGATTGGCCGCTTCGAATATGCGCGCAACGACTTTCCGATGCGCCCCTTTGACAGACGCGCACTGGTGACCAGGCTGGCCGAGATGGCGCCTCCCTCCCTGGCCGGCATCCCTCTGGTTCATGTCAACACCCGCGATGGTGTGAAGTATGTGCTGGCCGACGATAGTTGGCTGCTCATCCGGCCTTCTGGCACCGAGCCGGTGCTGCGGGTATATGCCGAGGCCCATAGCCCGGAGGCCGTGCAGGCGTTATTGACGGCTGGCCGGGCCCTGGCCGACGCAGCCGCGGTGTAGCGGCAGGTAGGGAGCTGGCCCAGCGCCGGCAGCGGGCGCGCAGAAGCCCGGCCTGAACCTCAGGCCGGGCTTCTGCGTTGCCAGGGCTCAATATTCGACACCCCGGCCCAATTGCCTGGCCTGGTTGACCCAATCGGTGACCTGGGCCAGGGTGGGCGCGCGGCGCGCCTGCCCAGCCTGAACCTGTGCCACCAAAGCCTGATGCAGATTGACAGGGTTGCGCTGGGCCAGCTCTGCCACCGTATCTACCCCCGCAATCTCCAGCAGGTTGCTGTAGACCTCACCGATGCCGCGCACCCGCGCCAGATCAGCGCGGTTGACCAATTGTAAGATCTCGTGTGGGTCTACGCCAACCTTCGCAGCCAGCTCCGCCCGTCCGGCTGGCGTCCGCCCCGCTTCCAACAAATCGGCTGAGGTCTTGATCCCTTGTGCGGCCAGCTTCTCAGCCGTGTTGGCCTGAATGCCACGGATTTCGTAAATACGCATACATACCTCCTCGTGGAGAAGAAAGATACTGAACTCTGCAAAGCAGCCACCGGTTTGTCGCATATCGAAACCGAACACTGCAAGGCAGGGAAGGGATGGGAGATAGGGCGATACGCCCTAAAGTGAGTGACTCCTAATGTCTGCAAAAAGGTAAACCGGTTTCTCCCGGCAAGTTGAACCATCCCATGTGCCAGCCTTGTGACCCCGGCGGCGTAAGAAAGCGATGCCTATGTTATCATAGACGCGGGCGTTTGGCAATATGGGATGTGAAGGAAACTGCTCGCGCTGCTCCTTGGCCATGCGCTCTAACACAACGCTAATGTTCAGCTTACAATAATCTAATAGAACCACACTAAACTCAGGTCGCACAAGCCGATACTGTTAGCGGAGGTAAACTATGAGCAAGGTTGTGGGCATTGACCTGGGTACGACCAATAGTGTGGTGGCTGTTATCGAAGGTGGTGACCCTGTGGTGATCCCCACGGCAGAAGGTGGCCGGCTGTGCCCTTCGGTCGTGGCCTTCACCAAGAACGGCGAGCGCCTGGTCGGGCAGACCGCCAAGCGCCAGGCAGTGGTCAACCCCGAGAATACGATCTTTTCAATCAAACGCTTCATGGGCCGGCGGTATGATGAGGTAGCGGCCGAGCGGGCCATGGTGCCCTATAAAGTGGTGGCGGGCAAGGCCGGTGACGCGCGGGTGCGCATCCCGGTGACCGGGAAGGAGTATACTCCTCAGGAAATCTCGGCCATGATCCTGCAGAAGCTCAAGGCCGATGCCGAGGCGTATCTGGGCGAACCGGTGACCCAGGCGGTGATCACCGTGCCAGCCTACTTCAATGACAGCCAGCGCCAGGCCACCAAGGATGCTGGTAAGATCGCTGGCCTGGAGGTGTTGCGCATCATCAACGAGCCGACCGCGGCTGCGCTGGCCTATGGCCTCGACAAGAAGCAGAACGAGACGATCCTGGTCTTCGACCTGGGTGGTGGCACGTTTGACGTCTCGATCCTCGAGGTGGGGGATGGCGTGGTCGAAGTGAAGGCCACCAACGGCGATACCCATCTGGGTGGCGATGACTGGGATCAGCGCATCGTAGACTACGTGGCAGAAGAGTTCAAGAAAGAGCACGGCATTGATCTGCGGGCCGATCGCCAGGCGCTGCAGCGGCTGAAGGAGGCAGCCGAAAAGGCCAAGATCGAGCTCTCCAGCGTCATGGAGACGGAGATCAACCTGCCCTTCATCACCGCCGATGCCAGCGGGCCGAAACATCTGCAGATGAAGCTGACCCGGGCCAGGTTCGAGCAGTTGACCGAGGACCTGCTCAACCGCTGCCGCGGGCCGTTCGAGCAGGCGCTGGCCGATGCCAAGCTCAAGCCGAGCGATATTGACGAGGTGGTGTTGGTGGGCGGGGCTACCCGCATGCCAATGGTGCAGGAGCTGGTGCGCAAGCTGACCGGTGGCAAGGAGCCATGCCGGGGCGTCAATCCCGATGAGGTGGTGGCCGTGGGTGCAGCGATCCAGGCTGGCGTGCTTTCCGGCCAGGTGAAGGATGTGCTGCTGCTGGACGTCACACCACTGACCCTGGGGGTGGAGACCCTGGGTGGGGTAATGACCCCGATCATCGAGCGCAATACCACCATCCCCATCCGCAAGAGCCAGGTGTTCAGCACAGCCGAGGACAATCAGACCGCGGTGACTATTCACGTGCTGCAGGGCGAGCGGCCAATGGCCGCCGACAACATGTCGCTGGGCAAATTCAACCTGGAGGGGATTCCACCGGCCCCGCGCGGGGTGCCGCAGATCGAGGTGACCTTTGACATTGATGCCAACGGCATCCTGAACGTCAGCGCGCGCGATCTGGCCACCGGCAAGGAGCAGAAGATCACCATCACGGCCTCGACCAACCTGACCAAGGAGGAGATCGAGCGCATGGTGCGCCAGGCCGAGATCAACCGCGCCGCCGACCAGCGTCGCAAGGAACTGGTGGAGACACGCAACCAGGCCGACAGCCTGGCCTACACGGCGGAGAAGAGCCTGCGCGACCTGGGCGATAAGGTCGGCGCGGACGATCGTCGGGCTCTCGAGCAGTTGATTGCCGAGCTGCGCCGCACGGCCCAGGGCGAGGACATCACCGCCATACGCGATGCCATGGCGCGGCTGCAGCAGAATATATATCGGGTCTCCGAGATGGCCTACGGCAGGACCACAGCCAGCCGGCCGGGCAACGGTGACGGCCGCGGCCCTCAGCCGGCCGGCGAGGGCGAGGACGTGGTAGAAGGCGAATTCCGGCAGGTATAAGGTAGGGGCAGGCCTTGTGCCTGCCCCGTAGGCAATGTAGGGGCAGGCCTTGTGCCTGCCCGTAGGCCTTGTGCCTGCCCGTGGGCCTCGTGCCTGCCCCTTGAACTACGAACCGCCAGCCGATGTTTGACGCGCGTACCCACAGGGGGTACAATCGCGTGCGAATGTGAGTTCACGATAGATTGGGAGGAGAGCGATGTTCTATTTCGACCCACTTTACTTTATCTTCCTGGCGCCGGCGTTGCTGCTGGCGTTCTATGCGCAGATGAAGGTCAGGAGCGCCTATGCCCGCTACACGCGGCAGGCCAATCAGCGCCGGCTCACTGGCCTGGATGCAGCACGCATTATCCTGGGGCCAGAAGGGCTGTACGACGTCTCCATTGAGGGCACTCCCGGCGAGCTGACCGACCACTACGATCCGCGCAGCAAGACATTGCGCCTGTCGGCGGGGGTGGCGCGGCAGCCCAGCATTGCATCGCTGGCTGTGGTGGCCCATGAGATCGGCCACGCCTTGCAGGATCACCATGGTTACGCACCCCTGAAGCTGCGGGGGGCCATTGTGCCGGCCGTGCAGGTGAGCGCGTGGGTGGCGCCGGTCCTGTTCTTCATCGGCTTGCTATTCGGCGTGACCGGCCTGGCCTGGCTGGGGGTAATCATGTTCTCCCTGGGCGCGGTTTTCGCCCTCATTACCCTGCCGGTGGAGTACGATGCCAGCCGACGGGGGTTGCGCCTGTTGCAAGCCTACCAGTTGGTGGATGGCCGTGAGCTGCAAGGAGCCAAGGCGGTGCTCGATGCCGCGGCGCTGACCTATGTCGCCGCGCTGGCGCAGACGTTGGCGACCCTTCTCTACTACATCACCCTGCTGTCGGGGCTCTCGAACCGCCGGGATTAAGGATGCGAGCCGGAGAGATGTAGGCTTCGTAGTAGCGACTTTAGTCGCTTGCAGCGCGTCCTGAACGACTGAAGTCTACGAAGAAAATCGCCAGTAGGGATAGGTGGGCAGGAGGATAACAGTGAAGCGTGGAAAGTTAGTGTCGCTTTTGGTTGTGGTAACCGTGTTCGGCCTGTTGTTGGCGGGGTGTGGGCTGGTCAGCCCGGCAGTGCAACTGCTGACCAATCTGCCACCCACTTCTACCCCGCGCGTTGTGGAAAGGTTAGTTGTCGTTACCCCTGAGGCTAAGGCTATCCGCTCTCAGGAGCAGCCCTCTCTGCCTGCCCCGACCACCGCGCCGCCTATCACCATCAACATCGCGCCGGGCGCCGATGTGGAGACGGAGATCCTCACGGCTGTGTATCGCAAAGTAAGCCCGTCGGTGGTCTACATCGAGAACCTGACCCTGGTGAGCGGCCCCTCTTTTCCCGAACAGGCCGTGCCCGAGAGCGAAGGTTCGGGGTTTGTGTGGGATACCCAGGGGCATATTGTGACCAATGACCATGTCGTGCGGGGGGCCGATGCCCTGCGGGTAACCTTTGCCGATGGCCTGGTGTTACCGGCCGAATTGGTGGGCACCGACCCCGACAGTGACCTGGCGGTGATTAAGGTGGACCCGCAACTGGCCCCCTTAGTGCCGGTGGAGCCCGGCAATATTGACGAGGTGCAGGTGGGGCAACGCGCCATCGCCATCGGCAATCCTTTCGGCTACGTGGGCACGATGACGTCGGGCATTGTCAGCGCGGTGGGACGCAGCATCCCGGCCATCACCGGCTTCAGCATTCCCCTGGCTATCCAGACCGACGCGGCAATTAACCCAGGCAACTCAGGCGGCCCGCTCCTTAACGAGCGCGGCCAGGTGATCGGGGTCAATGCCCAGATCAGGTCCGAGACGGGAACAAATACAGGGGTAGGATTCGCGATCCCCATCAACATCGTGCAGCGGGTGGTGCCAGCTCTGATCGCGCATGGCGAGTATCGCCATGCCTGGCTGGGGGTCAGCGGGCAAACTTACACCCCTCTATGGGCTGATGTCCTGGGCTTTCCCGCTGATGCGCGCGGGGCTTACGTCATGGATGTGGTAGCTCAGGGGCCGGCCGCCCGGGCCGGGATCCGAGGCGCCAGTGAGCGCACCAGGATCGTCTTGCGCCTCACCACCACCGGGCCGGTGTTTCTGATGCGGGGAGGCGACCTGATCACCGCCATTGACGGCCAGCCAGTGAAAGCCTTTGATGACTTGTTGATCTACCTGGAAAGCTATAAGTCGCCTGGCGACGTGGTGAGCCTGACCGTCTTGCGGGCCGGCGAAGGGGAACGCACCGTAACCGTTACGCTGGGCAGCCGCCCGCACACAGCACAGTAGCGGCAACCTTGGTGCTCCTGTCAGGGCTTATTCAATACCGGGAGTTACGCACTTTTGGGGCGTATCGTCCCATCCCCCTACTCCCTTCCCTGCCTTGCGGGAAGGGGAATCAGGATTAAGGGTATTCTGGGCGGCTTCGCCGCCCAGAATACCCTTTTCAAAGGATTCCTCCGCTCCCGATTGGGAGCGAGGGCTAGAGGGTAGGGGTACAGCGTAGTGCAACTGCGTAACTCCTGTCAATACGTAGAGTGACTGCCTGGTGACAAGAGGGCTCCCCAACAAGTTGGGGATTCCATCTGAGCTTGAGCTCCGCGCTTATCCCTCAAGTCACGGTTGATAGAGTACGGGTGTTATCTGACATTCAGTTTGGCAAACGGCCGCGTCGTCCGTACTATAGCGACAGGAGGTGTCGAAATGACAAGGCAGATCCTAACCGCAGTTCTCCATAAGGAAGAAGACCTATACGTAGCAGAATGTCCTGAGGTTGGAACAGTCAGTCAGGGCTATACAGTAGAGGAAGCCATTGCTAATCTCAAAGAGGCGACAGAACTCTATCTTGAAGAATTTCCTCTACCCGAAATCACGCGACCTTTGCTGACGACCTTTGAGGTAGCTGTTCATGCCTAAATTGCGCCGAATCTCAGGGCAAGAAGTCGTGCGCGTTAGAGCGACTCGGTTTTGTACAAGTCAGACAACGAGGCAGTCACGTTGCACTGAAAAGACAGACGCCAGAAGGTGAAGTTGGTTGCGTTGTGCCTTTGCATCATGAATTGGCTATTGGTACACTACGCGGTATTCTCAAACAGGCTCATGTCACGCTTGATGAGTTTGTCAGGAACCTATAACGATAGAACACTGAACCTGAGCTAACATGCGTACGCCAACCACGCCACGTACACGGCTTTCTGACATCGCTGGTTGGCACCATTAGAAGGCGCTTTTCATTATCACGGGTCGGTTTGGGCGTGGTCGGCGGGCTATGACGATTGCTGCAACCCTTGCGGTTGCCAGTGTTACCTGTTCTATGTGGTTGCCAGTAGGGGAGGAGTCATGAAGGCAAGAGCGATATCTGTTGTCCTGGCAGCTTCATTTGTGGTGTTGGCGGTCCTGGCTTGTAGCCTGCCCGGCATCTCGGTGGCACCCCTGGCAGCCCCTGTGGCAACCCCTTCCCCACAGATCATCGTCGTGGTCGCCACACCTACACCGCTCCCGTTGCCAGAGGAGCTTGATGCCACCGAGGCCCGGCGCATCGCTGTCTACGAGCGCGCGGCTCCGGCCGTGGTCAATATTACCACCCAGGTCTTGCGCTCCAGCTTCTTCTGGGGGGTCTATCCCGAAGAAGGGAGCGGCTCCGGGTTCCTGTGGGACAGCTCCGGGCACATTGTCACCAATTACCATGTGGTGGAGGGCGCGCAGCGCATTGAGGTCAGCTTCGGCGGCGACCTGACCATGCCGGCCACGGTGGTGGGCAGCGACCCCATCAACGACCTGGCGGTGATCAAAGTCGACACGGTGCCAGAGGGGGTGCAACCCCTGGAAGTGGGCTCCTCGGCCGACCTGAGAGTGGGCCAGACAGCCCTCGCCATCGGCAATCCCTTCGGCCAGTTCGAGCGCACCATGACGGTGGGCATCATCAGCGCGCTGAACCGGACGATCCAGACGGATACCGCGGTCCTGCGCGGGGTGATTCAGACCGATGCGGCAATCAATCGGGGGAATTCTGGTGGGCCGCTTTTGGATTCCAGTGGCCGGCTGATCGGTGTGAACACGGCCATCTATTCGCCCACAGGCACCTCAGCCGGGGTGGGGCTGGCCATCCCGGTTGACAAGGTGCGCCGGGTAGTTCCCGTCCTGATCCGAGATGGGCGCTATCCTCATCCATGGCTTGGGGTGGAGGAATTGGGCTACGAGATCACTCCTGCCCTGGCGCGGGCTTTGAACCTGCCCGTCGAACGCGGGCTCTTGGTGGCCCGCCTTTATCAGGATAGCCCGGCGGACCGCGCCGGCGTGCGCGGGGCACGCCGTGAGGTGATCCTGGGCAACCGTCGCTTTCTTGTCGGAGGAGATATCATTGTGGCCATCAACGGCGTGCCCATGACCACGTGGGAAGATCTGAATGCTTACCTGGAGGAACAGACCGAGGTTGGCCAGAGGATTACTCTGACCGTGATCCGCGATGGCCAGGAATTGAGCCTGCAGGCAACTTTGCAGGACATGCCCGAGTCGCTGCGCCAGGGCTAGGGCTGGCGCCGGCAACCAGCTCTGA
>DAOTZS010000173.1:0-4952 GCA_034434335.1 Anaerolineae bacterium
CCCCATGGCAAGCCCGGCAATGGCCTCCTCCAGGGCACGAAAGGCACGTTCCAGCAGAGGCTCCGGAAGCTCGCCCGCGGGCGTCAGGGTGACCCGTGCGCGTGCCTCTCCCTGGATCGGCTCCAGCTCCAGGCATGCCAGCGAAAGGCGGTAGTTCAGCGTGCCTGCAGCCAGCAGCGTGGCCTGACGGATCTCCTGCGGAACGCTGCCCAGAGGTACCAGTAACATCAGCCCCCATCCATCGTGCGGAGCCACCTGGACCAGCATGGGCTTACCATTCACCGGCCACTGCACCAAGAGCTGGGGCGGATCCCCGGCCTCCAGCGAAGTCCAGCCCCGCTTTTGGCAGAAGGCCTTGACCTGTTGTAACCACATCCTCTCCGTTGCCTGATCAGATAATGCTCCCATGTATCTCGCTCCCTCAGATTCTCCGTAGGCCAAGCTGAAAATCACCGCCTCACGTGCCAGGCAAGTGAGCTTTGCCCACCACATTGCGCGCTATGGGTGGCTCGAATAGCGGCACGTGACCGTCGGCAGAATCGCTGCTCCCGCCAACTGTCAAAAGGCCCTCTGCCACAGGGCGTTCCAAGAGGTCCAGCGCCACCACCACCGAGACCGGCGTGCAATGGATGAAGATCTCCTGCTGCACCAGCAGCGCCGCCAGTTCGCCCGCCAGCCGGCAGAAGAACCACTCCGTAGAATCATCGTCTGGTGCCACGATCAGGATGGGCACCACGAGGTCGTGATAGACCTGGCCATCGCCAGCGATCCAGAGGCCATTGCTGGCCGGCAGCATCGTGCAGCCGCCGGCGAAGCGAACGATCTCATCCTGGGCCCAGCATAGCCGGGACTGCGACAGGGGCCGGCCATCGTTGCCGTTCAGGGGCAGATAAAGCTGGTACAGCATCATCTTCTGGATCATCGGCGTCCCTCCCATGCTACGGTGGTAGCTGGGCACTGTTTTCTACTTACAACATAGGGGCAAAGCGAGCCCTGTGTGACATTCGGCCAATTCCCTGACGGTCTTCCCCCTTTTCCAACCACAACATGGGATGGTTCAATTCGCCAGGGAAATCGGTTTACACTTTTGCGGTCATTCAAATTGCCGTCCAGGGCCCTCACCCTTCCCCCTTCCCCCTCCCCCTCTCCCGCTCGCCTTCGGCAGCAGGAGGGGAGGGGAGAAAAGGGGTTTTGCGGCGGCCGAAGGCCGCCGCAAAACCCCCCATCAATCCCCCCTCTCCCCTTGGCCTGCGGCCAGGGGAGAGGGGAGACAAAGGGAGGTGAGGGGCAATGAAGGCCCGGGGAGGCAGAAAGTGTCAACCAATTTTTGAACCATTCCCACAACAGAGAAATAGGGGCGAGGCGCGCCCTGTGTGACCCCGTGCGGACCAAGCATGCCGCCGCTTCGCGCTCGTGGTGACCGCAGGTTCGGCGCCGTGGGCCGGCCCCGGCTACGGCCGCTGGCCCGCGATCCAGTGCAATGCCGGCGCGGGCGATAGGCGGAAAGGGAGGCCACCACCGAAGCCAGGCTTTGACAAACAGCCATTAGCCGGGATACAATCAGCGGTGGGTATGGATGTAGGAAAGTATGACCAGAGGAGTAGGGCCTATGTCAACTCCAAAGCTCTCTGTGGTTCAGACGAAGGGTCAGGTCACGATCCCGGTAGAGATCCGTAAGAAACTGGGCTTGAAAAAGGGTGATCTGGTGGCTTTCGTTGAGACTGAGCAGGGGGTGCTGATCACACCCCAGGAAGTCATTGCTATGGACGCCCTGGACCGCATTGGCGAGGCTCTCAGGAAGCGCGGCATCAGCCTCAGAGAGTTAATCGAGTCGGGACGGGAAATTCGTGGTCAGCTTCTAAGGGAAGAATATGGCATCGAGCCCGAGGGAGAATGATCCGCGCCTTTATTGATGCCAGCGTCCTCTTTGCTGCTGCGAAGTCGAAGACCGGTGCTTCCAGGGAAATAATCCGGCTGGCTATCCGTGGCGAGATTCGCCTGGTGACCAGCCAACTCGTTTTCGAAGAAGCAAGAAGAAACTTGCTGGCAAAAGCCCCTGAAGCAGTTGCCGAGTTTGATAGCTTTCTGGAAACTGTGAGTTTTGAGCTCGTGCGGCCAACCAGATACGAAGTAGAGGCAGCGATGGAGTACATCGCTGCAAAAGACGCTCCGATCATTGCCGCGGCCAAAAGAGCCCAGGTGGACTTCCTGGTAAGCCTGGATCGCCAGCATCTTGTTAATGTGCCTGAGGTAGAAAAAGGGTCGGGTCTGAACATCATCTTGCCGGCAAAGCTTTTAGAACAGATACGTAAGCAGGTGAGCAACGACTGAACAGTGGTACCTCCTGGTGTCCATACGGTGGCTGGCTATTGAGTGGATGAGGCACCCGACTCGTAACTATTCAGCGGTGACTGGAAGAGCCACGCTGAGGGCTCGCCCGAGGCGTCACCCTTTTTGGGCCTGCGGCCAGAGGTCGGCCTTCGCTGACCTTTCTTCTGATGCATACATGAAGGGTGTCGGCCTCCGCCGACACCCGGCACGAAGTGCCCAGGAGGGGCGATTTCAATCGGCCTGAAGGATGTGCTCTACCGGGCTGGCCGCCTCGGATTCAGCGTGTGCCAGGTCAAGCCCTGGAGTGGCTCAGTCCCGGTTGAAGCGCACCCGGGCCGCGGCCGTGGGCACGGCATCCACCCTCGGCTGCGGGGAGGCCTTCGCCAGGCTCTGCGCCTCCATCTGCTCCAGCAGCCGGCCCAGGTAGGTGCCGGCCTCCTCCAGCACCAGCGGCGCTTCCTCGGCCACGTCCACCGTGGCCGGCATGATCCTTCTCCCAAGTTCGGTTGCCATATCTGACCTCCTTGTTGTTTGCTTCTACTTTGTTTTACCTTCTGCCATGTCAGGGTGTGATCAAGGGGCATCCCACCCCCCCTCCGCCAGCAGAGATCCCACCACCAGGCCGCGCAGCGCGTCCCCGCCTCCCAGGTAGCGGCACAACGGGCAGTTGGGCTCCGGCCGGCGAGGCATCTCCTGTAGGGAGGGCCGGCCTCCCTCGAACGTCAACCGCAGCCAGGTGCTCTCCCGCCGTCGCTCCGCTACCAGGTCCTCCCACAGGCGCAGGGCCAGCCCCACGGCCACCTGGTTCAGACTGCGCAGGCTGCCGGCCCGCTCCCGGCGCCAGTCCCCACCCCGGCCGGCGGCCTCGGCCCAGACCGCCGCCAGGCTCCGCCGCGCCTCCCCGGGATCAGCGACGCCGCCCTGACAGAGGAGGCACCCCTCCCCCGGCAGGATGAGCCGGACGTCGGCCCCCATCGCGAGCCCGCTACCGGGACGAGGGAGGAGGACGCCGGTGCCGATGTCCAGCAGCGGCTTGAGATAGAGGGTGGCCAGGATCCCGGTGGCCAGCCGGGCGATGTCCCGGTCAGCGCAACAGCAGAGGAGATCGCAGGCCAGAAGGGATACCAGGCTCCGCCGGGCGGTGACCGAGGCCACCAGCGGCTCTAGCCGCACCCAGGGATAGGCCTCCCGCAGCCTGCAGGCCAGGGCCTCCGCCTTGGGCCGCTCCAGGTCGGCCTCCGCCACCCCGGCCATCTCTCCCAGGTTGTGGCGTTCCAGATGGTCCGGATCTACCAGGGCCAGGTGCCGGACCCCCGTGGCTGCCAGCGCCTGCGCCAGGAGGGAGCCGGTGCGGCCGCAGCCCACGATGGCCACCCGCAACCCCACCAGCCTGCGCCACACCGCCTCACCCCCCAGCGCGGCCATGGTGCGGGACCAGCGCTCTCGCTCCGCATCGGCGACGCCCGCTCCCGGGTCCGCCATCCCCAGCCGATGCATCCCCGGCCCCACCAGGAGCAGGTGGTGCAGAGGCCGGCCTTCGCCCGTGGGGGTGAGCAACGCGCTGGCCAGATGACCGCGCGCGGTGCCGGCGCCCAGGGCCAGCCGGACCTGCCAGTGGCCGGTAGCGCCGGCCCGGGCCACCCACCGCGCCAGCGCCGCCTCCGGTTCTTCATCCAGGGACAGCAGAAGTCGCCCACCCACCTCTGGGAAGGCGCCCACACTGGGGGCCTCCTGCCGCAGCGCTGGCCCCAACAGATCTACCCCGTCAGCGCGGCTGCAGACCCCCAGGTGCCATGTCAGTGAGCGGCCGGGGTGGGCCAGCAGCTCCCTCAAAGCCGCCTCCAGTTGGGCGTGGAGGAGGACCAGTCGGTTCATCGCGTTCACCTCGTGTCAAATCAGATGTGTCCAAATATGTTATAGGGTGCAGGGGTGAGGATGTGCCCCTGTTGCGCAGGCCGCCAGGCCTGTATGCAGGCTAACAGCCTGCGCTACGTTATCTGCAAACCGATCAGGGTAGGCAGTTACAAGGCGAGATTAATCTCGCCCTACACCCCGATTTTCTGGACAGGAGAGGAGTAAGCTGGACATCTGAACCGGGGTGAGGTATCATTTGCTCATACCCGGGCCGGAAATTTTAGCCTGCGTCGCGCTTTCAGATCACACCCGCGCCACCGGAGGGGTATTACTGAAAAGAGGGGAAAACGCGCCGATGGGGGCTGCCCCTCCCCTGCGTGCGGGGAGGCTGGGTGGACGCCACCCATCGGGCACAGCAATCAGGTGAGGAGGGCGTATGGACTTACAAACCCCATCGGGACTGTCTGGGCAGGCGGAGCAGGGCCTGTGGTGGCCCAGGCGCCCGGCCCGGGATGCGCCGGCCGGCCCCTCGGATGAGGAGTTGCGCTCCATCGTGCTGAACGGGCTCCCCGGCTGGCAGGAGGCCCTGCAGGAGTTGCTAAAGGGCCGCGAGGTTCCCATCGAGCCGTGGGTGATCAGATTGACCGACGAGCAGTTGCGCTTCATCATCGTGAACCAACTCCCCAGCTGGCAGAGGGCTTACGATGAGCTACTCATCGAGCGCTACGGGGACGTGGTAAAGGCTGTTGCGCGTAGGTTCAATCCCC
>DAOTZS010000174.1:0-31349 GCA_034434335.1 Anaerolineae bacterium
GTAGGAGGAAGCCATGTTAGCGCCTCAACGCGTCTGGTGGAAACCGCTCCACCGCTACGAAAAGAGCTGGTTGATCGTCGCCTTCGCCTTCTGTATCTTCCTGACGGCCATGATGCCCTTGTGGTACGCCATGGGCCGCCAAAACGTGCCGGTGACCACCTACAGGGTGGAACCCGAACGGTTCGCCCAGATCACGGAGGCGTTCGCCGCGCAGCATAAAGTCGGCGAGGTCAACGGCATCCCGGTCGTGGCACCGCCGCCGAATTCCGACGTCTACATGATCGGCCGGCGCTGGGTGTGGTATCCCATCTTGCAGCTCCAGAAGGGCCAGACCTACCGCCTGCACGTCTCGTCGCTGGACCTCCAGCACGGCTTCTCGCTCCAGCCCAACAACCTGAACCTGCAGGTCATGCCCGGCTACGATTACGTGGCGACGATCATCCCCACCCAGACGGGCGAGTATTCGGTGATCTGCAACGAGTTCTGCCAGGTCGGCCATCACCTGATGACCGGCCGCATCATCGTGACCGACTGAAGGAGGGGAACCCATGACTGCTGTTGCATTGCCGCGAGCTTTCGGCCGGGCCGAGTTCCGCACCTGCCCCGTGACCGCCCTCAAGGTGGATGTCGCCGCCGAGCGGCTGATCATCGCCAATGCGGTCGCCGCGGTCGTCTTCCTGGTGTTGGGCGGCATCGGCGCGCTGTTGATCGCGCTCACGCGCTGGCAGGCGATCCACCTGCTGCCGGCCGACTGGTTCTATCGCCTGGTCACCGCGCACGGCTTCGACATGCTGGTGGCCTGGATCGTCTTCTTCGAGGTCGCCGGCCTCTACTTCGGCAGCACGATCCTGCTGAACGCGCGCCAGGTGGCCCCGCGGCTGGCCTGGCTCGCCTTCGCGCTGATGGCCGTCGGCGCGGTGCTGACCAACGTCATCGTGCTGCTGGGCCAGGCCGACGTGATGTTCACCGCCTACGTGCCGCTGAAGGCGCATCCGCTCTTCTATCTCGGCGTGATCCTTTTCGCCGTGGGCGCGCTGACGGCCGTGGGCCTCTTCTTCACCAACCTGGTGGTCGCCAAACGGGAGGGGCGGTACACCGGCTCGCTGCCGCTGATGACCTTCGGCCTGGTCGCCGCGGCCATCATCGCGGTCTATACGTTGCTCTCCGGCGCGCTGGCGTTCGTGCCCGCGTTCCTCTGGTCGCTGGGGCTGATCCCGGCCGTTGACCCCGGCCTCTACCGCAACCTCTTCTGGAGCTTCGGCCATCCCGCGCAGCAGATCAACCTGGCGGCCATGGTGGCGGTGTGGTATGCCCTGGCCGCGATGACCGTGGGCGCGAATCCGCTGAACGAGAAGCTTTCGCGGCTGGCGTTCGTGCTCTACATCCTGTTCATCAACCTCGGCTCCGCGCACCATCTGCTGGCCGACCCCGGCCCCAGCTTCCTGTGGAAGGCGACCAACACCTCCTACGCCATGTATCTGGCCGTGCTGGGCAGCCTGATCCACGCCTTCTCCATCCCGGCCGCGATCGAGGTGGCGCAGCGACGCAAGGGGTTCACGCGCGGCGCGTTCGAGTGGCTGCGCAAGGGGCCGTGGCGCGAGCCGGGCTTCAGCGCCCTGGTGATCTCCATGATCCTGTTCGGCTGGATCGGCGGCGTGACGGGCGTGACCATCGGCACGGAGCAGATCAACATGCTGGCGCACAACACGCTGCGCGTGCCCGGCCACTTCCACGCCACGGTCGTCTCGGGCACCACGCTGGCGTTTATGGGCCTGAGCTACTACCTGATCCCGCTGATCTTCCGCAAGGAGCTGAAGCTCAAGAGATGGGCCTCGCTGCAGCCCTACGTCTTCGGCTTCGGCATGTTGCTGGTGTCGGTGGGCATGATCGCCAGCGGCCTGCAGGGCACCCCGCGGCGGCACTGGGACATCACCTTCACCAATTCGCCGCTGGCCGCCAGCCTGCCCGGCGCCACGCAGATCACCCTGGCCATCATGGGCATCGGCGCCATTATCGCCATCGTCGGCGGGATCATGTACTGCTCGGTCGTGCTGCTCTCGGTGTTGACCGGCAAGCGCGTGGAGCCGAACCGCCTGACATTGCTGGCGGCGCAGGCCAACCCGCTGGTAGAGGACGCGCTGCCGAACCAGAACAAGGAGGTGCACGGCAAGCTGACCCCGCGCGGCACGGTCATCCTGACCTTCAGCTTCCTGGTCTTCTTCATGGCCTACTATCTGTTCAACTGGTGGCTGTTGGGCCGGGCGTGGTTCATCCGGTAGACGGGCATCCTCGCGGCGGGCGCTCTCAAGGCGGCCGCCGCGTTCGGGACGGGCGAATGCTTACCGCTTTTCTTCTCGGCTTGATCGGCAGCGCCACCCACTGCGTCGGCATGTGCGGCGGGGTGATGCTGCTCCTGGGGCGTGGCCGGGCGACGGCCGGCTGGCGGCGGCTGGCGCTGCACGCGGGCCGGCTCACCACCTACGCGGCCCTGGGCGCGCTGGCGGGCGCGCTGGGCTATGTCGCGGGCGCGGCCGCCGGCGTGCACGGCCACCAGGGTCACCTCGCGGGCCACGTGCACGATGCGGCCGGATCGGCGGCGTTGCCCGGCGCGGCGACCTGGCAGGGCGCGCTGGCGCTGCTGGCGGCCCTCGCTGCGGGCTATATGGCGCTGGCGCTGGTGGGCCGCGCGCCTTCGCCCGAGCTGCTCTTGCTGCGGATCACGCGCTGGTGGGGCCACGCCGCGGCCAACGTGGCCAGAGGATCGGCCGGCGCGCGCCAGGCGCCCCCGAGGCATCGGGTACGCGAGGGCGCGCAGGCCTATCTGCTGGGCCTCTTCTGGGGCCTGTTGCCGTGCGGGCTGGTGTTGACCGCCCTGCTGGTGGCTGCGGCGACCGGCTCGCCCGTGCGCGCGGCGCTCACCATGCTGGCGTTCGGGCTGGGCACGGTGCCGCTCGGCCTGGGCGTCGGCTGGGCCGGCCGACAGATCCGGCTCGACCCGCGCCGGGCGGCCCGGCTGCGGCCCCTGGCCGCGGCCATCGTGCTCTTGTTCGGCGCGCAGATGGCGCTGCGCGGGCTGGCGGCCTGGGGTTGGCTGGCGCACGGCGGCATCGGAGCTGTGCCGTTGTGGTGATGTCGCCCATCCAATGCGCGCTCTGCGGCCTGCCGACCGCCCACCCGATCCGCGACGCGGCCGGCGCGGCCTTCTGCTGTCCCGCCTGCCGCGAGGTCAGCGTGCTCCTGGCCGCCGACAACGACAACGGCGGCCGGCCACGTTCCAATCCCTCATCCCCAATCCCGGATCTCCAATCCACCACCCTCGCCCTTTCCGGCATGTGGTGCGCGTCTTGCGCGTGGCTGATCGGCGAGATGTTGAAACGCACGGCTGGCGTGCAGGCGGCCGAGGTCAGCTTCGTCCAGCGCCAGGCGCGCGTGACCTACGACCCCGGCCGGACCGATCCGCGGCGCCTGGTCCGGCGGGTGCGCGGCCTGGGCTATCGCGCCGCGCTGCCCGGCGACAGGCCGCACGACGAGGAGGAGTCGCTGTGGTGGCGGCTGCTGGTCTGCGGCGTGCTGGTGCTGCACGAGATGCTGGCGAGCTTCGCCATCTACTTCCGCGACGCCATCGGCCTCTCGTCGCCCGACACCGAGTGGCTGGTGAACTTCTTCAACTGGATGGGGTTGCTGGTGGCCGTGCCGGTGATCCTGCTGCTGGGCCTGCCGGTGATCCGCGCCGGCGCGGCGAGCCTGGCGCGCGGCCGGCCCAACATCCACACCCTGATCGCCATCGGCGCGCTGGCCGCGTTCGCGCTCTCCATGCGCAACCTGCTCACGGCGCAGGGCCGCGTCTATTTCGAGACCACCTCGGTGCTGCTCTTCCTGGTGGGGATCGGCCATTGGCTGGAGCTGCGCGCCCGCAAGAGCGGCGCCGAGGCCGTGGAACAGCTCTTCCGCCAGCTCCCGGCCGAGGCGACCCTGGTGACGGCCGAGGGTGAACGCCGCGTGCCGGTGGAGCAACTGGCTCGCGGCGCGCGCATCCGGGTGCGCCCCGGCGAGCGCTTCCCGGCCGACGGCCTGGTGGCGGCCGGCCGCGGGGACGTAGACGAGAGCCTGCTGACGGGCGAGCCCGATCCGGTGGTGCGCGGCCCCGGCGAGCGCGTCCTGGCCGGCGCCATCAACCTCGACGCCGCGTTCGACGTGATCGTCACCGCGGTCGGCGCGGAGACGGTGGCCGGGCAGATCGGCAAGTTGTTGCACGCGGCGCTCTGGCAGCGCGCGCCGGTGGAGCGGCTGGCCGACCGGCTGGCCGCCTGGATGACGCCGGCCGCGGTGCTGCTGGCCCTGGCGACCTTCGGCTTCTGGAGCTGGCGGGTCGGGCCGGAGACGGGGCTGGTCAACGCGCTCTCGGTGCTGCTGATCGCCTGTCCGTGTGCGCTGGGCATCGCCACGCCGCTGACGTTGTGGGTGGCGCTGGGCCGCGCGGCCGCGGCGGGGATCATCCTGCGCAGCACGGCCGCGCTGGAGGGGCTGGCGAAGGTGCGTCGCGCCTTCTTCGATAAGACCGGCACCCTCACCCGCCTGCCGATCCGCCTGCGGGCCGTGGCGACCGACGGCGTGGCGCGCGCCGACTTCCTGGCCCGCGTCGCCGCGGTCGAGAGCCTCTCGGAGCATCCGCTGGCGCGCGCAGTGACGGCAGGGATCAGGGAACAGGAGTCAGAGATCAGAGGTCAGAGGTCAGAAAACCGGCACACTGGAAAGAAATCGGGGTTCGAGGCTTTAGCCGATCACACCAATCCCCAATCCCCAATCTCCGGTCTTCAGCCCCCGGTCGCCGGTTTCCGCGCCCTTCCCGGCCGCGGGGTGATGGCCGAGGTGGACGGCGCGACGGTGGCCGTGGGCAGCCGCGCGCTGATGGCCGAAGTCGGCCTGGAGCTGGGGGACGCGTTGGCCGCGCAGGCGGCGCGCTGGCAGGCGGACGGCCTCTCGGTGGTCTACGCGGGCTGGGACGGCCGGGTGCGCGGCCTGTTGGGGCTGGGCGAGCTGGCCCGTGCGGAGGCCGCGGCCGCCCTGCGCGAGATCGAGGCGCTGGGCGTCGGCGTCACCGTCCTCACCGGCGACGACGCGGCCGCAGGGCGCCGATGGCAGGAAGCGCTGGGCGTGCCCGTGTTGGCCGAACAGCGGCCGGAAGACAAGCTGGCGCAGCTACGCGCCGCGGGCGAGGGCGTGTTGATGGTCGGCGACGGCATCAACGATGGGCCGGCGCTGGCCGCGGCCACTGTGGGCATCGGCCTGGTGCAGGGAAGCGACGTGGCCCAGGCCGCCGCCGAGGTGATCCTGCTCAACGACGACCTGCGGACGATCCCGTGGCTGATCGGCCTGGCCCGCCAGGCGCTGGGCAAGGTGCGCCAGAACCTGGCCTGGGCGTTCTTCTACAATCTGGTCGGCCTGACGCTGGCGGTGACGGGGCACATGCAGCCCGTCATCGCGGCCCTGCTGATGGTCGCCAACAGCGCGCTGGTGACGTGGAACGGCCTGCGGTTGCGGCACGCCGGCGGCAAGGAGACCCTCACCCACGCCGAACCGAAGATGGAAGACGCAGGAGCATTGTCACAGTAGATGAATCATCATGCTGATCTTTATCCTCAACGGGGCTGTCTGCGCGCAGCGGAGCGCAGCTGGGCCCGGCTGGAGGGGCTGGTCAATCGCCTGTCCGCGGCCGTCGAGCCGTTGCGCCCCTACAACCCGCTCTACCACCTGGGGCCGCTGCTGATCTTCTTGTTGCTGCTCCTGGCCGCGACGGGCATCGTCCTGCTGCTGCTCTATCGGCCCGGCGCCGACCGCGCGTACGAGAGCGTGCAGGCGATCAGCAGCGGGTGGGCCGGCGCGCTGGTGCGCTCGGTCCACCGCTACGCATCCGACGCCCTGATCGTGGTGGCGTTCCTGCATGCGCTGAAGATGCTGCTCAGCGATCGCTTCTGGGGCAGCCGGTGGCTGGCGTGGCTCAGCGGCTGGTTGCTGGTGATCCTGTTCTGGTTCGCCGGCACGACGGGCTACTTCCTGGTCTGGGACGCGGCCGCGCAATGGCTCACCGAGTACGCAGTGAACACTTTCGGCGGCGCGTTCGCCCTCTCCTTCTTCGGGCCGCAGGCCGTCGGCCGCACCTACAGCTTCTTCCTGATCATCCTCTTCGTGCACGCGTTCCTGCCGTTGTTCCTGGCGGTGGGCGTGTTGGTGCACGTGTTGCGCCTGCAGCGGCCGCGCTATTGGCCCCCGCGCTGGCTGATGGCGGCCGCGACGGCCGCGCTGATCCTCGTCTCGGTGCTGTGGCCGACGGCCAGCAACCTGCCGGCCGACTTCCGGCGGCTGGTGGTCGGCGCGCAGCTCGACTGGTGGTACATGGGCTTCTTGCCGCTGAGCGCGCGGCTGGGGAATCCGGCGTTTTGGGGCGCCGCGCTGGCCGTGCTGGCGGCCCTCGTCGCGTTGCCGTGGCTGCTGGCCGGCCGGCACAATGGCCCGTCGGCGGTGGACGCGGAGAAGTGCACCGGCTGCGCGTCCTGCGCGCGCGAGTGCCCATACAACGCCATCGAGATGGTCCGCCGCGACGGCGGCTCATCGCCGGCGTCGTTGGCCCTGGTGAAGGGGCATCTGTGCACCGGCTGCGGGATCTGCGTGGCCGCCTGTCCCGAAAAGGCCATCGAGCTGTCGCGTTTGGAGCTCGGCGGCCTGCATCGCCAGGCGGCGGCCGCGGTGGCGCAGGCGCAACAGGGGGACCGACGGCCGCTGTTGGTCTACGCCTGCGACCGACATGTGGCCCTGGGGAGCCTGCCCGACCTCGCCCCCCGGCCGCCTCTCCTGCCCCGAGAGGGGGAGAGCGCGCGCGTTCGCCTCGGCGCGTGGCCTGGGACGGGCCGGCCGACGGTGATCTGCGCGCTGCCGTGCATCGGCGCGCTGCACCCCGACGCCGTGGCCGATGCGCTGGCGGCCGGCGCGGAGGACGTGCTGCTGGTCGCCTGCCCGGCCCACGATTGCGGCTATCGCGAGGGGCCGCGCTGGCTGGAGGAGCGTCGTGCGCGGCGTCCGCTCCTGCGCCGGCCCAACGTCCACGTGGTGACGGCCGCGCCGGGCAGCCGGGAAGCGGTGTTGGCCGCCGCGGGCAACACATCGCATGAGCGGTCACAGCTCACAGCCCATTCAGGTCGGGGCGTCTCGCTTCTGGGCCTGGCCCGTTCGCTGGCCGTGAGCCTGACGCTGCTGGCGTTGATTTTTGTTGCGGCCATCGCCGCCAACCGGCCGGCGGCCGCAGCGCTTCCCCAGCCGGGCCAGATCCGCATCGCCATCAATCATCACGGCCAACTGCTGGCGAGGTCGCGCGACCTGCCGGCCGATGTCGTCGCCAGGTTGCCGGCCGGCGTGGATCCGGCGTTGGTGCTCGGCGGCGAGCGCTTCCCGGTGCATCTTCAGCTCCTGGTGGACGGCCGCTTGGCCCTGGAGCGCGTCTATCAGCCCGGCGGGCTGCGTCGCGAGGGCTCGATCTACGGGCTGGAGACCTGGTGGCTGCCCCCCGGCTCGTATCGGGTCGAGATCCGCCTGATGGACGACGGCGCGACCTGGCGGACGGCGTTCAGCGACACAGTGACAGTCGTCCCGCAGCGCGCCGCGACGTTGATATACGACCCCAGTAGCAATGTTTTTATGCTATGGCAGTGATGTGATATAAAATCCGCAACTATGTGCGGCGCGCTACGGAAGGCCAGACGCACTTGTATCATACTGGCAACATGGTATTCGTGCTCCCAGCCGGTCTGTGACTGTGACCGGCGGTCGGGACGCACTTGTATCATACTGGCAACATGGTATTTTCTTTCTTTAGGGTAAACAGCATGTCCGAACAATCTCACAAGGCCGTTACCGTCTGGTTGTTCATCGTCGCGGCGCTGGTGGCCGTCATGGTGGTGGTCGGCGGCTACGTGCGGCTGGCGCGCGCCGGGCTCTCCATCGTGGAGTGGAACCCGATCACCGGCGTGATCCCGCCCCTCACCGAACAGGCGTGGCAGGCGGAGTTCGCCAAGTATCAGCAGACGCCGGAATTCAAGCTCATGAACCCGACCATGACGCTGGACGGCTACAGGCGCATCTTCTACCTGGAGTGGGCCCACCGCCTGATCGCCCGGCTGGCGGGGCTGGTGGTGGTGTTGCCGCTGGCCTGGTTCCTCTGGCGGCGGATCATCCCGTGGCGCCGCGCGGGCATCTATCTGCTCATCGCCGCGCTCTTCGCGTTCCAGGGCTTCCTCGGCTGGTACATGGTGGCCAGCGGCCTGGTGGATCGGCCCCACGTGAGCCATTACCGCCTGACGATCCACCTGCTCACCGCGCTGACGCTGCTGGCGTTGACGCTGTGGGTGGCGCTCGGCCGCGCGTACGGCCAGCCCGACCGCGGCCGCCCCAGCGGGCCGGGCGTGGCAGTGCTGGCAATCGTCGTGCTCCAGATTGCCTACGGCGGGCTGGTGGCCGGGCTCAAGGCCGGAAAGGTCTCCAACACCTGGCCGCTGATGGGGGGCGCCCTGGTGCCGGCCGACCTGCTCTCGTCGGCGGGATCGTGGCTCGCAAGCCTGCTGGAAGGCCCCGCGACCGTGCACTTCATCCATCGCTGGCTGGCGTTCGTCGTGCTGGCGATCGCGCTCTGGTTCTATTTCCGCCATCGCGGCGGCGAGACGGCCGTCGGCCGCCAGATCCGGGCCGGCGCGCTGCTGCTGGTCGCCGTCATCGCGCTGCAGATCGCGCTCGGTATCGGGGTCGTCCTGTTCGGGGTGCCGATCGGGCTGGCGCTGCTGCACCAGGCCACCGCGCTGGCCATGTTCACCGTGGCGGTGTACCTCAACCATCGCCTGGCCGCCGCGCAGGAGGCCCGATGATGAACAAAGCCGTCTCGTTGACTTCCGCCTCGCCCCGCCTCGGCGCGGTGATCGTCGCGCTGTTCAAGCTGCGCATCGTGGCGTTGCTGCTGTTGGCCGCGCTGGCCGGCGCGTTCCTGGCCGCCGGCGGCCGGCCCGGCTGGCGCGCTCTGCTGGTGCTGCTGTTGACGGGCACGGCCGCCGCGGCCGGCGCGTCGGCGCTCAACGAGTATTTCGAGCGCGAGCGCGATGCCCTGATGCGGCGCACCGCGTCGCGCCGGCCCCTGACCACCGGCGCGATCGGCAACCCCAGGGTCGCGTTGATCGCGGGCCTCGTCCTGGTGATCGCGGCCGCGGCCGCGCCGTTGCCCTTCAACCCGACTCTGTCGCTCTTCCTCTTCCTGGGCGCGTTCATCTACGCGGTGATCTACACCCTCTGGCTGAAGCCGCGCACCCCCCTCAACATCGTCATCGGCGGGCTGGCCGGGAGCTGCGCCGTGCTGAGCGGCTCGGCAGCCGTGGGCCGTTGGGCCGACCCCGCCGCGCTGTTGCTGGCCCTGGCGCTCTTCTTCTGGACCCCCATCCACTTCTGGAGCCTGGCGCTGGTCTACCGCGAGGATTACGCCCGGGTGAACATCCCCATGTTGCCGGCGGTGGTCGCGCCGCGCACTGCGGCGGCCTGGGGGCTGGCGCACGGCATCGCTGCGGGCACCAGCGCGCTCCTGTTGGCGCTGCCGGCCGCGCTGGGCCCCCTCTACCTGATCCCGGCCGCGGCCGTCACTTTGTTGCTGATTGCGCGCGGGATCAGGCTGGTCGCCGGGCCCACCGTCCCGCGCGCCTGGCAGCTCTTCCACACCTCGAACCTCTTCCTGCTGATCGTCCTGCTCGCGGCCTGCGCGGCTGCGGCGTTGCGACTGCCGCTGTGAGGCGCGACCGATGACGACGTCCGACTTGCGTTCGAATGGGCCGTCCGCGTGGTGGGCCGTGTTCCGCCGGCCCCAGACCTTCCTGCCCCGCGAGCACGGCGGCTGGTTTCTGTTCCTGGTCCCGCTGGCAGTGGGGCTGGCCGTGGCCGGACGGTGGAGCGGCCGCGGGCTGGCGTTCGCGGTGGCCGCGCTGGCGCTCTTCCTGGCCCGCCAGCCGCTCGACCTGGCGCTCAAGGCGTGGCGCGGCAAGCGCACGCGGGCCGACCTGCCGGCGTTGGTGGCGTGGCTGGCGATCTACGCCGCGCTGGCGGCGCTCCCGACCGGCGTGCTGTTGTGGCGCGATCGGCTGTGGGGGCTGTTGCCGTTGGCTGTGGCCGGCGCGGGGCTGTTGGCGCTGCAACTGTGGGCCGCGGCCGCCCGGCTGGCGCGCACGGTGTGGAGCGAGGTGATCGGTACGGCCGGGCTGGCGTTGGCCGCGCCGGCCGCGCACTACGCGGCGACCGGCGCCTGGTCGGCCACGGCGCTCGCGCTATGGATCCTCATGGCGACGGTCGGCGTGGGCGGGGTGCTGTATTCGCGCTGGCGGCTGCGTCGGCGACGGCTGGCGGTCCGGCTCGGCGCGGAGGAGCTGCCGCACGCGCCCCCGCGCGTCTCGGTGTTGAGCCACTACGCCATCGCCCTGGCGCTGGCCGCGCTGCTGGCCTGGCTGGGCTGGGCGCCGTGGGGGGTGACGCCGCTGTACCTCCTCCTGCTGGTGCGCGTCGCCTGGGGCACGCGGCCCGCTGCGAAGGCTGATCGGACCGTGCTGGCCATCGGGCTGGGCGAGGGGATCGCCACGATCGTGAGCGGGGTGTGGATCGCGATCGCGTATCATGGAATCGGGTCGGATGCCACGCCGACCTTCCTGGGTCAATAGGGCTTGCCGATGCCGGGCGGCGCGAGCGATGTTCGCGCCGGGCGCGACGTTGCTCCGCTCAAGCGGCTTCGCCAAGCAGGAACGCCACCGCCGACCGGGTCTGCGGGCTGAGCGCCGCGAACTCTTCGTCGGTGATCAGGCGGTGCTGCCGCCAGAGCATAAGTTGGACCAGGGCGCGCGAGCGGCTCCAGTCGTCGAAGCAGTCGGCGATCAGGCGATCCCGCTCCTTCATGTGGCGATAGAGCGCCAGATAAACCTGATGGTGGTTGCCTTCCGCGGCATCCGCGATGATCGCCTGCGCCTCGCTCAGGATGCGCTGACACAGCCGGTCGAGGGCCAACGGCTTGAGGCGGGAGAGATGCTTCCAGTCCTGTGGTGAGATATCCATCGAAGATGCCCGGTGCTTCACGTGCCAGGCACCTGAGAGGGTGCCTGGCACATTTATTACGAGGAAATCAGCGCGCTGCCGTGTCGAACAGTTGCTCCAGCGCCTCCAGCCAGTTGTGGCGGCGTCCATCCTGTAGCATCAGGACCTTCTGGCGGATGGCCAGCAATCTGGCGCCCTCGGTGAACTCTTCCCCGGCCACGGCCGGCATCGTCCGCAGGCCGGCTTTGGCCAGCGTACGCGCGCGGCTGACCGCCCGCTCGACGTCCGTCTGATCCACCACGGCCGAGACCTCCATCGCCAGCCAGATCTCCGGCTTATTGGGCAGCTCGCGCACCTGCCCGCGCAGGAGGACATCCAGCGGCAGCAGCTCGTCCAGCTCGGCATCGCTCAGGCGAGCCTCCAGTTGCGGCAACAGATCTTGAAGCGAGACGCTGTGCACCGGCCGGAGGACCTGCCCCAGGTAGGCGAACGCCCGCTCGCGATACTTGCGCTCCAGGTTGTCGCCGATCAGGCCGCCCAGCTTCACCTCGATGCGGTCGACGCGCATGATGAGCGTGTTGAGCGTCTCCTCGGTGCGCTTCTGGGCCTCGGCCAGCTCGGCCACGATGGCCTCCAGGCGGTCGAGCCGCTGCTCGGTGCGCTTTTGCGCCTCGGCCAGCTCCTCGACGCGCTGCTCGGTGCGCTTCTGCGCCTCGGCCAGCTCGGCCACGACGGCCTCCAGGCGGTTTAGCCGCTCCTCGGTGCGCTTTTGCGCCTCGGCCAGCTCGGCCACGACGGCCTCCAGGCGGTCGACGCGCTGCTCGGTGCGCTTCTGCGCCTCGGCCAGCTCCCTGACGGTGGCCTGCAAGGCCTCGAAGTCCTCGCGGCGCACCGCCAACTTCGCGCGCAGGTCCTCCTCCACTGCCTCCGCGAACTCGAGCATGGGCAGTTGAAGGTCTTGAGGTAAACGACGGGCAATGGCTACCAGGCTCATGTTTCACCTCTCTGGAAGTTTATTATACCTTATACGGCTGGCGGACCAAAAATGGACCAAGTCGGCGCGCCGCGCATCTGACCCTGCGCAACATGGAGCTGGCCGACAACGATGCGGCCGGCAACGGCGGCGCCATCTTCAACGTCGGCCATCTGACGCTGGAGGACACGCAGGTGCTGGGGGTGCGCATGGGGCTGGATGCCGGTGAGCTGCTGGGGTCGGCCCTGCCGCAGGCCGACAAGTGCCTCTACACCATTGTCGAGACGGACGGCTGCGCGGCCGATGGCATCGCGGTGGCCTCCAACTGCTGGGTGGGCCGGCGCACGCTGCACATCGAGGACTGCGGCAAGGTGGCCGCCACCTTTGAGGTGGTGCTGCGCACGCCAGTCGAGCGGCTCATCGGCCGGCCTGGCCGCAAGGCCATTTGCGCGGCCTGCGGCGAGGAGACCAGCAGTTGGGGTAATGCTGCCGGCGCAGGCTCAGGTAACCGTCACCTGACCCTCACAGCTCGAACAGGTGCAGAAAGCCGGCCCGTCGTTCATCCAGCCGCTCCAGGCCGGCCTCCAGGGCTGCCCTCACGGCCGCCTGGTATTCCTCCTGCGTAATCGGTCGGCTGAGCTCCGGGTAGCGCCGGGCCCGATAGGCCGGCCGATACTGGTCCATGATGTTGAGATAGGTGTTGCGGGAGATCTCGGTGGCCAGGAAGCGGACGATCTCCCGCGTGCCGGCCAGCCCGCCAGGCAATACCAGATGGCGCACCAACAGCCCCCGCGTGGCCAGGCCATGAGCATCAAGCTGTAAGTCCCCCACCTGGCGGTGCATCTCGCGCACCACGGCCTGATTCACCTGTGGGTAATTGGGCACCTGCGAGTAGCGCCTGGCGATCGCCTCGTCGGCATACTTCATGTCGGGCATGTAGATGTCAACCACGCCATCCAGCAGTTGCAGCATCGCCAGGGAGTCGTATCCGCCCGTGTT
The DNA here is from genome assembly GCA_034434335.1 of Anaerolineae bacterium. Taxonomy (GTDB): domain Bacteria; phylum Chloroflexota; class Anaerolineae; order CG2-30-64-16; family CG2-30-64-16; genus DAOTZS01. The sequence continues at coordinate 13,070 of DAOTZS010000174.1, forward strand.
GTACACGAGAGGCAGCCGCAGCCCGGCCTCTGCCGCGATCAGCACGCCGGCCATGATCTGCGGCACCACATGGCTGGGGGAGACCAGGTTGATGTTATGGCACCCCATCTCCTGCAGTTCCAGCATGATCCCCGCCAGCCGCTCCGGCTCGACTTCGCTCCCGCTGTCGGTTTGGCTGATCTCGTAATTCTGGCAGTACTGGCAATGGAGATTACAGCGCCCGAAGAAGATCGTGCCCGAGCCACGCCAGCCTCGCAATGGGTCTTCTTCGCCCAGGTGAGGACCATAGCTGCTGACCCGGGCGCGTTCACCTGTGCGGCAGGCACCCAGCTCGCCGGCGCGGCGGTTTACCAGGCACCCGCGCGCGCATACGTCACATGCCTCCAGGTGCTCATAAGCCTGGCGCACGCGCCTGGCCAGCTCTCCGCTGCGTAACAAACTGACATAGGCAGGTTCGAACCCCATTGTATTCCCCCCCGCTCCAGGACCCCTCTGTTCAGGCTTCACAACCCCTTTCGGCTGCCGCGCGCAGTATCGTCACCTGCGCCTTGATCCGTGTCAGTTGCTCACCGTGCAACGGATAGGCCAGGGTCAGCAAGGCGGCCACAGCCAGTGCCGCGGCCGGCACCCCGCCGATCAACAGGCGCAGGCCGGTGACCACGCCTGCGGGTTGGGTCGCCAGCGAAGGGTCAAAGCCGCTCCAGGCCAACAGCTCACCGATGCCGGCGGCCTGCAGCACATTGGGGAGCCGGTTGACCACATTGCCCAGGCCGAAGTAGACCCCCTCATGCCGCTGCCCGGTCGAGGCGTGGTCGGCATCTATTACCTCAGCCAGCAGCACCTCTGGTGTGATCAACAGCCCTGCCAGGCTCACGCCGGCCAGGCCGGCAGCCGCCACAGCCGTGGCCAGGTTTTGGGCGGCCAGGAGTGGCAGGACTGCCATTCCCACAGCCAGTTGTGCTGCCAGAGCAGTTCCCCGCGCCCCCCAGCGCGCCAGCAGGCAAGCCCACGGCTGCATCGCCAGCAGGGCTACCAGCAACGCGCTGCCCAACAGCCAGGCAGCCCCGTCTGGTCCCAGTCCCAGGACATAGCTGGCATAAAACGGCATCGTCGAGTTAAGGGTGGTCAGGGCCAGGCGGATCAAGAAAGTGATGCCCAGGAAGACCACAAACGCCCGCTGCTCCAGCGCGCGTCGCCAGGCCCCCCACGGGCTGGCCTGGCCTCCTCCCCGCGAGTAGGCCAGGTGCTCGCGGCTGCCACGCAGGGACAGGGAGAGGGTCAGCACGATGGCCAAACCAAACAGCAAACCCATCCCCCGCCATCCCATTCGGCTGGCAATCAGCGGCGCGGCCACCACCCCTACCAGCATCCCCAGCAGGCTCATGATCTGACGCCACCCGTTCACCCGCGCCCGCTCGGCCAGGGATGGAAACATCTCCGGGAAGAGCGCCGCCACGTTAACTCCTACCAGCGTGTACAGCAGATCGTGAATGGTGACGACTGCCATCATGTAGGCGAACAGCCAGACAGGCTGGGTCCTGGAAAAAGGTGGCGTCCACAGTCCCACAAAGCTGAGGGCCAGCGGCAGGGTCAGGGTGAAGATGTAAGGGATGCGCCGTCCCCAACGCGTGCGGGTACGGTCGGAAAGCCACCCCACCACCGCGTCGTTGAACGCGTTCCACCAACTGAACGCAAACAGTCCCCACCCCACCCAGCGCGGCGGCAATCCCATCAGCGCGATATAGAAGTAGCTGATATAGGTCGAAACGACAAAGCTGCTGAGGCTGATGCCGAAGCTGGATATGCTGTAGAGTAACCCGTGAGGAGTTCTGCCCGTCACGTCTTATCCAGGTCTAAAGCCATCTCAAGCTGATGTACGGTCACCCGGAAGCCCAGGGTGGGCAGGATGCGGTTGAGGGTGTCTTCGGCCGGCACATTCATGATGGCCATAGGCTGATCCGGGTAGAGGGTGGCCAGGGTCTGGAGCAATGTCCGCTCAGGCATCAAGAGCTCAGAAACGGGGTTCACCCCGATGTCGTGCAGGGTAACCCCCTCTGCTGCTTCCTGGACCAGGCAATAAGCGGCAGGGTAGCCTTTCCAATTGAGCCGATACCCTTTCAGGCGCCCTATCATCTTGCGCAGTGTGGCTATCTCGCGCTGCCAGCAGGCGGGCTGTTCATGCCATCCCACGTAGTTGCTCAGCAACTCGGCTGCGGGTGCGGGCACCAGGCGTTCGGCGGCCAGAGGCAACGGGTCAGCCCCGGCCGGCCTCTGCCAGCACAACAGCTCGCGCTGTTCACAGAACCCCAGGGAACGGTAGAGGTTGTAGGCAGTGCTGTTCCTGGTGATCACCTCCAGGGTAAGACGTTGCACTCCACACCCTCTGGCCTCCCTGATCAGGTGTGCCATCATCAGGCGCGCAACCCCCCTGCGCCGCCACTCGGGCATCACACCCACCCCGGTAATCCACCCTCGCTCCCCGCGCCGTGCCAGCAGGGCAATGCCAACGGGCTCCCACGGGGTGCGGGCAACCACAGAACGCGTCACGTCCACGTCGTAATAGAGGTCCGTCTGCGCCACCTGCTCCTCTGTTACGTGCACAGGCACGTAATAGTCGGCGTAGACGGCGTTCGTGATCCTCGCCCGCAGAGCGAGGGATACCTGGGCAACCGGCACCAGTTGGATCTCAGCCACCGGCTTCATGGATTGTCTCCTGTGTATGCCTTGCCTGCAAGGATAGCATAGCGCCGATGGCCCGTCAACCCGTCGCGCTGTGAGAGCGTAAAAAGGATTTTGGGGGCCAGGCTGGCTGGCCACCCAAGCCCCTGCCATCCGCTACTGGCTACAACTGGATGCGCTTGAACGCTTCGGCAAAAGGAAATCCTGGCTGCCGGCCCGCCTCTTCCGCTCGCTGGCGGATGCGCTGAGCCAGTTCACTGTGATTGGTTCCTACCTGGCTGGCGTGGCGCGCCAGGGCCGCGATGCGCGCCTCGATGCAGCAGGTGATGTCTTCCCAGTAGTCAGGGCTGTCGGTCCAGAACAGGTAGACCTCCCGCACCCGCCAGGGGTCCACGCCGTCCACCAACTGTTCGGGGAAGATGTACCATTCGCGGGCTGCATAGACTGCATCGAGCGCGGCCTGGCCCGCGGCCCGATGGTCGGGGTGGAGCTGATAGTGTCGCCAGGGGTCAATGGTCATCACGATGTGGGGCTGGTGTTGACGGATCAGCCCGGCCAGTTGGCGACGCAGCTCCAGGGTATTCTCCAGCATCCCATCCGGGTAGCGCAGGAAGATCACCTGTTGGACGCCCAGGTCGGCGGCCGCGGCGCGTTGTTCTGCTTCCCGCAGGGCCGCCAGCCGGCCAGGGCGCAGGTCGGGGTTGTGGCTGCCCTTGTCGCCGCTGGTGAGGAGCACGTAGGTGATCTGCCGGCCGGCACGCGCCCACTTGAGGACGGTGCCGGCGCACCCGAATTCTGGGTCGTCGGGATGGGCCGCGATCACCATGACCCGTTCCGTCATCTCTGTGATCTCTGCCATCATGCTCTGCTTTTTAGAAAAAGGTATCCCCGGGCCAATCGTTGGCCGGGGTGTTCATACCTGGTCATCTGCCTCTTCATCCTGGGCCTGGTCTGGCAAGGCTGCTGCGCGCTCAGCCATGGCCAGCCGGCCCAGGTATTGGCGCCGCTTCTTCTCCGTGATCCAGCTCAACGATTCATCTTCGGCCACCAGTTTGCGGGCGAAGATCAGGAAGCCGCTGTGGGCTACCATGCGGTCCTCAGGCCTGAGCCGGGCAGGCACGGGTTTGTAGGAGCGCACCAATACCTCTTCCACAGCCACATCTCCAAACGGCAGGGCCTGGAGCCGTTCCAGCAGTTGGCTCACCTGATTGGTCGTGGGCACCAGGGCCCCGAAGAAGCCGCTGGGCTTCAGGGCTGCCCAGGCCTGATCCAGGAAAAGCCAGGGCTCGCGCAGGTCCAGAAAGCAGGCGTCTACCTCGGTCTCGTGGAAGCTGGCTCCTATTTCCTCGTTGTAGAGCGTGACATAAGGAAGCAAACCGACAGCCTCCAACTTCTGCCTGGCCAGATCGTATGTCTCCGGGTGTGCCTCGTAGGTATAGACGTGTCCGGTGGGCATGACGGCCCGGGCCAGCACCATGGTCAGCGCGGCGCTGCCCGTGCCGGCCTCCACCACAGTGCGCCCCGGGTACAGGTTGAGGCGCAGCACAATCTGCGCGGCGTCCTTGCCGTAGATGATCTGGGTGGTACGGCGCAGTTGCAGGATCAGGTCGTTGGTGGAAGGCTCCAGGGCCAGGTAAGGATAGCCCAGTTGGGTGTGTACGGTGCGGCCCAGGGGTTTGCCGATCAGGTCGTCGTGGGCGATGGCCCCGCGGTTAGAGTGCCACCGCGCGCCTGCCTGCAGGCGGATGAGGTGATATTTGCGGTCTGGACTGACCAGTAACACCAGGTCCCCCACTTGGGCAGCACCCATTAGCTGTTCTCCTGCTATGATCCCCTGAAAATGACTGTCCGGTTCTCGGTCGGCCTATTATACGCCGGCGTTATCTGCGACGCAATCCCGGTTGTTGGCGTTCGCATCATAAAATTCCGGCAATCCGTTGCTTTGCCTCCGGGTCAAGGCTTCCCGGACTGTGGCCCTCACCCCACCCCCTGCCTCCTCCCCTCTCCCGTTCGCCTCCGGCGGCGGGAGAGGGGAGGGGTGGCAAAAGGGGTTTGTGGTGGCAGCCGAAGGCCGCTACCACAAACCCCTCTCTTCAATCCCCCCCTCTCCCCCGGCCGTAAGGCCAAGGGGGACGAAGGGAGTGAGGTCAAAACATCTCTTCAGCTATCGCCGGAATAATTTATCGAGCCACAACAGCTCTGGGCAAAAAAGGCGGGGCTGAAGCCACGTGCTGAGAGAGCGAGGCCCCTGACGGGGCTGGGGCTAGCCCGTAGGGCTTCGCCCTTTCAGCCCAGAGCTTTAGCTCGGGGCAGCTCTTAGCTTGGCCGCACGGGTGGAAAGAATAGCTGGCGACCCAGATTTGGTAGTTGAGGCGTAACAAATCGCCCCTCCTTGCGTCTTGGTAAATGTCTATCCGGTAATGATGACGTGCCCTGCAAAGGCTTGCACCTTGCAGCCCTACGGCTCTTTGGGCTGCGGCGGACTCTCTCAAGAGAGCAGCCGGCCGCGTTTCGGATGTAAATGGCACTTTTGGCCTATAGACTGCGCGGGGGGCCTTCGCTATGATATATAAAGCCCATCAGGGCTGAGCAACGAGAGTCGGGAGATCCCGGAGATGAGTCAGAACGGCACGAGCAAGGTTCTGTATATCGAAGATCAACCGGAGATGATAGACCTGGTGCGGCTGACACTGCGACGCATGGGGTGTGAGGTGTACGGCGCCACAGATGGTGTGCAGGGCTTGAATATGATGCGCGAGCTGCAGCCCGACCTGGTCTTGCTGGACCTGATGTTGCCGGGTTCCGACGGGTGGGAGATCCGTAACGCGATGCAGTCGGATGAGCGCCTCAAGAGCATGCCTGTGGTGCTGGTCACGGCACGGGTGCCGGATGAGGCCATGCCGAAGGGGCGTAAGTTGCCCCAGGCAGACGCCTACATCGCCAAGCCCTTTAGCCTGGCCGAGATACGCTCCGTCGTGCAGTCGGTGTTAAGCCAGCGCAAGAGCACGCGCGTGGCCGCTTGAGATATGCTTATGCCCCATGGATGGTTCCGCCTTGACGGGGCAGGAAAGGCGTTTTGTGCGCCGCGCAGGAGCCCCGGCATACGCCGGGGCTCCTGCGCGTTTTGGGCCCCCAGTCTATTGGGCCAGAGGAGGACTCAACCCTTGGCCCATTCCAGCAGATTCGTTTCTGTCACTGGCTGCCCGGCAGCGCGGGGCACGCGGAAGGTTTTGATCTCGCCGGGACCGAAGCTGGCCTCAATCACGCGGCCCCATTGAGGCAGGCGGATCTGGCCGCGGCTGGCCAGCCCGCTTGTCTCCCATGCTCGCAAGATCAGATCTTCTCCCTCTTCGGCTCGCTTGAGCACACTCACCAGGATATTGTCCGGCTCAACCGCTATGAACGCGTTGACCTGGGGCAGCACCCCATCCGGATGGCACGTGGCGAGCAGCGCGATGGGCCGGCTGTTGAGCTCAGCCGCGGCCCTGGCCGTGCCAGCTGCCTGCCAGCTCCCCCGGTGTGGCAGCAAGGCATAGCGGAAGCGTTGTATCCCCTGGTCCTGGTATGAGTAGAGCACGCCTGGCTGGAGTTGGGCCGGCAAATGATGGGCATAGACGGGGCTCCGCAGGAGGGTTAAGCCGATATCACACCCATTTACGTCAGCGCTGTACTTGCCATCGTTCAGCAGGCTCAACCCATAAGGGATCCCCACGTCGCCCGCCATGCCTGAGATGTCCAGCCAACTCTGGATGGGTGCTTCGTTGCCATTGGCTTCACGCTCGATATGGCCGTAAGGGATCTCGGCGCAGACCTTGGAGCGCGCCAGGTTTACCGGGAAGCGCAGCTTCAATGCCTTGCGCTGTTCGCGCCAGTCCAGCATCACGCTCACGTCAATGGGGTCGCGGTCGGCATAGAGGGCGAAATCCTGGATGAGCTGCGAGCGGTTATACGCGCTGATGACGCGGATCGTCCAGCGCACGGGGCCGGCCTCCACCAGGCGCAGGCTGGTGGCCTTGAACTGGCCACAGACCTGATCGAAGCGGATCACCTCGTGGCTCCAGGTGTCGCTGGGGTCGTCCAGCACCACTGGCACGGCAGCCGGGCCGGCGAAGACCTCGGCCCCTGCCTGTAGATCGCGCAGGCTCTTGATGTAGCCAGTGGCGGCGTCGAATTCCAGGCGAAAGCGGCCGTTGTCCAGCACGGTGTCGCTGGCCTGGACTGATGGGGCCCGCCGGGTTTCAAGGCCCCGGGCAGGGACCACCCGATAGGTGCGATACCCCAGCGCGGGCAGGTCGGCCAGGAAGAGGAGGCGATGGCGATCGCCGGTGGTGGCATGCGGTTGGATGCTCTGGAACGGCACGACATTACCCTCGTTGTCCAACAGCACGTCGTCGGCTGTTAGCTGGCCGAACTCCAGCTCAACGACTTGCCGGCCCGGCCAGGCATGGGGGTTGAAGACGACGATAGGCCGCGCGCCGGCCTCGGCCGGGATGCGGATGTTCCAGGCGAAGGACTGCACGGCCAGGTTCAGGCCGCGGTCGGCGATCGCCAGGGTCTCGCCGAGCTGGTCGCGCGCGTCGTCGTAGGCTGGCTCGATGGCCGTGCCGGCCAGGATGTCGTGGAACTGGTTGAAGAGCAGGTTCTTCCAGGCGCGGCCGAAGTCAGTTGGATAGGGCTGGCCATTGGTCCACGCGGCCAGGGCCGACCACTTCTCGGCGGTCAACAGGCGGTTTTCTGCCAGGCGGTTCCAGCGTTTGATGCCCGTATGGGCAGCATAACAGCCAGAGGCATGACCCTGTAGCTCATCGCGTACGACCGGCAGCGGCCAGCCCCTGGTCTCCGCTGCCTGGAAAAACGCCTCGGGCCGGCTGAGCACCAGCTCGGGCAGGTCTGGCGCGCCGCGCAGCCGGCGGATGCACTCGATATTCTCGATGGTCGGCCCGCCGCCGTGGTTGCCCACGCCGTAAAAGCACATGAACTCCTCCAGCGGTGGCTTCATCTCGGCTGCACAGCGGCGGATATGGGGCTCGAAGTCCCGCCCCTCCGAAAGGTATGCGAAGGGGATACGGAAGGCCAGCACCCGCGCGCCATCGGCCGACTCCCACCAGAAGACGCGGCCTGGCAGGTCCTTCTCGTGGGGGCCAGGGCGCAGAAAGCAGTAGTGGCGCAGGCCGGCCCCGGCCAGGAGCTGGGGCAGGGTGGCGGCGTGGCCGAAGCTATCTATATTCCAGCCAACGGTCGCCATGACGCCGAACTTCTCCTTGAAGTAGCGTTGTCCGTACAGCCCCTGGCGCACCAACGACTCGCCGCATGGGATGTTACAATCGGGCTCGATCCACCACCCGCCGACGAGCGCCCAGCGGCCTTCGGCCACCCGCTGGCGGATCTCCTCGAACATGGCCGGGTCGCTTTGCTAAATCCATTCGTAGAAGGCAGCCGAACTGGCGCAGAAGATGAAGTCGTCATATGTGCGCATACGGTCGAGCGCGGAGCGGAAGGTGGCCTTCACCTCGTGAAAGCCCTCCTGCCACTGCCACAACCACACGGGGTCAATGTGTGCGTTGCCAATCAGGTGAAGTTTGCCCATAGTGTTGCTCCTCGACGGGAGTTACGCAGTTGCACTACACTGTGCCCCCCCTGGCCCCCGCCCCCAATTGGGGGCGGGGGAATCCTTTGAAAGGGGTATTCTGGGCGGCGAAGCCGCCCAGAATACCCCTTATAATCTCGATCCCCCTTCCCCGCCTTGCGGGGAAGGGGGTAGGGGGATGGGGCGACACGCTCTAAAGGGCGTAACTCCTGTCCTTGAAGGATGTCTGAGAATCGCTCGTGGCAAGCCACGAAGCGGTCGCTCTAAACGGCACTTCGCTCCGTGCCTGACTACCAACGATCTAAACAGGGAGAGAGGGGTAGATCAGCGCTGCGCTGTCGGCGCGCCTGAAGTAGGCGCGGTAGGCAGCCGTCTCTGCCAGCAAGGCCTCCAGCCGTTTGCCGATGCTCTCCAGCTCTGCAGATTGGTTGCCCATGGCCTCCCCCGCTTCCAGGGCGACCATTCCCGCCTCCACGCCGCGCAGGCGGATGTCACCATGGCCGGCCAGCCACTGCAGCCCACACCATACCGTCTCCTCCCGCTGCGCCGTGGCTTCGGCCAGCACCCCAACTGCGACCCGGCCACCATGCGCCCTGATGGCGTGCTTGACCAGCCCGGCCAGCCGCCTGAGGAACATCTCTGGCTGGTCCAGGCCGGGGTCCAGGCCGACCAGATAGACCTTGAGGGGGTTCACCTGTGCCAGGGCAGCCCGCAGTTCAGCCGGGCCTGGCGGCGCGCTCCAGATGAGCAGCTCTTCTGCGGCCGGCAGGCTATAGCGGCCGTGGCCGCCGATGGTGCCGGCCTGAGGCCCCTCGCACCAGATCGCCGCAGTGCCATGCCGCCTGACTTCATCCAGGATGGCCTGTGGGTTCTCGGCTGCCCGCCAGTCCTCAACAGCCACAGGGGGGCGGGCTGCCACCTCGATGGCCGGGGCGCCCCTGGCCGGCCGCGCCGCGATCCACTCGATCTGGAGACCCCGCTGGCCGCGGTAGTCGCTGGCCCGCGCCTGATACGCCAGGTCCACCTCCCCTTCCGGCAGGGGCTCGTCCGCCGCCTCCCACCAGATGGCCTGATAGGTGAGCCCGCTCGCGTCGGCCAGGGTGATCAGCCGGTGCTCCTGGTGACGGCCCACCAGCCGCTGGCCGGCCACCCTCACCTCTGGCGCCATCAGGACAAGGGGAGGGTTGCCCGGACCGAAGGGTGCCAGCCGGCCCAGGTCCTCCACCAGTTCCAGGGAGAGCTCATGGAGCGGCAGGACGGCGTCAATGCGCATCCCCGGCCTGGCTCCCGGCCTGGTGACCCCCATCGCCCTGATGGCTCGCAGGAGGGCATGGTGGAAGTCTGGGATGCGGTCGGGGTGGATGCTGAAGCCGGCGGCCATGGGGTGGCCCCCGAAGGTGAGCAGAAGCTCGGAGACGGATGCCAGGGCGGCAGAGATGTTACACCCCTCCACCGAGCGGGCTGAGCCCCGGGCGACCTCCCCTGGGGGAGCGCTGATCAACACGACGGGTCGGCCATAGCGCTCGGCCAGCCGGCCGGCCACAATGCCGATGATCCCCGCCGGCCAGGCTGGGCCCGTCAGCACCAGGGCTGGTTGGTCCAGCAGGGAGGGATCGCGCTCAATCTGAGCCAGTGCCGCGCGCTCCACCTGAGCACAGAGCAACCGGCGCCGGGCATTCAGCCCTTCCATCTGGCTGGCCAGGACCCGGCTGCGCGTCAGGTCGGCCGTGGTCAGCAGCTCCACCGCCAGGCTGGCATCGGCCAGGCGGCCCACCGCGTTGAGCCGCGGGCCCAGCACATAGCCGATATGCTCCTCCGACAGGTGGGTCGGGTCCAGGTCGGCTGCTTCCATCAGGGCGCGCAGCCCGGGACGCCTGGTCTGGCGGAGGGCAGCCAGGCCGCGCTGCAACAGGTAGCGCGTGTCACCTACCTGGGTGGCAACGTCGGCGACGATGCCCAGGGCCACCAGGTCCAGGTGGGAGTGAGCTGCTTGGGGCTGGCCAGCCCGCTCGTACAGGGCTTCAGCCAGCTTGTAGGCTGTCCCCACGCCGGGCAGGTGATAGAGGGGGTGGTGCTCGGGCAGGAGCCTGGGGTTGACGACGGCCCGGGCCTGCGGCAGGGCAGGGGGCAGGTCGTGGTGATCGGTGATTACCACATCCACACCCGCGCGCCGGGCATATTCCACCGCCTGATGTGCGCTGATGCCCGTGTCGCAGGTCAGGATCAGCCGCGCCCCGCCGCTGATGATCTTTTGGAGCGCGGGCAGGTTGATGCCGTGCGACTCATCGCCGCGCAGGGGAATGTGATAGATCACGTGGGCACCCAGGTCGCGCAGGGTCGTCACCAGCAGCGCGGTGGCGGTCTGGCCGTCCACGTCAAAGTCGCCCCACACGCAGATCAGCTCGCGGCGGCGGATGGCCGTCTCGACCCGGTCGGCGGCCGGCTGGATGCCCGGGAGCTGAGAGGCTGGGGCCGGGCAATAGTGGTCGGGGTTGAGGAAGGCCAGCGCGGCCTGAGGTTCGCTGATCCCGCGGCGCACCAGGGCCGCGGCCACCAGGGGATGCCCGCCCACGGCCGCAGGCAGGGCCTCGGGGACCTGGACATCTTCCGGCACGACCCACTCTTGCACCGGCTGCATGGTCAGAACTCGACCTCGGCGACCTGCTCGAAGGCGAAATCTGCCTCCCAGGCCGCCTCTGGGGCGCTCACTTCATCAGCTTCTGCCAGGTTGCCCGCTGCGGCCCCGCGGCCGCAGAGCGAGCGGTAAACGCAGAAGCGGCATTGGCGGTCATCCTGGGTGAGCGGGAAGATCTCGTCTTCCCGGCCCTGGATCTCGGCGATCAGTTTGGCCAGGAAAGCCGCATCCGCCTGATACTGGATGCTGTCATAGGCCAGGGTCTCGGGGTCAAGGGGGTAGTCAGCAAACCAGTAGATCATGCTCACCCGCTCCGGGCTGATGGCCTGGCCGGCGTTCAGGTGGGCGCCAGCGCGCGCCAGCAGGTAGCGATAGACGCGGGTTTGCAGCCGGCCGAGGAGCCACTGGCGGGTTGGCCGCTTGAGGGAGGTCTTCCAGTCAACGATCACTGTCTTCTGGCCGGGCTCTACCGCCACCAGGTCGTACTGCGCGATCACCCGGAAGCCGGCCAGTGCAGCCGAAAGGGCAATCTCAGGATAGCGCTGTGCCGGCAGCTCAGCGGGCGCATATGCCAGGTAGTTTTGCCACCACCGCTCCAGGCGTCCGCCGGCCCCCAGCTCACGGTCGGCGGCCAGGGCCATCTCTGAGAGGCGCTGGGCGGGCACGCCGATCTGGTGCTGGTGGATCAGCCTGTGCAGCATGTCCGCCTGGGCGATATGGGCTTCGTATTCGGCGATGGGTTCGGCATCTATGGCCGGCCAGGCCAGGTTGAGCAGATAGCGCAGTTGGAAGCGTCTGGCGCAGTCCTGGTAATCCTGCAGGCTGGCCTGGCTGAAGACGAAGTCGTCAGGCAGGGTCATCTTTTCCTCCCTCTCAGCTTCTTTCCCTGGCCCGCTGTTCCCAGAAGGTGCGCAGGGCGATGAACGGCACGGCTGGCTGCAGGTCGCCCGCCCGGCCGGTGTTCCAGGTGATGATGAGTTCCCGCTTGGCGCGCGTGATGGCCACGTATAGCAGGCGCAGCCGCTCCGCCGCGTAATCAAGCCGGGCCTGGGCGGTGGCCACCCCTGGCGTGGTATAGGCCGCCATCATGTCCTGGGAAAAGAGGCCCCGCAGTTGGGCCAGGCCCTCGGCCTCCAGGTTCAGCCCATCCCTGATGAACCAGCGCTCGCTGATGTAGCTATCATGGGGCTGTGCCGAAGGGAAGTCATAGTTGTTGACCGACATGACATAAACACGGTCCCATTCCAGCCCTTTGGCTTTGTGGGCAGTAGCCACCACGACTTTGCCACGGTGTTTCTCCGGGTCGAAGCCGGTGTCGGCGTCGGAGAAGCCCAGGAACTTGCGCTCGTTCCTGGCCACCAGGGCCAGCTCGCGCACCAGCTCGGGCAGCCTCCACTCGGGGTGGTGGTCGCTGGCTTGCCGCAAGACCAGGGCCAGTTTGTAGGCCAGGGCCAGGTCGGCGGGCTGGTCGAACAGGTCTTGGGCCACCGTCAGGATGAGCTGGTCAATGGGCAGGAGGGTGGCCCCGAGCCAGCGGCGCATCAGGGTGCGGAAGGTTTCCAGCTCCACCCTGAGGGCAGCTCTCAGCTCTGGCCCCTCCTCCGTACCTGGAGAGGGAAAGAAGTCGTCCTCGGGCGGCCCATTACGGGCCGCAGGCAGCCCATTACGGGCCGCAGGCAGCCCATTACGGGCCGCGGGCAGCCCATTACGGGCCGCAGGCAGCTCTAGAGAGCCGAGGCCGGGTTGCCCCGGAGCGCGATCAGGCCACCCAGCCAGGGCAGTTGGCGGGGGCCAGAGGAACTCCTCCACCCGTCGGCAGCGGCGCAATGCCCTGGCAGCCAACTCCAGGCGGGCGTTGGCCTCTTCGTCGCCGCGGTCGCCGCGACGCCACACCCTGTAGGCTGTGGCGAGCTTGGCCCCTGAGAGGGGGTCGGCCAGGTAGTTGAGCAGGTTGGCCAGCGCGCCGGCCGCCTCACGCGTGGCGCTGGTGCTGCGCAGCAGCTCCACGTACTCCAGCCCCCGCGCCTTGAGCGCCCTGACCACCGCTTCCCCCCGGTCGTTGCGGGGCACCAGCACGGCGACGGTCTGGTCGGGATGCTGGGGCAGCCAGCGGGCCAGCGAAGTAACCACCGCCTCCAGTTCCTCGGCCGGGGTGTATTTGGTGGGGATCAGGTAGACCTGGCCGGGATCGTCTGGTGGGTTGGGCTGCGGGTCGTCAGGCGGGGTGGGAACGATGTGCACAGGGGCCAGGGCATCGCGCAGGGCCGGGACCGGATGCTGGGTGCGGCACCAGTCAACCAGGAAGTTGGCCAGGTCAATGATGCTCTGGGTTGAGCGGCCCGAATCGGGCAGCTCCCGCGCGATGACCCCCGGTTCCTGCAGGAAATTGCGCAGGAAGTGGGGGCTGGCCGTGGTGAAGGTCTCGTAGATGGCCTGGTTGGGATCCCCCACCCGCACCCAGTTCCCTTGTGGCCCGACCAGGAGGCGCAAAATCTGCTCCTGCAAGGCGCTGCTGTCCTGGGCCTCGTCTTCCAGGATGTAGGGCCAGCGATAGCGAAGCCGTTGCAGGTAGTCGGCGTCGAGTTGGAGGGCGCGCAGGGCCAGGCGGATCAGGTCGTCGTAGTCCACTGCGCCGCGGTAGGCCAGCCCGCGCTGGTAGTCGGCGTAGATGGCCCACCCCATCTCGAGCAGGGGCAGCGGCTCGGGCAAAGCATCCAGGTTCTGGCGCACATCGGCCGGGGTCGCCTGCAGGTCTTTGGCCTGGCGGATGAAGCTGGCGGCGAAGTCGCTCACCAGGCGTGGCCAATGCTCGCGACGTACCCAGGCAAGTTTTGACTCCTCCAGGGTGGGGTCGAGATACAGGTCGGCGACTTCGGGGTGCTGGCTGACCCAGGCATCTACCGCATCCTGCAAGATCTGGGCTGCCTCCCGCTCGTCGGCGATCTGGAAATCCTCTGCCAGGCCCACCAGCGCCGGGCGCTCGCGCACGATGTCGTGGGCCAGGCCGTGCAGGGTGCGCACCCGATAGCCGATGTGTGGCAGCAGCCCGCGCTCTTTGACCAGGGCCGCCACGCGGCGGGCGAAGTTGTCCACAGCCGAGTTGACCAGGGTGACGATCAGCACCTCCTGGTCTTCGGCCAGATTTCCCTCTGCCACCAGGGTGGCGGCCAGGCAGGAAAGGGTCTGGGTCTTGCCGCTGCCCGGCACAGCCGAGACCCCCATCTTGCCTCCCCGGTAGGCCAGGACTTCCAGTTGTCTGGGACGAGGTTGGAAAGCGCCCATAGGGCTTCAGACCTTATCCAGCAAGTTCCCGCAGCGCCTGTTGGAGGGCGCGCGCTAACGGCCCCCGCTGCTCGACCCCTTGCTCCCCCAGCTCACTGAGCCCCAGGTGGATCTGCCGCCGGCAGCGCCGGATGAGGCCCAGGACGACGCAATAGAGCGCCTCCTGCCGCGCCTGGTATTCCTGGGCGTCGGTCCAGGGGGTGCCCGGGGCCCAATGGCGGCTGAGCACGTAAGGGTGTGTCAGGGGGTGATGGAGCCGTTCCCACCAACTGGTGCTTGCGATGTCCAGCCAGAACTGATGATCTACGGCCCGGTTGGTCATGAGGAAGGTGTAAGCGGGGGCCAGCAGCACCCCTGCGGCCGGCGCGCGCTGCCAGCTCCGCATGTACTGGGCGGCCACCAGGCCATCGCGCACCATCTCAACGTATTCCTGTGCCAGCGACTTACCTGCCAGGGAAGGGCCGCGGGACATCACCTGGCGGAACTTGCGCACTGATTCGATCAGGTTGGCGGTGATATTGCCCGCATCGTAGTCGGCATGGAAGCCATACCCTGGCTGCGACAGCAGTTCGCCAAAGAGGCGGCTGAGGAAGTGGTCGAGCTCAGCCCCGGCCGGCTCTGCTCTGCGCTCTCCGCTAACCGGCCGGCAGTGCGCGGCCAGCCAGGTGCGCAGCCCCTCGTAGCGGCCACCCAGCAAGAAGGTGATCCGCTCCTGCATCTCGGGCTCGATCTGGTCGAAAGGGCTGAGCCTGGCCGGCCCTTCCCCATTGCGATAGACGATCTCGGTGAGCAGCCGGGCCCGCACCGGGTCCAGGCCGGCAATGGCCTGGGTCAGGGCATGGGTCACGTCGGCGGCGGTAGGGGTGATCCCCCACTGGGGGTGGCAGAGGGCGGCCAGGGTGAGCAGGCACTGGGTGGCCGGCTCTTCGCGCAAGGCGCGCGATGGTCGGTGGGATTGGACGGGGATGCCGCGCTCTTCCAGCCGGCTGCGCAGTGCGAAGCGCAGGGCATCGCTCAGGAAGGGAGCCAGCACGGCGATCTCGCCTGGTGACACCCCTTGCTCCTGGACCAGGCTGGCAATGGTGTCGGCCACCCAATCCAGCATCTCAGGGTAGTAGCGATGCGATGCGAAATCCAGTGCCGGGCCGATGCCTGTTTCCGGGGAAGATGCCTCCTCGGCAGCCTGGGCCTCTTTTGGTCCCATACCCAAGGCCCGGCTCAGGCGCCTGGCCAGCCTCTGCATGGCGGGTGAGGCCACGAACGAGGTTGGGAACGTGATGCGTTCCTGGCACAGCGTTGCCAGGCGTTGGGCGCTGGCAGGGTCGGCGCCCAGGAAGCGTCGGTAGCCCCCATCCTGGTCATAGATAATCAGGGCCGAATGGCAAAGGGGCAGCCATTCAGCCAGGATGTCGTGGGCCACGGGGGTGTCTTCTTCGACATTGTCTACGATCAGGTGGGTATAGCGTTGGACCAGGTAGTTGCGGCAGAGGGGGAGCGGCCACAGGTGTCGCACAAAGGTCTCGTACTGGAGTGAGAAGTCGAGCAGGTTATTCTCCAGGCAGTAGGCCCGAAAACGGTTGGCGCACTCCTGGGCCTCATCGTAGACGCGCGCCTGGCTGGATTCGCCGACCCAGGCGGCCTTGAGCCGGCTGGCGATCTCCGTGTGGGGGAAGCCCACTACGGCGGCTTTGTTGAGGTTGTCGAGGATCTGGCTGTAGAGCCGGTTGCGGTCCATGACCAGTGCATCGAAATAGCCCTGGTCGAGCAGGGGGCCGGCCAGGCGGGCCATGAAATACTGGGCGGTTTCCAGGGTCAGGAAGGTGGGCGGGCGGTCGGGGTGGGCAAAGCCGGCCTGCGCGGCCACCAGGGGCCAGAACAGCTCGATCATGCGGCGGGCCAGGCCGGCCAGGGTGAGCAGGGTGACCTCGCCGCCGGCAGGGGCATCGCTGCGGCGCAGGCCGCGCAGGTAGGGGGTGGCCAGGGTCCGTTGGGGAGTCAGCACCAGGACCGCATCAGCCCGCACGCCCTCCCTGAGCAACCGCAGGAGCCGTGCCACGGACGCGGTGGTCTTGCCGGCCCCGGCCGGCCCTTCGAGAAAGAGGGTCCGGTCGGCCGGCAGGGCCACCAGCTCAGCCTGGTGGGGAGCAAGGGCAGGATAAGCCGCAGGATGACCTGACATAGCTATAGTGCGACTGGTAGACCTCGAGTAACTATTCAGGCGGTGACTGGAAGTCACCCTTTTGGGCCTGTGGCCAGAGGTCGGCCTTCGCCGACCTCCCTCGGGCCGATTCAGCAAAGCCCCGAGCTGAAGCTCTGGGCTGAAAGGGCGAAGCCCTACGGGCTACTTCTAGCCCCGCCAGGGGCTTTGCCCTTTCAGGGCGGGGGTTCAGCCCCGCCTGTCTTTGACGGAGTCCTCCTGGTGCTCAAAGCGCGCTCAAAAGCCGAGAGTAACTGTTCCCGCCATACCGGTTTGCGCAGATAGAGCACGGCCCCCAGGTCCAGGGCCAGTTGTTCGTCGGTGACCACCGAGCACACGATAACCGGAGTCGTTCGCGTGGCGGGGTTTGCGTGCAGGTCCAACAGGAGATCCCAACCGTTCACGTCAGGCAGCAACACATCCAACAGGATAAGGTCGGGGTGGAAAGCTGCCAGCGCGGCCGGGACCTGGCTGCCCTTGCGGACATGCTGGATGAAGTAGGGGGTGCCGGCGCAATACGAGCGGTAGAGGGTGACCAGGTCCACGTTGTCATCCACCACCAGTACGGAGACCTTTTCCCTGGCGGCCTGGACCAGGGTAAGCTCCAGCACAAGTGTTAGCCCGTCACCCTCCTGGATCATTTCGACATCCCCACCATGGGCGATCAGCAACTCCTGAGCCAGGGCCAGGTCCAGCCTTGCACCTTCTGGGAAGGGCCTGGCTACCATCGTGAGCCTGCCGCGCCTTCCCGTGCCCTGCGCCTGGATGGTGATCCGTCCCTCACCGCCCATGGCACGGATCAGGTCGTTGACGAGGGTGAGCAAGATCTGGCGCAGGGCCGAGGGATGGAAGCGGACGCGCATGGCCGGTTGAATGGGCCGGACCTCCACGACAGCCTTGCTGATGCTGCGGCGGGCGGTGGCAATGCGCAGGGCCCCTGAGAGCGCCTCTTCCAGATCGCACTGGGCATCGGGCATGCTTCGCTGCAGGGAAAGCAGTTCCTGCCTGAGCTGCGAGAGCCACCCCGTGGCCTGGTCCGGCGATGGGGCCATCCTGGGGAGTGGCATCTCGGCAGAAGCGCCCCCCTCCGGTCCCGGAGAGCCCCTGTACATCTGGTCCCACAACTGCCTGGCCAGCAGATGGACCGCTTCGCGCTGCACCCTTTGCAGGGTACGCAGGCTCATGTGAAGGCGGCAGGCTGCCTCCTCTTGCGTCAGGCCCAGCACAAACCTCAGGTAGAGCACATCGTACTCGCGGCGCAGCCGGCTGTCCGGTTCGCCCTGGGCGCGCGGGGCCAGGCCCTCGATCAGCCGGGTGAGGGCTGACTGCACTGCTTCAGGCGCGCTGGCCGGATCACAGCCCGTGGCTTTGTACAGGGCTGCTGGAAACCGATATCCCGGGTCGTAGAGGTGTGCCAGGGCGCTTTGTAATTGTCCGCGGAACTCTTCAAACTCGCGCATGCAAGTCCCCTGACGGATTATTGGCGGGATTCTGGCGTAACAATCGCGTGCCGCCTGTGGTATATGTTGTGTGTCGGAAATGGCTTTGGGTAGGGGGCAAGTCCCTCCCCTGGGCGTCCACAAGGGTTGCCGCTACCATATCCACCCTGATTGATCATAACATGGCCAGGCCTGACAGCCAAACGCGGCCTGTGGGATTCCGGGGCATTAATAGTCTGGAGGCCCGCTCCGGGCCGGGAAAGGAGGGAGGATAGGGAGAGAAGCTCAGAACATGTGGTATTTGTGTTCCGCTGATTAAGACCAAGACAGGAGGGAGAAGAAAATGAGCAGCCATACAACCAGACGTCTTTCGCGAAGAGCATTTCTGGCCGGGCTGGGCATGAGCACTGCGGGGGTGGCTCTGGCAGCCTGTGTCGCGCCGACGCCGCAGCCTGTACAAG
>DAOTZS010000175.1:0-9072 GCA_034434335.1 Anaerolineae bacterium
CAGATCACGCTGGAGATCGGCGGCAAGCTGGACGTGCGCCACGGCCGGCCGCTGCGCGTCACGGGCGTGGTGCGCTCGCTGTTCGACGGCGCGTGGTGGCGCGGGGGATTGCGCCGGGCCATGGGCCGCACGCGGCCGGGCCCCATCGCCGTGCTCAACGTGGCCGGCGTGGACGTCGTCCTGACGGCCACGCGGCACAGTTTCGAGGACCCGGTCCAGTTGCGCGTGCTGGGATTGGAGCCGCTCGACTATCGGATCGTCGTGCTCAAGCGCGGCTATCTGACCACCGAGTTCGCGCAGATCGCGCCGCGCGCGATCCTGGCTTTCACGCCCGGATGCACGAACTGTCGGGTCGAGCGGATGGAATTCCGCCGCGTGCGCCGGCCCATGTATCCGCTAGACCACGATGCCGTCTGGCAACCTGGAAGCGCAGGGCAGAACGTGCCTCAGAAGTAGGCTTCGTAGCCGCGCAGGCCTAACTCATCGCGCATGACCTGGAACTCGCGGCGCAGGTTGGGGTTGGTGGGGATACCCTGCACGCGCACGCGCTGCTCGCTCTCGTACTCCTTCTCACCTGCCACATAGATGCGCTGCGCGCCGGGGGCCTTTCGTGATGCCTGCAGTGCACGCATAATCTCGCCGGTGATGCGCCGCGATTGATCCAACGGGATGAAATGGGCAATATCAATCGCGGCAAAGAAGTGCCCCAACATGAAGGGGCGGCGGGAGCCATCGGGCGCGCGGCCCAGCAGGTCCTTCATGAACATGCCACCACAGAGCGCGGCAGACAGGATTTCCACCATCGTAGCCAGGCCATAGCCCTTGTAGCCGGCAAACTCTTCCCCCGCTCCGCCGAGCGGCAACAGCGCCGCAGCGCCCCTGTCCAGGTCTACCAGGATGCGATCTGGGTCGGTCAACGAGTTGCCCTGGCCGTCAATTACGAGCCCCTCGGGCAGCGGCTTTTCGGCGCGCGCGGCGACTTCGACCTTGCCGCGCTGGATGATCGAGGTGGCCGCATCGAAGCAAAACGGGTATGGCCCGTCGGAGGGGGCGGCGAAGGCGATGGGGTTGGTGCCCAGCATCGGCTCGACGCCAAAGGTAGGAGCAATGGAAGGGCGGGCATTCGTCACCGTCAAGCCCATCATGCCCTCCTGGGCCGCCATCAGCGAGTAATATCCGGCGATGCCAAAGTGGGTCGAGTTGCGCACGGCAACCGCGCCCAGGCCATAGCGCCGCGCCTTGTCTATCGCCATCTGCATCGAGCGATAGGCGATGACATGGCCCATGCCGTGATGGCCGTCTATCAGCGCGGTGGTCTCGGTCTCTTTGAGAACTTCGATCTCAGTCTTGGTAGACTGGACACCGGCTTTGATACGGTCATAGTAATACTTGAGACGGCCCACCCCATGCGACTCGAAGCCGCGCAGGTCGGCAGCGATGAGCACATTGGTGCAGATGCGGGCATCGTCGGGAGGGACACCCAAGCCTACGAACACATCGTACATAAAGGCTTCGATGGTGGAAACGGGGATATAGACTATTTCTGTCATGGAATTACCTCCGAGTGTGAATAACATCGTTCCGGTTGTTCATGTGTGGCCTTGCGCGCCTGGCATGGCTGGCGCTCTCTTCAATGCAGTATATACCCGCCGACCTCTGATCTCAGTAACGGGACTTACGCAGCTTGAGGGGTATCACCCCATCCCCACAAGGATATCGCCAGGAGGCCCGGGCGTCAACGTCCGGGCTGAAAGAGCGAAGCCCCGGGCTAAAAATCCAGCCCCGGAGGGCTTTGCCCTTTAGAACGTGCCTGAAAAACACTCGTAGCAAGCCACGAAGCGGAGCGGAGTGGCGTCTGAATGGCCCAAAATGCCTCCTGGCAGCCCGCAAGTTAGTGTAAAGTGGCATCTAGACGGCACTCCGCTTCGCTCTGTGCCTGACTACGAACGAATTCTCAGTCATACTCTAAAGGAACACCTCTTCGCCCCAGGCATGGGCTGCACCCTCAGCGGATCTCCACCTCCCCGCAACTCACCTGCCCCTCCGATCCTGGCACCTCAACGATGACGCGGTATTTGCCCGGGGGCGTGACAGGGTTCAGGTTGATGTCGTGGTCGCCGCGCACCACTTCGCCCGGCAACCAGCGCGAGACGGGCCAGAGGTGAAAGGTATCGCCGGCGCGCTCCAGGCTCTCCCCCCAGACCTGTCCCGCCGCATCCACGAGCCGCAGCCGCGGCCAGAGGGATTCCGGGGGCCTGGAATCGTGCACGGTCCAGTAGGTCACGGCGTGGATCCAGGCGCTGGGAGGATGAAAAAGGTCATCGCGCGGAGAAAGCTGGGTGGGTTGGTACTGGCAGGCCAACAGGCGCAATGCAGCGAACACCGCAGGAGCTTGCAATGGGGCCACGTTGCCAGGGAGCTCGGACAGGCGATAGCGCTGGGCAAAGCCGTGGATGGCGATCCCCGTCGGGTACACTTCGGTGACCAGAGGATAGCGCGCTGCAAACCAGCTCAACACCAGCTGATGTGGGTCCAGGTCCTCATGGTGAGCCTGCACCAACCACACGGTGTCAAAAGCGTGCAACCCTGCCAGGGGTGGCTCTACCATGGCTGGGTCGGCCAGGCGGTCAGTAAAGGGGAAGAAGATCGGCTGCCGGCCGGTGAAGTAGCGGCGGAAGGCGAGATGCAGATAGTCGGCCTGGATGACGATGGCATCGTTGGGGCCGGCATGGGCCTCAATGAACCCAGCCACCTCGCGCCAGGCCTCGCGGCGGTTCTCAGGGGCCCAGTTGGCGGGCAAGGCGGTCAGCGTCACCACCAGGACGAGAGCGACGAGAGCCAGGCCGATCGGCCGACATCGCGACCACAGCCACTGCAAAGCACGCGGCCACGCCAGGCACAGGGCCGGCACCATCATGATGTGATAGCGGCTCTCTGCGAACACCTGGCTATCCCGCCTCAACAGAAGACCGCCCACCAGGAGGATCACCCCCAACCACGCCAACAGGAAGATCCCCATGTGTCGTCGGCCAGGCCGTGCCGACGGCACCAGACAGCCGGCCAGGGCCAGGAGCCCGAAGGCAACCGTGAACAGAGACGTCCAGGTAGCAGGCCAGCGCGGCCATCCCAGGGCATACGCCTTCAGCATTGAACGCAGGGCCGGTCCCATCCCTGCAAATGCCTTGCCGGGTACCGCTTCAGCGCCGCTCACCTGCCACGCCGACCACGCCAGGGGCAGGAACAGGAGCGCCACCGTGGCCAGCCCGCCAGCCCCCAGGGCCAGCCGCCGGCCAGCTTCCGGCTGACCCCGCTCCTGCCACCATTGGAGCGCCAGCCATATGGCTGCCACCGGCAAGAGAAAAGCGCTGTAGAGATAGGAGTAGAGGGCAGCCAGCAATCCTACGACCATGAGCAGCATCGCGAGCAGCTCTTGCCGTCCCACGCGCCAGGCGGCAGACGTTGCGTGGACCTCCCCCAGCCGCAGCACCCCATACAGGCCGAGCAAGGCAAAAGTGGCCGCAGGCATGAACATGCGCGCTTCCTGGCTGTACCACACCAGGAATGGGTTGAGCGCCAGCAGCAGGGCACTGCCCAACCCCAGCCAGCGGCCGCCCAGCCGACGACCGATGCCAAACACAGGCACCAGGGCAAATGTCCCCAAGAACACGCCCATGGCCCGGAGGGGGAAATCGCCACCCCCAACCAGGCCGGACCAGAAATGCAGGAGCAAATAGTAAAGGGGAGGGTGTTTATCGGCCCTGAGCGCCATGCCGACCTGCCAAATCTCGGCTGCCGGCCTGCCAGCCCACAGCGCGCTGACCGCCTCGTCGAACCAAAAGCTGTGATAGGTGAGATGGGTCAGCCGTACGGCCAACGCCAGCCACAGCACGCATATAAGCGGATGAGGGCGCACGATCCTCATCATGCGCGAGAGGTGTGCTCTCCAGGCGAGAAGTGAGATGGAGGGAGCCACTGCGGGGTGTTCACCTTACACGCTGAAGCGAAAGTGGATCACATCGCCATCTTGCACTACGTAGTCGCGGCCTTCCAGGCGCACCTGACCGGCGGCCCGGGCGGCGCTCAGGCCCCCCACAGCCACCAACGTGGCCTGAGGCACCACTTCGGCCCGGATAAACCCGCGCTGGATATCGGAGTGGATCAGCCCGGCCGCCTCGAAAGCCGTGGCGCCGGCCCGCAGGGTCCAGGCGCGGGTCTCTTTGCCGCCGGTAATGGTAAAGAATGTGATGAGGCCCAGCAGTCCATAGCATGCCCTGATTAACTGTACGAGGCCCGATTCTGTCAACCCCAGTTCGGCCCGATAAGCGGCTGCTTCGTCAGCCGGCCAGGTGGCCAGCTCCGCCTCACAGGCCGCGCACAGCACCAGACACGGCACCCCTTCGCGCGCCGCGCGAGCGCGCACTTCTGCCGCAAGCGGCCCACCGTCGGGCAACTTGTCCTCGGCCACATTCACCACATACAGCCGCGGCTTGGCCGTGAGCAGATTGAGGTCAGCGGCCCACTCTGGGCTATGGGGGGGCTCAGCAAAGCGAGAGGCCAGTTGGCCGCGGTCCAGGTGGTCGCGCAGGCGTTCCAGCCAGGCCAGTTGCTCGGCGAATTCGCGCGGCCTGGCCTTAGCCTGCCCGCGCACCTTCTCGATCCGACGCTCAAGGGTGGTGATATCGGCCAGCATGAGCTCGGTGTCCAGCACTTCAAGATCGTCTGCCGGGTTCACGGGATTGCCTGCCGTCGGGATATCCGGGTCCTCAAAGGCGCGCAACACCATGGCCATGGCGTCCACATTGCGGATATGCCCCAGGAACTGATTGCCCAGCCCCGCACCCTTACTGGCGCCTCGCACCAGCCCGGCAATGTCCACGAACTCCACCGTGGCCGGCGTCACCTTCTCGGGCCTGACCAGGGCTGCGAGCTGGTCCAGCCGCGGGTCGGGCACACCGGCGACACCGACATTCGGCTCGATGGTGGTGAAGGGATAAGGTGCGGTGGCAGCCCCGGCAAGGGTAAGTGCGTTAAAGAGGGTGGACTTGCCGGCATTGGGCAGGCCAACGATGCCAACTTGCAGGCTCATAGGGGCCCTCCTGACCTTGAGTGGCAACGGTGGAATTTGGCAAAAGCCACCTTTGCCGCTATAATCGTCATTAGTTATTCGGGGAGTGGCGCAGTCCGGTTTAGCGCGCGCGGTTCGGGTCCGCGAGGTCGGAGGTTCAAATCCTCTCTCCCCGACTGCTGACCTCAAGGTTGCCGTACACCCCCAGACCTTGAGAAGGGCGGTCCCTCATGCTATCTTGCTCTACCCTACCGCGGCGATAAGGATCATCTTTCACTCCCAGGCGACCGGAGACAGCGCCAGGAAACCTCTCATCTTCTCCCGGCAGCTCATCCCATGCTCACCCCTATTCTACACCATGCGGACAAACCATGCACGTTTGCTGATTTGATTGGTGGTTGATTCGGTAGTATCATATATTCAGGCCGATTGAAATCGCCCCTCCTGGGCACTTCGTGCCGGGTGTCGGCCTCCGCCGACACCCCTCATGTGTACATCATGAGAAAGGTCGGCGCAGGCCGACCTCTTGGCCGCAGGCCCGAAAAGGGTGACTTCCAGTCACCGCCTGGTTATTGGGCCGATTGAAATCGCCCCTCCTGGGCACTTCGTGCCGGGTGTCGGCCTCCGCCGACACCCCTCATGTGTACATCGCGGGAGAGGTCGGCGCAGGCCGACCTCTGGCCCAAGAGAGTGACTTCCAGTCACCGCCTGGTTATTGGGCCGATTGAAATCGCCCCTCCTGGGCACTTCGTGCCGGGTGTCGGCCTCCGCCGACACCCCTCATGTATAGCGGGAGAGGTCGGCGCAGGCCCAAGAGGGTGACTTCCAGTCACCGCTGAATAGTGACGTATCATTGTAAGTCAGCAGGGGCGGGGTGGGCAGAGCACTGCTCCGCCCCCAGGCTGTCCCCAAGCCCTGTGACCCAAACAGTTACTGACGAAGCACTACTCAATCAGGAGAAAAACCATGGAACGAATCAACTATCGCGGTTGGCCCAACTGTTGTCGCCTCTCCAACAAGCTGGTGGAACTGATCGTCACCGCCGATGTCGGCCCGCGCATCATCCGCTTCGGTTTCCTGGGTGATGTCAACATGTTCAAGGAGTACGAGGAGATGATGGGGCTGACTGGCGGGGACGAGTGGCGCATCTACGGCGGACATCGCCTGTGGCATGCGCCCGAGGCCCAGCCTCGCTCCTATTTCCCCGATAATGGGCCCATCCAGATCGAAGAGGGTCCCGATTGCGTGCGGGTGATCCAACCCACTGAGACGACCACCGGCATCCAGAAGGAGTTGGACATCTACCTCTCACCCGATGCCGCGCATGCCCGGATCGTGCATCGGCTGCGTAACCACAACCTGTGGCCTGTGGAGCTGGCACCCTGGGCGCTGACCGTGATGGCGCAGGGCGGCAAGGTCATTGTTCCCCTGCCCCCGCGCGGCTCGCACCCCGAAAACCTGCTGCCGGCCAATACCCTCACCCTGTGGGCCTACACCGACATGTCGGACCCACGCTGGACCTGGGGCCGCAAGTATATCATGCTGCGCCAGGACCCAACAGCGACGGCACCCCAGAAGATTGGCGCCATGGTGCCAGACGGCTGGGTAGCCTACGCCAACTATGGGCAGCTTTTCGTCAAGAAGTTCACCTATCAGCCAGGTGCCAGGTATCCCGATTTCGGCTGCTCGGTGGAGACCTTTACCAACGCCGACATGCTGGAGGTGGAAACGCTCGGACCCCTGGTGACCTTGCAGCCCGGCGCGGCCGTCGAACACGTGGAAGAATGGTACCTCCACAAGGGCGTGGCGATGCCGCAGAATGATGCTGACGTGGACCGTTGGGTCTTGCCCAAGGTTGTTGGTTGAGCAGGAAAGGCAAACGCTATGGCCAAGACCACCTCTGCCCCTGTTGTCGTTGATACTTCGGGCAGCCCCTATGCCCGGTTGCGTCCCGTCCCCGTGAACGCTGTCAACCTGGCCGATTCCTTCTGGGCCCCCCGCTGGCGCCTGAACCGGGACGTGACCATTCCCACCCAATATCAGCTCCTGGAAGAGACTGGCCGCATAGACAACTTCCGCCGGGCCGCCGGCAAGGTCCACAAACCCTTCCAGGGCTACTACTACAATGACTCCGATGTCTATAAATGGCTGGAGGCCTGCGCCTGGACCCTGGCCAGCGAGCCAGTCCCTGCCATCCAGGAGATGGCCGATGCCGTGATCGCCGAGATCATCGCCGCCCAGGAACCCAATGGCTACCTCAACACCCACTTCACCTTTGAGAAGGCCGGCGAGCGGTGGACCAACCTGCGTGACATGCACGAGCTTTACTGCGCCGGGCATCTGATCCAGGCCGCCATCGCCCACCAGCGGATGTTGATGGACAGCAGCCGGCGCGGCGCCGCAGCGCAAGGCGAACCGCAGTCAAGCCTGCTGCGCGCGGCACTTCGCCTGGCCGACCACATCTGCCAGGTCTTTGGGCCACCTGAAACGGGCAAGCGGCCGGGGACCTGCGGCCATCCCGAGATCGAGATGGCGCTGGTTGAGCTGGCCCGGCTGACCGGCGAGGAGAGGTATCGGGCCCAGGCCCAATACTTCCTGGACGCGCGCGGCCATGGCCTCATCGGTGGCAGCCCCTATCATCAGGACCACAAGCCGTTCCGAGAGTTCGACCGCATGGATGGGCACGCCGTGCGCGCGCTATATCTCAACTGCGGCGCTGCTGACCTCTACGCCGAGGCCGGTGAAAAAGCTCTGCGGGCTGCTCTCGACCGCCAATGGGCCAACATGGTAGAACGGCAGCTTTACGTCACCGCCGGCGCCGGCTCCCGTTGGGATGGAGAGGCGTTTGGGTCCGACTACGAGCTTCCCAATGCGCGCGCCTACGCAGAAACCTGTGCCGCGATCGCCCTCATCATGTGGGCCTGGCGCATGCTTGCCCTGGACGGTCATGCCTGTTACAGCGACCTGATGGAAACGGCCCTCTATAACGGCTTCCTGGCGGGGGTGGGACTCGACGGCAAGTCGTATTTTTATGTCAATCCCCTGGCTGACGATGGAGCCCATCGGCGCCAGCCCTGGTACAGTTGCGCCTGTTGCCCACCCAACATCGCCCGCATAATCGCCTCCCTGCCTGGCTACTTCTACAGCGTCTCGCCGGAGAGCATTTGGGTGCATCTGTATGCCGCGAGCTCAGCCCGGCTTGCCCTCCCTGATGGCCGCCAGGTGAGCCTGAGGCAGGAGACGCGCTATCCCTGGGAGGGCGAAGTAGCCATTACGGTGCAGGGCGAAGGGGAGTTCAGCCTGCGCCTGCGGATTCCGGGCTGGTGCGAAAACGGCGCCACCCTGCGCGTCGCGGGCCGGCCATGGGAAGCTCCGCTGACCCCCGGCAGCTATGCCGAGGTCCGCTGCACCTGGCGAGCGGGTGACGCCGTGGTTCTTTCCCTCCCCATGCCGGTGCGCTGCGTGCAATCGCACCCCTACGCGCTGGAGAACACCGGCCGGGTGGCTCTGATGCGCGGTCCACTGGTGTACTGCCTGGAAGGAGTGGACCACCCCGGCGTAGAGCTGCGGGATGTGATCCTGCCTGGCGAAGCCAGGCTGTCTACCGAATTTCGACCTGATCTGCTCAACGGCGTTGTCGTGCTGCGCGGGCCGGCCAGGGTGGTCCCGCCGGACAGTGGCTGGGAACACCGGCTCTATCGCACCGTGCCGGAGAGCCCAGGCCGGTCACGCGAGATGACCACCGAGATTACTGCCATCCCTTACTACGCCTGGGCTAACCGTGAGCCCGGCCAGATGCAGGTGTGGGTGCGCAAGGGATAGAGGTGACAGGCGTCAGGGGAGCCCAATAGGGTGACTTCCAGTCACCGCCTGAGTGCGTGTTTGAGAATTCGTTCGTAGTCAGGCACGGAGCAAAGCGGAGTGCCGTCTAGATGCTACTTTACTTGCGGGCTGCCAGGAGGCATTTTGGGCCATTCAAACGCCACTCCGCTCCGCTTCGTGGCTTA
>DAOTZS010000176.1:0-2663 GCA_034434335.1 Anaerolineae bacterium
GGTATAGTGCGCATATGGCCCTCATCATCCAATCATCCCAAGACGAGGTAAGGCATCGTGGTCTCTTTTCAGCTTTTGAACCCCGTCCTTCAGGCGCTGCTGGCCACCCTCTTCACCTGGGGGGTGACCGCGCTGGGGGCCAGCAGTGTGTTCGCTACCCGTCAGGTGGGGCGCAAGCTCCTCGATGGCATGCTTGGTTTCGCCGCTGGGGTGATGATCGCGGCCAGCTTCTGGTCCCTCCTGGCCCCGGCTATCGAGCTGGCGGCGGACCAGGGGATGGCCAGTTGGGTTCCCCCCGCCATCGGCTTCCTGGCAGGGGGCTTATTTCTATGGGGGGTAGACAGGGTGCTGCCCCACCTGCACCTGGACCTGCCCACCAGCGCGGCAGAGGGACTCAAGACCACCTGGCAACGCAGCATCTTGCTCGTCACAGCCATCACCCTGCATAACTTCCCGGAGGGGCTGGCTGTGGGTGTCGCGTTTGGCGCGGTGGCAGCCGGGCTGCCAGCCGCCACCCTGGCCGGCGCCATCGCCCTGGCCCTTGGCATTGGCATCCAAAACTTCCCAGAGGGAATCGCCGTTGCCATGCCGTTGCGCCGCGAGGGGCTGTCCCCCTTCCGTAGCTTCTGGTATGGCCAGCTATCGGGCGTGGTAGAGCCGATTGCTGGGGTCTTGGGCGCGGCCGCGGTCTTACTCATGCGCCCCATCCTCCCCTACGCGCTGAGCTTTGCAGCCGGCGCCATGATTTACGTGGTAGTCGAAGAGCTGATCCCCGAATCGCAGCGTAGTGAGGAGACCCATATGTCAACCTGGGGCGCGCTCCTGGGCTTCGCGGCCATGATGATCCTGGACGTGGCGCTGGGTTGACAACGATGGCGCAGAGTGGAGAAGATACCCCAGGAGTAACTATTCAGCGGTGACTGGAAGGGCCACCCGAGGGCTCGCCCTCGGCGTCACCCTTTTGGGCCTGCGGCCAGAGGTCGGCCTGCGCCGACCACTCTCATGATGCATACATAAAGGGTGTCGGCGGAGGCCGACACCCGGCACGAAGTGCCCAGGAGGGGCGATTTCAATCGGCCTGAATAGTTACCCCCAGGAGCGTCCTATGCCCTCCATAGAGATCCGACCTGTCTCTACCCGGCGTGAGCTGCGTGCCTTTGTCAAATTCCCCTGGCGTATCTACCGGGGCGACCGCAACTGGGTACCGCCCCTTATTTCCGAGCGCCTGCAATACCTGGACCCTGCCACAGGGCCCTTTTACAAGAACGCCGAGGTGGTTCTCTTCCTGGCCCGCCGCGGGAGGGAGGTGCTCGGCACCATCGCCGCCTTTGTCAACCGCCAGGTAGTAGAGCGCCTGGGGCCGGTCGGGGGCTTTGGGTTCTTCGAAGTCGTGGATGATTTCGCCGTCGCCAGGGCTCTGCTGGACGCGGCCGGCGACTGGCTGCGCGCGCGGCAGATGACCTGGATGCGCGGCCCCACCAGCTTCACCGAGACCGAATACCCGGGCGTGCTGATCGCCGGCGCCGACTGCCCGCCGGCCATGCTGGAAAACCACACCCCGCCCTATTACAAAGACCTGCTCGAGCAGTACGGCATGGAGAAGGACCACGACCTCTATGCCTGGCGCGCGTTCCGCTGGCAGGTGGGCCAGGAACTGAAGAACATCCCCCAGTCCCTTCTGCGCGCGGCCGAGGCCGCCCGCCGCGCCGCCAACGTCACCATCCGCAAGCTGCGCATGGAGGATTGGGACCAGGAGGTGGCCAGGGCTCACTACCTGTTCAACACCACCCTCACCCACCTCCCCGAACATGTGCCCATGAGCGAGGACGAGTTCCGCCGCCTGGCCGACCAGATGCGCATCTTCCTGGACCCCGACCTGGCCTTGTTTGCCGAGGCAGACGGCAAGCCCATTGGCTTCTGCGTTGCCCTGCCCGACATCAACCGGGTGTTGTTGCGCCTGAATGGCCGGCTCTTTCCCTTCGGCTGGCTGATGATCCGGCGCTATATCCGCCAGATAGATGTGGTCACCTTCAAGCTAATGGGCATCTTGGAGGAATACCGCCACCGGGGCATTGATGCCCTGCTCTATCTGGAGACGATCAAAGCCTTCTACGAAAAGGGCTACGAATGGCTGGACGGCTCCCTGACCTCTGAGCACAACCCAACGATTAACCTGCTGGCGCAGCGCCTGGGCGCAGAGTGTTACAAACACTATCGGCTCTATCGGATCAGGCTATAACTCCCGGAGGCGAATATGCTGACCACGCAGATGACGATGGCCGAAGCGTTGCGGCAGGTGGCCGCCTCGCGGCCCAACCAGGAGGCCCTGGTGTGCGGTGACGTGCGCCTGACCTATGGTCAGATCGTGGCGCGTGTTGAAGCCCTCACCCGTGGGCTGTGGGAACTTGGCATCCGCAAGGGGGACCGCATGGCTGCTCTGTTGCCGCCAGGGCCGGAGTACGTGTTCCTCTTCTTCGCAGTGGCCGGGTTGGGTGCAGTGCTGGTGCCCCTCAACCCTCAGCTCAGGCGCCAGACGCTGAGCACCATTTTGCAGGACGCCGAGCCGACCGCGCTGGTCACCGCCATCCCGCTGGAAGCGGAGCTGCTGGCCAACCTGCCCGGCCTGCAGCACCTGATCGCCGTGCCCCCTGCCCAGGGCTTTG
>DAOTZS010000177.1:0-6308 GCA_034434335.1 Anaerolineae bacterium
GTCCACGCCGACGGCCCCAATCGGGTCATAGGGTGCCACGCGCTGACCCAATGACACCCCGCCTGGAGCAACCTACCGGTGTCGCTTCACGTAGAAGGTCTATTCTATCTTCTGCAACTGTCCGGGCTTCCTCCACGGAGAAGGGTTCCCCTGGCTTCCCCCGCTCCGTTGCACCCATGCCCAAAACGGGAAGTCCAGGGCAACGGCGAGTGGGAGAACGGTTCGTGGCGCACCTCCGATGGCTAAGCTGCGACCCCGGTTGTCGGCGCGGGGACAGGCCACTCCTCTAGGACAGAGCAATCTCCGAGAGGACGTGGGATCATTGTCATCTCGCTCCCCCGCAGGGCGGGCAGTTTGACAAACTACCCCACAGCCAGTACAATCTTCGCGGCTGCCAGCGGGTAGCTTGTTGCCTCCCCTTTCCGTCAAGATACTCTCAAGGAGGAGCTGTATGACCCACGTTATCACCAACCTCTGTCTGCGCGATGGTGGCTGCGCAGAGGTGTGCCCGGTCGAGTGTATCGTGCCGGGCAACCCCGTAGACCAGTGGCCCCTCTACTACATCGACCCCGACACTTGCATTGACTGCGGCGCATGCGTGCCTGAATGCCCCTGGGGAGCTATCTTCCCCGAAGAAGATGTGCCCTCAGCCTACATCGCCAAGGGCACTGTGAACGTCCGCGGGCAGGAGTTGCCCCAAAGACTCAACATGCCGGCGGGTACGCCAGGCTTCGACGACGTGTACGACGGTGTCAACTGTCGCGGCGAGCCGGTTCACCTGGAGCACACCCGCATCCTCAAGGCGGGCGAAAAAGTGGACCTGACCCCCAGCATCAAGGAGAACCGCCGCTACTTCGAGGAAGGCCCCGGCTATCCCTGATCGCATCTGTCTCCTGCTCACCTGTCGCCAGGGGCCTCTGCAAAGGCTGAGGCCCCTGGGCGGGGACAAGCCCTGCCCCTGGGCGGGGACAAGCCCCGCCCCTACATCTTTCACCCTTTGACCATCCCCATGCGCTCTGTTGATTCCCACAGCCCCATCCAGGGCGTGATCTTTGACTTCGGAAGCACCCTCTCCATCGCCCGCGCCGGCTGGCCCACCATCATCTCGGCTGGCGCGGCTGCCCTGGCTGCCTTCCTGCAAGAAGCAGGGCTGCTCCTGCCGGCCGATTTCAGCCACCTGTGGGTCGCCATGCTGAACTTCTCCGTAGAGCAGGCCCGCCGCGACGGCTGGGAGCGGCCGGCCGACCAGGTGCTGAGCGCCCTCCTTGCCTCACAGGGCTACCCTGCCCTGGACCCGGCCCTGATCCAACAGGCCACCGATCGCTTCTTTGCCGTGGAAGACACCCTGCGCGGCCCGGCCCCCGGCGCAGCCGAGCTCCTGGCCACCCTCCATGCGGCCGGCTATCGCCTGGCCGTGCTCTCCAACACCATCGGCGGGCGCTGGGTCCAACAGTGGGTGGACAGTTACGGCTTCCGGGACAGCCTGCATGCTGTCGTGACCTCTGACCAGATCGGCTTCCGCAAACCCAGGCCCGAAGCGTTCACCATCACCCTGGAGCGCATGGGGCTGGCCGACCCCACCCGGGTTGTCATGGTGGGCGACACCCCGGAAGACGACATCGCCGGTGCCCACAGGCTGCGTATGCGCACTGTGCAGATCGAACTGGCCGAGGACATGAGCTTCTCCGAGGCCCCGCGTCTGGCTGCAGAAGGGATAGACAGGGTTGAACCGGATGCGCGCATCACCACCTTGCCGGCATTGCTCCCGATCCTGGAAAGGTGGCAGGCTGATGAGCGGTGACCGCGGTGATCGGCTCTACCCGGCTCGTCCCCTGGTGGGCGTGGCCGCGGTGATCTGGGATGGGGCGCGCGTCCTTCTGGAGCGCCGTGGCCAGCCTCCGGCCCAGGGGCTTTGGTCCCTGCCAGGAGGGCTGATCGAACTGGGCGAGGCGGCCGAAAGCGCGCTACAGCGTGAGGTACGGGAGGAGTGTGGCATCGAGATTGAAGTTGGCCCCCTCCTCGGCATCTTTCAACCTATCCACCGCGACCCCGACGGCCGTGTGCGCTACCACTTCGTGGTGATTGACTTCCTGGCCTACTATCGAGGTGGCATACTGCGCGCCGGGGATGATGCGGCCGAGGTGCGCTGGGCCACGCCGGAAGAGCTTGCCCACCTTGAGATGGCAGCCGAGACCAGGGCCATGGTAGATCGGGCGCTGGCCCTCATCGCTGCGCAGCAGAAATCATCCCCCACGCCGGCTTAGGACCATTTGCCCATTGGCCTTCACCTCACCCCGTGCTACACTGGGGGGCACCTGCGCTGGCAGGGCACGCAGCGACCAATCCCGAACATGGAGGCTCCCTGATGTCCATCCGTTCCCGGCGTCTGCTCGTAACCCTGGGCCTGGCCCTCTTGCTCACCATCCTGCTGGCCTGGCGCTGGCACAGCACCCCACTGGCAGCCAGTATCCTGGCCTCACCGATCTCGCCCATACCGCCCATGGGGTGGATACCGTACGTCCCTGTCGGAGATTGAGATTGTCTGCTGGCAACTGCGTGGCCTGGTTGAGAGGTAACTATTCAGCGGTGACTGGAAGGGCCACGCTGAAGGCTCGCCCGAGGCGTCACCCTTCTTGGGCCTGCGGCCAGAGGTTGGCCTTCGCCGACCTCTCTCATGATGTATACATGAAGGGTGTCGGCCTCCGCCGACACCCGGCACGAAGTGCCCAGGAGGAGCGATTTCCATCGGCCTGAATACTTACGTTGAGAGAACCATAGGGGAGGGCGACCATGCTCAGGTGGCGCCTGGTGTTTATCTCGCTCCTGGCACTATGGCTAAGTGGTTGGCTGTGGTGGCAATCGTCTGCCAGCCCTTACTGGCCGGCCGGGCCGCTCTCGCCCATCGAGACCCCGAGCGTCACACCTGCCCTTACCGCGCCACCATCCCCCACCCCATCCCCAACGCCGTCACCAACCCTGTCGCCGACGTCATCACCGACCCCTACTGCCACCCTATACAGCCCCACGCCACCCAGCCCAACCCCTTCCCCAACCCCAGCGCGCCTGATCGCCGGCAGGGTGTTCCTGGATGCCAATCGTAACCTGGATCAGTACGTAGGTGAGCCCGGCCTGGCAGGGATCACCGTCTACCTGCGCCAGGGAGACATGCTCTTCGGCCAGAGGTCTACCAACGCGGCCGGCGACTTCCTCTTCAGCGACATGGCACCCGGCATCTGGCTGCTGGGCATTGAGGTGCCGGCGGGGCTGGAGCTGATCAACATGGCTGCCAACCCCATACCGGTCATGGTCACCGAAGTGACCTTCATCTACCTGCCGTTCGCGCTGGCTCCCCTGCCCACACCTGAGCCTCCTACCGCTACCCCCACGGCCACACCTGGCGCTACTCCCACCCTCACACCTACTGGCACACCGCGTGCCACCCCTCTTCCCACCACCACTCCGTCCCCGCTTCCGGCGACCTGGCAAACCTGGGTGATGCTGATCGCCGGCCCGCTGCCCGCGCATGGCCAGGCCGCCTGGCTGCCGCTGATCGCCCGCTGACGCGCGTGGCCAACGCCCGGCACCAGCCCTGGGCAGGCACACAGCAATACGGAGTGCCACCCGACCTATCTCCGGGACCACCCAGTATTCTGTCAAGCGGGGAATCCTTTGCAAAGGGTATTCTGGGCGGCTTCGCCGCCCAGAATACCCTTTTAATCTCGATCCCCCTTCCCCGCAAGGCGGGGAAGGGGGTAGGGGGATGGGGCGATACGCCTCAAAGTGCGTAACTCCTGGCATAGGTGTAACAGCCGGGGTCGGCGAAGGCTGACCAACGGCCTGTGGCCCAAAAAGGGTGACGCCTCGGGCGAGCCTTCGGCGTGGCCCCTCCAGTCACCGCTGGATAGTTACTGCCCAGCGAGTTGGCCCTGATGGAATACCAGCTTCAGGCCACGATTTGACATCCCGGCGGACTTGCGCCATAATACGACCGACCGGTCGGTATTATTCTTGAAAGGAATCTCAGCCAACATGACCCACCAGGAACGCAGTGAACAGACCCGCCTGCGCATCCTCACCGCAGCCCGAGAGTGCTTCGCCCGCGCCGGCTACGATGCCACCGGTGTGGCCGAGATCTGTCAGCGGGCGGGGGTGAGCAAGGGCGCCTTCTACCACCACTTCCCCAGCAAGCAGGCTGTCTTTCTGGCTCTGCTCGACCGCTGGCTGGCCGGGTTAGAAGTGCCCATGGCCGCCAGCCGCGCCGCCGCCATTGACGTCCCCGCCCAGCTATTGGCCATGGCCGGCATGGCCGAACAGGTCTTCCAGGAGGCTAAGGGCCAGTTTCCCATGTTCCTGCAGTTCTGGGCCCAGGCCGCGCGCGATCCCCAGGTCTGGCAGGCAACCATTATGCCGTACCAGCGCTACCGGGCCCTTTTCGCCGACATGGTGCGGACCGGCATCGCTGAGGGCTCACTGCGGCCTTCGGATCCCGATACGGCAGCACGAGTGATCGTGGCCCTGGCGGTAGGACTGGTCTTGCAGGGGGTACTTGACCCCGATGGCGCCGACTGGGGAGAGGTGGTGCGCGAGGGGATCACCATGCTGCTCCGGGGGCTGCTTGCCGAGCCCCAGCAGGTGGCCGGCCTGGCTTGAGGTTCCCGCCCGTCGCCTTCAGCGGCGGGCTCAGTTGCAAAGCCCCCCTCGGGACCGAGGCCTTCGGGGCTGGATACTTAGCCCGCAGGGCTTCGCTCTTTCAGCCCGGACGTTTACGTCCGGGCCTTCTGGCAAAAACCCCCTCTGAATCCCCCCTCTGGCCGCAGGCCAAGGGGAGAGGGGGGACTGAGAGGGATGAGGGACGATGAAGCCCTGAGGGGGCAGAAAGTGAACCAATTTTGAACCATCCCGCTGATCGCGAGTTGTTTTCAGGCAAGCTCTAGCTTCTGTCGGTCAGTCTTAGCTACCCAAGGAGGGATTGAAATGCGGATTATGGTCACCGGTGCTTTCGGCAACGTAGGCGAAAGCGCTGTAACTGAACTACTGAAAGACGGACATTGGGTGCGGTGCTTTGACCTGCCCACCCGAGCCAACGCACGCAAGGCGCGCAAGCTGGAACAGTTTGCCCGTCAGACGCCGGGCCGGCTGGAGGTGCTGTGGGGTGATCTGCGCCAGCCGGCCGATGTGGCACGCGCGGTGCAGGATCAGGAGGTGGTGGTGCATCTGGCCTTCATCATACCTAAGATGTCGGCCACGGGGGTGGAATCAGAGGCTCAGCCAGAGCTGGCTGAGGCGGTGAACGTGGGAGGCACGCGCAACCTGCTCACCGCGCTGGAGGCACAGCCCACGCCGCCGCGCCTGATCTTTGCTTCTTCCCTGCACGTCTATGGCCTGACGCAACATTTGCCTCCCCCGCGCACCGTCGCCGACCCACCCCGGCCAACGGAGCACTATTCCCGGCACAAGGTGGCCTGTGAGGAGATGATCCGCGCGTCTGGGCTGCAGTGGGCGATCCTGCGCCTGGCGGCCACCTTGCCCCTGGCCATCCGGCTCGACCCCGGCATGTTCGATGTGCCCCTGGACAATCGCATTGAGTTCGTGCACACGCGCGATGTAGGGTTGGCGATCGCCCGTGCTGTGCGCAGCGATGCGGTATGGGGCAAGACGTTGCTGATCGGCGGCGGGCCTCGTTGTCAGTTCCGCTACGGGGAAATGGTGGAGCGCATTCTCGACGCCATGGGGGTGGGCATGCTTCCGGCCGCGGCTTTCAGCACCACCCCGTTTGCCACCGACTGGTTGGACACGGCGGAAAGTCAGCGCCTGCTGCAGTATCAAACGCGCGACCTGAACGACTACGTGCACGATATGGTTGAGCTGCTGGGCCCTCGCCGCCATCTGATCCGCGCTTTTGCGCCCATTGTGCGCGCGGCGGTGCTGGCCCGTTCCCCCTACTATCGCCGGCGCCAGGAAGCCGAAGTCGGCCGCGCCAGCCAGCCCGCTCCGGTCGCGCTGGTCACGGGCGCGTCGAGCGGCATCGGCGCAGCCACGGCGCGCCGGCTGGCGGCCGAAGGGTATCGCGTGGTCCTGGTGGCGCGACGGACGGATCGGCTGGAGAGCCTGGCCCGCGAGATCCAGGATGCGGGGGGCCAGGCAGTAGTGCTGGCGGCAGACCTCTCTGATGAGGAAGAACGCCGCCGCGTTTACGAACAAGCCAAGATGTCCTGTGGGGCCGTAGATGTGGTGATCAACAACGCCGGCTTTGGCTGGTACGGCTATGCCACCGACATGCCGTGGGGGCTGGCACGCCAGATGATGGC
>DAOTZS010000178.1:0-12810 GCA_034434335.1 Anaerolineae bacterium
GGCGCAAAGGGGGCGCTGATCCCTGTCCTGCAGGAAGCACAGGAGCTATATGGATACCTGCCGCGTGAGGTTTTGCAAATGGCCTCAGATCGGCTTGGCATCGCCCTGAGCCGGGTCTATGGCGTGGCGACATTCTACTCCATGTGGAATGTGGGTGCGATGCCCCCGCAAGAAGCGCGCCTGTGCAGCGATGGCCCTTGTTATGCCACTGGGGCACCGGAGGTGCGTCGTGCCCTGGAGAAGGCTGGTATAGGGGTCAAACGGGTCAGTTGTCTTGGCCACTGTAATCACGGCCCCGTGGCAATCACTGACGGCCGGCTCTATACTCGGGTGACTCCTCGCCGCGTGCGCGCTATTATGGCCGGCACAAAGCCTCATCGCATCGCACCTGCCGACGAGATCATGGCCATTGCGGTAGACGACCTTAGTCATGCGCTTTTGCGTAACGTGGGCCGGATTGACCCTCGGTCACTCGACGATGCGTTGGCTGGCGGCGCGTATCGGGCGCTGCGCAAAGCGCTCACCGAAATGACACCAGAGCAGGTGGTGGAGGAGGTCGTCGCGTCGGGGGTCCAGGGCCGTGGCGGGGCTGGCTTCCCAACCGGCCTGAAAATGCGCTTCACCGCGGCGAGTGCCAAAGCTGGTGATGGCATAGCTTATGTGGTGTGCAATGCTGATGAGTCAGAGCCGGGCACCTTCAAAGATCGTATTCTGATCGAAGGGGACCCCCATCAACTTCTGGAAGGAATCGCCATCGCTGCCTATGCCGTCGGTGCCCATGAGGCGTACGTGTATATTCGGGGGGAGTATGAAGAGCCCGCGGTGCTTCTGGAGCAGGCGATCCACGATGCGGAAAGCGCAGGCTATCTGGGCCAGAACGTACTGGGCTCTGGCTTTGACCTCCACGTTCATCTCCACCGGGGTGCAGGGGCCTACATTTGCGGTGAGGAGACCGCTTTGATCGAAAGCCTGGAGGGCAGGCGCGGGGAGCCCCGCTTGCGCCCACCCTATCCCACGACCCATGGGCTTTTGGGGAAACCCACACTGGTGAACAACGTAGAAACCCTCTGTAACCTGCCAGGCATCATCGCGCACGGCGCGGCGTGGTATCGGCAGATGGGCACAGAGAGGTCGCCGGGCACGAAACTTTACCCGGTCTCTGGGCACGTGAAGAAGCCAGGATGCCTGGAGGCCCCGCTGGGCAGATTCACGTTGCGGCAGGTGATCGAGGGCCCGGCCGGCGGCATGCGAGGGGATGCGCCTTTCAAGGCCTGTCACCTGGGCGGCGCAGCCGGCGCCATGGTCGGGCCGGCATTTCTGGACACGCCGCTGGACTTCGGCTCGTGCGCACAGGCCGGTGCCATGTTGGGCGCCGGTGATATAGTAGTGCTGGACGCCAACACGTGTATTGTGGACTACCTGCGCGCGGTGGCAGCTTTCTTCCGCGCCGAATCTTGTGGCAAGTGCACCCCTTGCCGGGCGGGTACCGAACGATACGTCCAGATCCTCAACGATTTGGTGAGTGGCCATGGAACGGTCCAACAGCTCGATGAGCTGGCCGCCTGGGGCGAGGTGATGGTGGACAGTTCCTTCTGTGGCCTGGGACAGACCGCACCAACCGCGGTGCTCTCTGCCCTGACACTCTTCCGCGCAGAGTTC
Organism: Anaerolineae bacterium; assembly: GCA_034434335.1. Classification (GTDB taxonomy): domain Bacteria; phylum Chloroflexota; class Anaerolineae; order CG2-30-64-16; family CG2-30-64-16; genus DAOTZS01. The sequence goes on from DAOTZS010000178.1 coordinate 1,660, forward strand.
GAAGCTCATGCGCATGGCAAATGCCCGGCAGGGGTATGTCAGTTGTGAACACACCGGACGGAATGCCTATGAAAGTCACTCTCACTATCAACGGTAAAATCGTCGAAGCCAGGCAAGGCCAGACGATCCTGGAAGCAGCGCGGGAGGCCGGCATCCGCATCCCTACCCTGTGCTACCACCGTGACCTCACGCCAAGCGGCAACTGCCGTATGTGCGTGGTCGAGGTCGAGAAGCAGCGCTTTCTGCAAGCCGCCTGCGTCTTCCCTGTGGCCGATGGGATGGTGGTACACACCGACAGCGAACGCGTGATCAAGGCGCGGCGCCGCACCCTGGAACTGATGCTGGCGAACCATCCCCAGGATTGCCTGGTCTGCGATGCAGCCGGCGCGTGTGAACTGCAGGACCTGGCCTACGAGTACCAGGTCTCGGTGCCCACATGGGGCGCTAAAGGCACGCGCTATCAGGTAGACAGCGACCCCAATCCCTTTATCCGGGTGGACATGAACAAGTGTATCCTGTGCCGGCGTTGTGTGCTCGCCTGTGCCGAGATCCAGGTCCGCCATGTCTGGGGTGTCGCCCAGCGCGGTTTTGAAGAGGTTATCGTCCCGGGGGCAGGTACTACCTTGCTTGAGGCGCGATGCGAGTCTTGTGGCCAGTGTGTGGCCTATTGCCCAACCGGGGCTCTTACCAACAAGATGATGCATGGCTTAGCACGGCCACATCAGCTCAAACGCGTGACAACCACCTGCGTTTACTGTGGCGTTGGATGCCAGTTTGATCTCCTGGTCAAAGATGGCCGGGTGATCGGGGTGGATTCCAACCCCAACGCGGCGGTCAACGGCATGGCGCTCTGCGTCAAGGGGCGTTACGGCTACGACTTCATCCATCACCCCGACCGCTTGACGCGGCCAAGGGTGCGCAGGTACCTGCTTGCAGGGCAGCAGAAGCCGGCACCCACTGCTCGCTCCACAGAGGCTGGCCAGCCGTGGGAATGGGTCGAGACCGATTGGGAGACAGCCCTTGGCCTGGTGGTTGACAAACTGAACGCCACCCGCCAGGCATATGGCCCCGACAGCATCGGCATCCTCGCCTCGGCCAAGTGCACGAACGAGGAAAACTACCTGCTGCAGAAGTTAGCCCGCCAGGTCATCGGCACCAACAACGTGGACCACTGCGCCCGGCTCTGCCACTCCTCCACGGTGGCCGGTCTGGCCGCCTCCTTCGGCTCGGGCGCCATGTCCAACTCCATGGACGACGTGGCCCAAAAGGCAGCCGCTTTCTTCGTGATCGGCTCTAACACCACCGAGCAACACCCCGTCTTCGGCACCATGATCCGCCGGGCCGTGAGCCAACGCGGGGCCAAACTGGTGGTAGCCGACCCGCGGCGCATAGACCTGGTGGAATTTGCCACCCTCCACCTGCGCCACAAACCCGGCACCGACGTTGCCCTGCTCAACGGCTTGATGTACATCATCCTGGAAAAGGGCTGGGAGGACAAGGAGTTCATCGCCGCGCGCACCGAAGGGTTCGAGGAGTTCCGCGCGACCGTGCTCCATTACCCGCCCGCACAGGTCAGCCAGATCACCGGCGTGCCGGTGGAGCAGCTCTATCAGGCTGCCGCCATCCTGGCCCAGAATAAGCCGATGGCCGTGATCTGGGCCATGGGCATCACCCAGCACACCGTGGGGGTGCGCAATGTGATGAGCCTGGCCAACCTCCAGATGCTGCTGGGCAACATGGGCATCCCCGGCGGCGGGGTCAACCCCCTGCGCGGGCAGAACAATGTCCAGGGCGCCTGCGACATGGGCGCGCTCCCCGACGTCTTTCCGGGCTATCAGAGGGTGACAGACGAGGCGGCGCGGCAGAAGTTTGAGGCAGCCTGGGGCGTGCCGCTGCCGGGCAAGGTCGGCCTGACCGTCACCGAGATAATCCCAGGGATTGCCCATGGCAAGATCCATGCCCTCTACATCATGGGCGAAGATCCGGTGATGAGCGATCCCGACAGCAATCACGCGCGCCATTGCCTGGAAACGTGCGACTTCGTCGCCTTACAGGACATCTTCCCCTCCGAGACCTCGCCGTATGCCGATGTGCTGTTGCCCGGTGTTAGCTTCGCCGAGAAATCGGGCACCTTCACCAATACCGAGCGCCGCATCCAGATGGTGCGCAAAGCGATCGAGCCACCCGGCCAGGCGCGCGAGGACTGGCGCATCATTGCAGAGCTGGCCAGGCGCCTGTTGGCAGAAGCCCCCGGCCGCGTGGCGGATGGTCCCTATGCTGGCTGGGACTACCGCGACACGGCGCACATCATGGCCGAGATCGCGGCGCTTACTCCCAGCTACGCCGGGGTGAGCCACGAACGCCTGGAGCGGGGCGAAAGGCTGCAGTGGCCGGTGCGCGGGCCAGATCACCCTGGCACGCCGATCCTGCACGTAGGCCAGTTCACGCGCGGGAAAGGCAAATTCGTGGCCATCGAGCACATCCCGCCGGCCGAACTCCCCGACGACGAATATCCCTTTGTCCTTACCACCGGCCGCGTACTGTATCACTGGCACGGCGGCGAGCTGACCCGCCGCGCCCATGGGCTGATGGCCGTCTACGGCCGGCCGCTGGTGGAGCTTAACCCCAACGACGCCGAGCGGCTGGGGATCTCGTGGCAACCGGGCTTGAGCCGGCCAACCGGAGGGCAGGGCAGCGGCCGACGGGTGCGCATCACCTCGCGCCGCGGCAGCATCGAAGCTGAAGCGTGGGTCACCGAGCGCGTGCCCCCGGGCGTGGTGTACGGCAACTTCCACTTCCCCGAGGCAGCCATCAACGAGCTCACCATTGCCGCGCTCGACCCGGTGGCGAAGATCCCGGAATACAAGGTGTGCGCGGTCAGGGTAGAAGCGGTGGAATAAGGCCAGCAAGGATTGGTAGACCCGGAACCAAACGAAAAAGCCCCGCAGCGGCTGCGGGGCTTTTTGTTTCAGGACCCCAGGGATGGGGATGGTTCAATCTGCCGGGAAAATTGGTTCACGCTTTTTGCGGTCGTTAGAATTGCCGCCCAGGGCCCCCACCCCTCCCTTTGCCCCCTCCCCTCCCCCGCTCGCCTTTGGCGGCAGGAGAGGGGAGGGGTGGGAAAAATGGTTTTGTGGCGGCCTTCGGCCGCCACAAAACCTCTCATCATAATCCCCCCTCTCCCCTGGCTGCAGGCCAAGGGGGGTGAGGGGGCAGCGAAAGCCCGAGAGATGCCCATAAATTGAAGACCTTCGCCAGGGGGCAAGGCAGCCCGGCAGCTTTAGCGCCGGCTGAGCCTCCTACGGCAGCTCGAAATACTCATGAAGAGCAGCCAACGCTTCATCCAGCCTGGCGAGCTCGATGAGGCAGTTGACGGTGGAGATAGAGGTGCTGATGGCCAGGATGTTGATGCCATGGCTGGCCAGGGCGCGGAACATGCGACCGGCGATCCCTGGCCGCTCGCGGAAGTCGGGGCCAAAGATGGCCACAGAGGCCACATCGGGCCGTGCCGTGATAGCCGTGGGCTGGATCTCGGCCCGGACGGCTTCCAGCGCTTCCAGGCTGGCGGGCAGGTCGGTCCGATCCACGCCCAGCACCATCTGAGACTGGTTCTGGTGGTCAATCATCTGGACCACAAACTGGACGTTGATACCGCGCTGCCCGAGCGCCTCCAGGACGGCAGCCGCAATACCGGGCCTATCATGCATGGCCAGCACACTGATGCTGGCCAACTGATCGTTCTGGATGATACCGCCAACCTTGATCCTCTGGCTCATAACCCCCTCCCTTTGCTCAGGGGCAGGCGGTCTTTCTTTATCAATTCAAGTCTAACATACTGCCGTCTTTTGCACAAGGGGCCAGGAAGGTGACTGTGATCTGGTGTCGTGGTATAATACCCACACGGGAGCGTACGGATGTCACTGCTTGTCGCACACCAGCTCAGCAAAGCCTACGGCGCGCTGGACGTCTTTGAGGGCGTTGACCTGCGCATCGAGGCCGGGGATCGCATCGGCCTGGTCGGCCCCAATGGCGCCGGCAAGACCACCCTCTTGCGCATCCTGGCCGGGCTGGAGGCCCCGACAGCCGGCCTGGTGCAGCGCAAACGGGGGCTGACGATCGGCTACCTGCCGCAGGACCCTCCTCCGCCCGGGGATGACACCCTGCGCGATGCCATGTTGGGCGTCTTTGCCGACCTGCGCGCCCAGGAAGCCGGCCTGGCCAGCCTCGAGCAACGGCTGGCCGAGGCCGCGCGCCGGGGCGATGGAGACCTGGCAGCCCTGCTGGACGCCTACGGCCAGGCCCAGGCCGCCTTTGAGGCGGCTGGCGGCTATACCTATGAAACGCGGATTGCGCAGGTGCTGGGCGGCCTGGGCTTCAACGAGGACGTGCATGCCAAGCCGCTGGCCCACCTCAGCGGTGGGGAGCGAACCCGCGCCTTGCTGGCTCAATTGCTGCTTCAAGAGCCCGACCTGCTCCTGTTGGATGAGCCAACCAACCATCTCGACCTGGAGGCCGTGGAATGGTTGGAGGAGATGCTATTGCACTGGCGCGGGGCTCTTGTCGTGGTGGCCCACGACCGCTACTTTCTGGATAAGATTGCCACCCGCATCTGGGAGCTCAACTTTGGCCGGCTGGAGGCCTACCGCGGCAACTACACCCACTACCATCAGCAGCGCGCGGAGCGCCTCGAACGCCAACGCCGCGAGTGGGAGGCTCAGCAAGAGTTCATCGCCAAGACGGAAGAGTTCATCCAGCGTAATCTGGCTGGCCAGCGCAGCCGGGAGGCCCAGGGCCGGCGCACGCGGCTGGAGCGCTTCCTGGCTGAGGAGGCCATCGAACGGCCGCGCACACAGAAGCGTATCCACCTGGGTCTCACCACGGCTATCCGCTCCGGCGACCTGGTATTGGCCACCAGGGATCTGCTGGTGGGCTACGAACGACCACTCTTCCGCTGCCCCGATCTGGAGATCCGGCGCGGGGAACGGGTGGCGCTAATCGGCCCGAACGGTGCCGGCAAGACCACCTTGCTCAAGACGATCCTGGGCTATGTGCCGCCGCTGGCAGGCAAGGTGCGCCTGGGGGCCAGCGTGCAGATCGGCTACCTGGCCCAGGCTCAGGCCGGCCTCCGGCCCGAGCAAAGCGTGCTGGAGGCCATCCTGGAGGTCAAGGAGCTGCCTCTGGGCCAGGCGCGCAACTTCCTGGGCCAATACCTTTTCTCCGGCGACGAGGTCTTCCGGCCCATCAGTACCTTGAGCGGTGGTCAGCGCAGCCGGCTGGCGCTGGCGCGGCTTACCCTGCAGGGTGCCAACTTCCTCTTGCTCGACGAGCCCACCAACCACCTTGACCTGGACTCGCAGGAGGTCCTGGAACAGGTGCTGAAGCGGTTCCCGGGCACCATTCTGTTGGTCAGCCACGACCGCTACCTGGTGCAGGCGCTGGCCACGCATATCTGGCGGGTGGATGGGGAAGCGCTGCGCGTGTATAAAGGCGGTTATGAGGAGTACCTGCGCCAGCGCGCTGCCGAAGAGGCTACACGCGGCCAGGGAGCTGCCGCCGAGCCCGCAGACCAGTTGACGTCCAGGGAGCAGGAGCGGGAACGCCTGCGCGCCGAGCGGCGTCAACGCAAGGTTGCGGAGCAACTGGCCGCCCAGGCTGCCGCGCTCGAGCAGCAGATAGCCGTGCTGGAGGCGGAGCTCGCCACCCTGAGCCGAGAGCTGGAAAGCGCCAGCCTGGCCGGTGATGTGGGTAAAGTTCACGCTTTGGGGGTGAAGTACCAGGAAGTTGAGGCAGAGCTTAATCGGATGACGGCCAGATGGGTGGAGGTGGCTTAGGCTATGGAGAGTGGGGGGGCCAGGCCGTTGGTTATCGGCCTGACAGGTGGCATGGGCACAGGTAAGAGCTGCGTCCGGCAGATGCTGGTTTCGCTGGGCGCGGAGGGGATTGACGCGGACCAGGTGGCTCACCAGGTCATGGCGCCCGGCGGGCCAGCCCACCAGGCTGTGGTGGCCGAATTCGGCCCCCAGATCCTGAGGGCCGATGGCCAGATTGACCGCCCCTGCCTGGGCCAGATCGTTTTCAGCGACCCTCGGGCCCTGGCCCGTTTGGAGGCCATCGTCCACCCGGCCGTTACCGAGGCGATCCGGCAGCGCCTGAAGACCGCTGCGGCGCCGGCTGTGGTGATCGAAGCGATCAAGCTGCTGGAGTCGGGGCTGAGCCGCGGCCTGTGCGATCAGGTGTGGGTGACGGTGTGCAGCCGACGTCAGCAGTTGGCTCGCCTGGCTGCCAGCCGGAGGATGTCACCGGAGGAGGCTCGCCGGCGTCTGGCCGCCCAGCTTCCCCCGGCCCAGATGGTTGCCCAGGCCGACCTGGTGATTGACACGCGCGGGACCATGGCCGAGACAGGGTTGCAGGTTGTGGCGGCCTGGGCCAGGTTGGGGATGCCCTTCCCCCCTCCTCAGATCCGCCGAGGCACCCTCGAAGATGCCGAGGGGATCGCCGCGGTGCTCAATGCGGTAGTGCGGGAGGGAGGGTGCACGGTGCTGGACCGCCAATTCACGGTGGCACAGGAGCGGGCTTTCCTGCGTCGGTTGCGCCCGCGTGCCCGGCTAACCGTGGCCCAGGTGGGCAGCGTGATCGTTGGCTTTCAGATCATCGAGCCTTACGCGGCTTACACGGCTGCCATGGACCATGTGGCAACGCTGGGTACCTACGTGATAGCCCCGTTGCGCGGCCACGGGTTGGGCCGGGCAATGAGCGCGGCTACCTTCGCGGCAGCTCGCGAGGCTGGCTTCAGCAAGTTAGTGATCATGGTGCGCAGCGACAACCCTGCCGCGCAGGATTTTTACACCCGCCTGGGTTTTCAGCCTTGCGGCCGCCTGACCCGCCAGGCATTCGTGGATGGCCGCTATGTGGACGAGTTGCTGTTTGAGCTCTTCTTGCCATCGGGAGGGGCTGGGTATGAGCCTGTTGCGCAGACTATGGAATGAACACCCGAACCTGGTTTCCTGGCTGGTCCTGGCCCTGGGCATGGTCATCATCGTGGTGATCGCAGCCCGCAATGTAGGCTTTCAACCTGGCCAGTGGGCAGCCCTGATTGCGGCCACGGTGATCCTGGCCGGGCTGTGCGTATGGATCATCAGTTGGGAAGAGGGCCACGACGAGGAATCGTAAGAGATTCGGCCAAAGAATTGTGGGTGAGATATGAGGAAGCGTGATTACTACGAGGTCCTGGGCGTACCGCGAGATGCCGACGAGGAAACGATCAAACGCGCCTATCGCCGGCTGGCACGTCAGTACCATCCGGACGTGAATAAGTCGGCTGACGCTGAGGAGCGCGTCAAGGAGCTCAACGAGGCCTACGAGGTGCTCAGCGACGCGGAGAAGCGGGCAATGTATGACCGCTACGGTCATGCTGCCACACAGCCTGGATTTGGCCAGGATACCGGCTTCGGGGGCTTTGGAGGCTTCGGCGGGTTTGGCGATATCTTCGAGGAGTTCTTCGGCGGATTTACCGGGACGCGAAGCGCCCAGCGTGGCCCTGTGCGCGGCAGTGATTTGCGCTATGACCTGGAGATCACTTTCCAGGAAGCCGTCTTCGGCGCCGAGAAAGAGATCGAGGTGACCCGCATGGAGACGTGCCCCCAGTGTCAGGGCTCGGGCGCGGAGCCGGGCACGGTGCCGATCCGCTGCCCGCAGTGCAACGGCACCGGAGAGGTACGCCGCGCGCAGCAGACCATCCTGGGGCAATTCGTCACCGTGACCACCTGCCCCCGCTGTCATGGCGAGCGGGAGATCGCCACCACACCGTGCAGCATGTGCCGGGGCCAAAAGCGGGTACGCGCAACGCGCCGGCTCTCGGTAACCATTCCCCCTGGTGTGGATGACGGGATGCGCATCCGGCTGGCCGGCGAGGGGGAGCCAGGTGAGCGTGGAGGGCCGCCGGGCAGCCTCTATGTGGTGCTGCATGTGAAGCCGCATCCCCTCTTCGTGCGTCAGGACAGCGACATCCTGCTGGAAGTGCCCATCAATATCGTGCAGGCCGCGCTGGGAGCTGAGATAGAGGTACCCACCCTGGATGGCAAGACAACCCTGACCATCCCGCCCGGCACCCAACACGGTACCGTCTTTCGCCTGCGCGGCAAAGGGGTGCCTGTCCTGCGTAGCAACCGCCGCGGCGATCAATTGGTGACCGTGCGCGTGGTTGTCCCGCAGCGGTTGAACGAGAAGCAGCGCAGGTTGCTCAAGGAGCTGGGCGAGTCTTTGGGGCTGGAGTCGTTGGACAAAGACACCCGCACCTTTTTCGAGAAGTTCCTGGACGCGGTAGGCGATGCCTTCAGCTAAGCTACTGTGATGGAGTGGGTTGAGATCAGCGTTCAAGCCGATGGTGAGGCGGCTGAGGCGGTAAGTGAGCTTTTCAACCGGGTGAACAGCCGGCCCGATGGACAGGGGGGCGCGGTGACCGAGGTATGTGGCTTCGACCCGGTAGGGGAAGAGCACCACCTTACCGTGGTGGTCAAGACTTACCTCCCCGCGGCTGACCCGCATACCCCCGCGCGGCGGGAGGAGATCGAGAGGGGTCTCTGGTTTCTACGCCGCCTCTACCCGCTGGGCGAACCACAGATACGCTGCCTGGCTGAAGAGGATTGGGCACAGGCCTGGAAGGCAAGCTATCGCCCTCTGCGCATCGGACGCCGCTTTTTGGTGATCCCGGCCTGGCTGCGGGACGAGGTGTCGGTTGGGCCGGCTGACCTGCCCGTGGTGCTTGATCCGGGTATGGCATTTGGCACGGGACTCCATCCCAGCACACAGCTCTGCCTGATGGCGATGGAGGACATCGTCCGTCCTGGCCATAGGGTGCTGGATGTTGGATGTGGCTCTGGTATCCTGAGCATTGCGGCGGCCCGCCTGGGGGCCGCCGCTGTTACTGCCTTTGACATTGATCCGCTGGCCGTGCAGGCCACGCTGGCCAACGCGGCCCTCAATGCCCTGCCGGTGCCTGTGGAGGCTTTCGTCAGCGCCGGCCCCGACGAGAGCCCTTTCTGGCATCCGGTAGATGGCCCACGGCCGACGTGGGACGTAATCGTGGTCAACATCCTGCCGCACACCATCAGTGACCTGCTGGCGGCCGGCCTGCACACCTATCTGGCCCCGGCCGGCCACCTGATCCTGGCTGGCATCATCGCAGAACGGGAGCCGGAAATGCTCGACACCCTGGCCAGGCATGGCCTGGCCCTTAGCAGGCGCCTGGCCGAGGGGGACTGGGTGGGCCTGCTCTGCACCCGCGCCACCCCCTGATCTCTGACTCTACAACCTAATGATCAGCCTTGTCTTGTATTGACAGGAGCCACCTGGCATGCCTATCTGGAGCGTTCGCTACTATATTGATCCAGAGACAGGCTTACCGCACATTCATAGGCACAATGTCTCTGAGGATGAGGTGGAGCAGGTCTTGGCAAGACCAGGTGAGGATCGTCAGGGGTACGAGGGAGCCCGAGTAGCCATCGGGCAGACAGAGGCGGGGCGATATCTCCGAGTCATATATGTGCCTGACCCAGAGCCGGGCAGTGTCTTTGTGATAACTGCCTATGAATTGCGTGGGAAAGCGCTGGCCGCATATCGTCGGCGTCAGCGCAGGAGGCATAAATGAGAGATAGCCACTTTCCACCCGGGTGGGACGAAGAACGGGTACGTCGAGTTCTGGCCCACTATGAAGCTCAAACAGAAGAGGAAGCCATCACTGAAGACGAGAGAGCTTTCAAGGGCAAAGGCCGAACCGTGGTAGAAATCCCTGTCGAGTTGATGCCCGTCATCCGGGAGATAATTGCCCAGTACGAGGCGATGACGAGGATCTGAGGCGAGCGTAAACCGGAGAGTTTGGGCATCTTGGCCAGGCATGGCCTGGCCCTTAGCAGGCGCCTGGCCGAAGGGGACTGGGTGGGCCTGCTCTGCACCCGCGCCACCCCCTGATCTCTGTCCGCAGATCTGCAGCTATGTATGATGACTTTCCCATCCTTGAGTACGATCCTGCCAGCGAGGCTGTGATCGAGCCCTCGCGCGTGATCAGCCCCCAGGATGTGCCACACCACTGTATTGTCTGCTTCTTTCAGGACGTGATCTCCGCTCTGGTAGAGCGGGGCCAGCTTAGGCAGATCGCGGCACAACGGAGCGAGATGGGCCTGCATCCTGTGTACGAGCTTGCCTTCCAGGGCCACAGGATGGCTGTCTTCCACCCTGGGGTTGGCGCGCCGCTGGCTGCCGGACTGCTGGAAGAGGTGATTGCATTGGGGTGTCGCAAGTTCATCGCCTGCGGAGGCGCAGGTGTGCTGGACCGGGAGATCGCCGTAGGCCATGTGGTCGTGCCCACCAGCGCGGTGCGCGATGAGGGCACGTCTTATCACTACCTGCCGCCCGCACGCGAGGTGGCGCCTGACCCCCTCGCCGTAGCAGCCATTGAAAGGGTGCTCAAAGCCCATGGGGTGCCCTACGTGCTGGGGAAGACCTGGACCACCGACGCCTTCTATCGCGAGACTCCAGCCAGGGTGAGGCGCCGGCGCCTGGAGGGGTGCCTGACGGTTGAAATGGAGGCGGCGGCTCTTTTCGCCGTGGCTCGCTTTCGTGGCGTACCCCTGGCTCAGATGCTATATGGCGGTGATGATGTGAGCGGTGCTCAGTGGGACAACCGTGCCTGGCAAGGGCGTCAGGCGGTGCGCGAGCGCCTCTTCTGGCTGGCCAGCGAAGCCTGTCTCATTCTGTGACGGACCAAGATAAGATGCTCTCAAGCTGATTGCAGCGAAAGATGAAAAATCACGATGATCGTCTTGAGAGATTACGACGGCCGTGTGATTCGCCTTACCGATGAACGATTGGCTCATATCGCCGAGCATCCTGAGATGGGAGGGCAGGAGTAACGTATTGCCGAAACTCTCCTGGCACCTGATTCGGTTATTCTCAGTCATCATGATTACACAGTCCGTCTCTATCACAGGCTTTTTGAAGACACACCTGTCACTCGCAAGTACCTGGTCGTTGCAGTGAAGTATCTGGAACAGGATGCCTTTGTGATCACCGCTTTCTTCACAGATAGGGAAAAGAAGGGAACACGCGTATGGCCTCGATGATTCGTATCTGGTATGACCGTGAGGGAGATTTTGT
>DAOTZS010000179.1:0-18750 GCA_034434335.1 Anaerolineae bacterium
GCGCGCCGCGCCAACCCCCACGAACATCTCCACAAACTCCGAGCCACTCGTCTCAAAGAAAGAGACCCCTGCCTCACCGGCCGTGGCCTTGGCCAGCAACGTCTTCCCCGTGCCCGGCGGGCCGACCAGCAGCACCCCCTTCGGGATGCGGCCGCCAAGCCGGGCAAAACGCTCCGGCGACTTCAGGAACTGGATGATCTCCTGCAGCTCGGCGATCGCCTCATCGGCTCCCCCTACATCCTTGAACGTCACCCCAACCTCTTCTGGCTTCACCTCGGTGGCTCTGCTCTTGCCCACCCCGAAGATGCCACCCAGGCCGCCTCCCAGGCTGCTTGAGCGGCGATAAGCCACATACCAGAAGACGCCCAACAGCGCCAGGGGCAGGATCCAGGAGAGCAAGAAGGCACCAGCCGGGCTGGGGGGCCGTTGAAAGCTGAAACGTACGCCCGCCTTCTGAAGATCCTCCACCAGGTTGGGATCACCACCCGGGATGATCACCGTATCGAATGGCACCAGCTCCGGGCCGGCCCCAGGGTTGGGGTTTTTCATCTGACCCACGATATCTGTCTCGCCGATGCGCACACTGACGATCTGGCCTTCCGCCAGCTTCTGGCGGAACTCGCTATAGGGCAACTCCGTGGCCTGGATCATCAAGGGGGTCAGCACAAACTGCTGAAACAGCCACAGGACGATCAGGCCAGTGATCACGTAACTGATGCTGAAGCGCATCTGGCGCTGCATGCGCTGGCGACGTTTTTCCTCGTCATCCCGATCGGAGTTCCTGAGCCTGAATTTGCGGTTGTCCTTCATGGGGGCACTGCCTCACTAAAGTCGCGTTACAAGACCGAACGGTTCCGGGGCGGTAGGGCCACCAGGTCAAAGTATACCGCTAGCTGGCCGTAAGGGCAAACAGGGGATGGCATGAGGAGTGATGTGGGCTTCGTAGTAGCGACTTTAGTCGCTTTCAGCGCGTCCCGAACGACTAAAGTCGCCACTACGAAGAAAAGCGCCGGTGCCCGACAGGTGACTCTCACCCGTTGGCGTACTATACGTCGAAGTACAGGGTGAACTCGTAGGGGTGAGGCCGCATGCGGATGGGGTTCACCTCGACCTCGCGCTTGTAGGCGATGTAGGTCTCCAGCATGTCGGTGGTGAACACATCGCCTTTGAGCAGGAACTCATGGTCTGCCTCCAGGGCTGCCAGCACATCGGCCAGGGAGCCGGGCACTTGCTTGACCATCCTGGCTTCCTCGGGGGGCAGGCTGTAGAGGTCCTTGTCCATCGGCTCACCGGGGTCAATGCGGTTTTGGATGCCGTCCAGCCCGGCCATCAGCAGGGCCGCGAAGCACAGGTAGGGGTTGCAAGATGGATCGGGCGCGCGGAACTCGATCCGCTTGGCGCGCGGGCTCTTGGAGTAGACGGGGATGCGGCAGATGGCCGAGCGGTTGCGCTGTGAGTAGGCCAGGTTGACGGGCGCCTCAAACCCGGGCACCAACCGACGATAGGAGTTGGTCGTCGGCGCCACCAACGCCAGCAGGGCCGGCGCGTGCTTGAGCAGCCCACCGATATAGTAGCGGGCCAGGTCCGAGATTTGGGCGTAGCCGGCTTCGTCGAAAAAGAGGTTCTGGCCCCCCTTCCACAGGCTCTGGTGCACGTGCATCCCACTGCCGTTGTCCTCGAACAATGGCTTGGGCATGAAGGTGGCGGTTAACCCATTCTGGCGGGCCACGTTCTTCACCATGTACTTGTAGATCATGACGTTGTCGGCCATGCGCGTCAGGGTGGTAAAACGCATGTCGATTTCCGACTGCCCGGCCGTAGCCACCTCATGGTGATGGACCTCGACGGGCACGCCGGCGCTCTCCAGCGCCAGGACGATCTTGCTGCGCACATCCTGCAGCCTGTCGGTGGGCGGCACCGGGAAATAGCCCCGTTTGGGCGGGATCTGACCTCCGAAGTTGGGGTTCAGCTCCTTGCCGCTGTTCCACCACCCCTCGGCACTGTCAATATAGTAGAAGGAGCAATTGACCCCACCTCCGTAGCGCACATCGTTGAAAAGGAAGAACTCGGGCTCGGGACCCCAGTAGCTCACGTCCGCGATGCCAGTCTGCTTCAGGTAGATCTCGGCGCGCTGGGCGATGTAACGGGGATCGCGCGAATAGGGCTCTCGGGTCACGGGGTCATAGACGTTGCAGATTACTGCCAGGGTAGGGACTTCGTAGATCGGGTCAATGAAGGCAGTATCCGGGTCCAGCATGAGGAGCATGTCGGATTCGTGGATCTCCTTGAAGCCGCGGATCGAGGAGCCATCGAAACCGATCCCCTCCTCGAAGAGTTCTTCGGTCAACTCCCGCGCGGGAATGCTGAAATGCTGCCACACTCCCGGCAGGTCGGTGAAGCGCAGGTCAACCATCTGGACCTGAGAGGCCATCTTCACGACATCGGTTGCGGTTTTAGGCATTGTCAGGAAACCTCCTTGCTGTAAAGATTATGATCAACGAAAGACCAGGAGCAAAGGTCCAATCCCTTGCTCTCTAGTTATTCGTTATCAACATATTGTTCTGGGATTTATCCCCCGCCCTATCCCAGCAGGCGGGTACTGAGGCGTTGCACCCAGGTGATGTGATGGGTGAGGTCGGCGCGCAACTTCAGCGGCTCGTCGTCATAGCCCAGCCGCCGCGCCAGAAAGGCAAACTCTTCGCTGTCCTCGGGAGGCACCGTGAGGTCTCGGGCGTTGCCACGCACCATGCGCAGCGCGTTGATCAGCCGGCGCAGAAAGATGTGCGCCTCTCGCAACCGCGCGTAGTTCTCCGCAGAGATGATGCCAACCTCGGCCAGGGCAGCCATGGCCTCGCGGGTGTTGGTCAGACGCACCTGGGGATAAAGATGTCCATAGTTGACCTGCAGCCCTTGGACGATGTACTCCAGGTCTACCAGGCCGCCCGGGCTGAACTTGGCGTTGATCGTGCCCGGGGTGACCAGATGCCTGATCTGCCGCTCGCGCATGGCACGCATGGCCGGCACGTCAAACGGCCTGCCACAGTAGACGTACTCATCGCGCAGGCGCTCGACCTCCCGGCCGAGCCCGGCATCGCCAGCTATAGGCCGTAGCTTAATGAGCGCCTGCCGCTCGTAGCTCCACGCTGCGCCGTCCGGCGCGAAGTAGCGCCGGAAAGATTCCAGGGACACGGCCAGGCTCCCGGCGCTGCCATAGGGCCGCAATTGCAGGTCGATCTCGAAAATGCCCTCGCGGCGGGCCCGGATGGCCCGCACGACCTCCATCACCAGCTTCTCGTAATACTCCGCCGTGGTGATCACCTGTGGCCCGCTGGTCTTGCCGTTCCCGGCATAGATAAACATCAGCTCAATGTCCGACGCGAACCCCAGTTCCCGGCCGCCGCACTTGCCCAGGCCACAGATGGTCAGCGGGCAGGGCCGGCCGTCTTCCAGGCACGGTTCGCCATATTGGCTGCGCAGTTCGGCATCGCAGAGGTGGTACGCCGCATCCACCACGACCTCGGCCAGGGTGGTCAGCTCGGCCGAGAATTGCCCGAACTGAGAGATGTGGCCCAGGATGTGGCGCATATCCACCCGGAACATCTCTCGATCCTTGAAAGCGTTAAGCGCATCGCGGCGGGCCATGGGGTCGGGGGCGGCACGCAGTGCCTCTGCCAGTTCGGCGGCCAACTGTTCACGGCTCTTGGTGCCCTTCAGCCCATCCACATCGTGCACCACTGGAAACAGGTTGGCATACTGCATGCGCAGGAAGTCCTCCCACAGGAAGTCGCTCACCCCCAACAGACGGGCCAACGCGTTGAGCACCTCTGGCCGCTCCAGGGAGGCCAGCTCGTCGGGCCATCCGGGATGCTCAAAGAGCTGGCCCAGATACTCATGGAAATGGAGCAGGGCCGACTCCGGGTTGGGAGACTGAGGGAGGAGGTGGGTGAAGTGCTTGACCAGCACGGTCGCCGCGCGCAGCTCGCGCTGTTTATCCGCTGCGATGATCTTGCGGCCACGGGCATCGGTGACATAGAGGGTGTCGCGCACCCGGTTGCCGACCGAGGCTACCGAGACCTGGGCAATATAGACGCCATTGAGGGCCAGAGCGTTGGTGAACTCGTACAGAAAGCCAATCGTGTCGGGCGCGTCGATGCGCAGGATGGTGTACTGCTCCGAAGTCTCGTTGTCGATCTCGATGTTGACCGGGTGCAGGGTGGCTGTGGTGCCCGGGATACGACGCACCGCTACCGCCACCCGCTTCGCCAGCTCGCCCTGGGCCTCGCGCTGCCGACGCATCTGCAGCAGGCGCACCAGGTCGGCCAGCTCGGCCGCATAGCGCAGCCACAGGTCAGGCTCGACCTCCCCCAGCACCGAACGCACGGTGAACACGTCAACGATTTTCTGCCGTGTGTCATTCACATCCTCGCCCTGAGCGCGGGGCTCGTAGGTGTAGACATGGCCATCTATGATGCTGAAGCCATGCACGAACAGCAGGCCACAGATCAGGGAAAGCTCCCCCAGATAGTCGTAGCCCACAATCGTCACCCGCCAATGAGCCTCCCCCAGGGGTTCAGCCGTCACTTCGATCGGGTTGTCGGGGCTCAGGCGCGCGGCCAACGCTGCATGATGCTGGATCTCAGCTTCGCTGAAAGTAGCCGCGTAGGAAGGGGCCATGCGGGCCAGATGCTTACGCACGGCTTCCTGGGCTGCCTCCTGGCCGGCAGGAGCAGGATCTTGGCTCCGCCCGTCCGCTCCAGCCAGGGGATTTGGACGGCGGTGAGAACCCGGTGACGGCATAACCCCTCCCAGATGACGTTGGTAAACATCGCGGATGGCGGCTGTATACTGCTGATAGCGGGTGATCAGACGAGCCTCGGCATCCTCACCCTGAAATCCCAGGCGTTGAGCCAGGTAGTGCAGGTCCCACGGCTTCTCGGGCAGGGAGTGGGTCTGGCGGTAGTCGAGGATCTGCAGGTAGTGCTCAACGGTGCGCAGAAAGATGTAGCCCTCGACCAGCACGCGGTAGTCGTCCTGGCAGAGGATGCCGGCTTCGGCCAACCGGCTCAGGGCCTCTAGCGTGTTGCCTCCCCGCACCTGGGGAGCGCGGCCGCCGTGTACCAGTTGCAGGTATTGGGTGACAAACTCGATGTCCCGGATCGAGCCAACCCCCAGCTTGACCTCGCCCCACTCTTTGCCCTGCTCGCGCAGCCTGGCCTCCGTACGCTGCTTCATGGCATGCACCTGGCTGCGCACGGTCTCAGGATCCTCGCTGAACAGGAATGGCATGGCCCGCGAGAGAAAATCTTTGCCCAGGCCCTCATCGCCGGCGACCGGCCGCGCCTTGAGCAAGGCCTGCTTCTCCCACAGCCGGGCATGCTGCCGGAGATAGGCCAGGTAACCGTCCAGGGTGGAGACCAGCGGGCCAACCCGTCCCCAGGGCCGCAGGCGCATGTCAACGCGGTAGAGGAATCCTTCGGCGGTGGGCTGTGTCAGGACCGCGATCAATCGCTCGCCCAGCCGACGATAGATGGTGGCATTGGCCCTGGCAATAAAAAGGAGGTCAATGTCCGAGCTGTAGTTCAACTCCCGACCACCCAGCTTGCCCAGGGCCAGCACGGCGAAACCGGTCAGGTCCAGGCCCAAGGCTTGGGCCAGGGTCTTCAGGCAGGCGCTGACCACACTATCGGCCAGGTCGGAGAGCTGGCTCGTCACCGATGCCAGATCGAGCAGGCCGGTAAAGTCGCAGACCCCGATGCGCAGCAGCTCCCAATGTTGGAAACGGCGCAGGGCATCGAATGCAGCCGCGCCGTCGTCTGGCTGAACAGCCGCGCGCAGGGCCGCTGCCATGGCCCACTGAGCCTCCTGATCGAACTGGCGTCGGCTCTTGATCTCGGCCCTGAGGCCATTTTCGGCTACCCCTCCAGAAGAGGGGGCCAGCCCATCCGGATAGCTTAGCCCCCCTGAGCGGGGGACGAGCCTGGTGAGATAGCCCGGGTTGCGCAGCAAGATCTCGCTGAGAAACTGGCTGCTGGCGAACAGGGTGGCGACCACCTCCAGGGCCCGCGGCGCCTCTGCCAGATAGCTGAGCAGTTCGGGCTGGCCGGCCAGGTTTTGGACCAGGCGGGAAAGGTTCGCCAGGCCACGGTCGGGGTTGGCGGTGCGAGCCAACACCGCCTCCAGGCGCGGAGCAAGCCGCTCCAGGATAGCCTGGGTCGTGCCTGTCAGAGGCAAATGAGATAGCCCCATGGTCCACCGATCCCTTTCACGAGCCCCAAAGCAACAGCCGCCCGGCGTATGCCGGACGGCTGTGTCCTCCCAGCGAACATCGGTGAACGAAAGACAACGCAGTAGCACTGGCCACAAAGGTGCCGACGGGAAATCTCAGCTCTGTCCCACCTGGTGTGCCAGGATGATGGCCTCGGCGACGTCCTTCATGGGTTTGCGAGTGTCCATGCTCATCTTCTGGATCTTGCGAAACGCCTCGGCCTCGGTAAGCCCTTGCTTATCCATCAGGATGCCCTTGGCCCGGTCCACCAGTTTGCGGGTCTCCAGGGCCTGCTGGAGGTCAGCAACCTGCTTCTGCAGGGTGCGGAATTCGCGGAAGCGCGCCAGGGCCACCTCGATGGCCGGGGCCAGGTCCTCCTCCCGGTAAGGCTTGACCAGGTAGGCGACCACCCCCGCTTCGCGCGCCCGCTCCACCAGGTCGCGCTGGCTGTAGGCGCTGAGCAGCACCACTGGGGCAATCTGCTCCTCGGTCAGGATCCTGGCCGCCTCAATGCCGTCCATATCGGGCATCTTGATGTCCATGATCACGATATCTGGCCGCAGTTCCCGTGCCTGGTTGACCGCGCTACGACCATCGGCCACCTCACCGACTACCAGATACCCCAGGTTGGTAAGCATCTCGCGCAAGTCTGTGCGGATCAATGCCTCATCGTCTGCAATGATGACACGCGTCCGATCCATACCTGTGCCTCCATGAAGAGATTCCCCGAACCTTATTCGTAACTATTCAGGCCGATTGAAATCGCCCTCCCTGGGCACTCCGTGCCAGCCCTCGCCCCGAAGGGCTCGGCCCGAGGGGGTGTCGGCCTCCGCCGACACCCTTCATGTGTGCATCATGAGAAAGGTCGGCGAAGGCCGACTTCCGGCCGCAGGCCCCAAAAGGGTGACTTCCGGTCACCGCTGAATAGTTACCCTTATTCTTCCGCCACAGTGATCTTGGGAAAGCTCACCGCGGCGACCACTTCATCCCCCTGGTTCTCCATGCGAACCGTGCCCCGCAAGTCCCCTTCCACCAGGGTGCGCACGATTTGCAATCCCATGCTGTTGGACTTGTCCAGGTCAAAGTCAGCGGGCAGCGGGGTGCCGTTATCCCGGATCTCCAGCCGCACCTGATCGCCACCGTCGGTCAGCAAGATCCGGATATGGCCCTGATCGCGGCCTCCAAATCCGTGCTTCAACGCATTTTGGACCAGCTCATTGACCACCAGAGCACACGATGTGGCCTGCTGGCTGGGTAGATAGATGGCCGGCCCCTCTACCGAGAAGCTGATCTGCTTGCCCGGGACCATGATGCCGCGGTTCTGGCCCACGATGCGCTGGCTGACATCCCGGATGTTGATGGTCTGGCTTTCCTTGAGCGAGAGGAACTCATGGATAACCGCCACGCTGAGGATGCGCCCCACTGCCTCACTCAGAGCATCGGCCACGGCGGGGTCTTGGGTCCGGCGCACCTGCATGCGCAGGGTGGCCGCGATGGTCTGCAGGTTGTTCTTAACCCGATGATGCACCTCTTGGATCATCGTGGTCTTGATCTCCAGCTCCTGCCGCTTCTGGCGCTCGGCCGTGGCATCGTGGACCATGATGAGCGCGCCGGCGATCTCGCCAGGGCGAGGATGGCGGTCCACCAGCCTGCGTAAGCGATTGGGCAGGGTGGGCGGAGCCCAGATGGGCAACACCTTGCGCACCCAGGTATATGAGCTCTCACGCACCTCCCGTTCCAGCGGCCGACGGCTTTCGAAGGCTACCAACACCATCTCGTCGTCACTGGTCCCCAGGGCCGAAAGGCGTTTACCGCGCAAGTCTTCCAGGCAACCCAGCCGACGATAGAGGTTGTTGGCGATCCCGCTCAGATAGGTGATGCGCCGCTGAGCATCTACTAACATCACCCCATCCCATTCGCCAAAGGGGGAAAGGCCCTCAGCCTCAGCCAGGTCGCCATGCAAACACATCCACTTCACCCACTCGATGGCCCGGCGGAAGGACGGGTGACGCTGGCGGTGGCGCTCAAGCTGGATCAGGCTGGTTTCGATGCTGAGCAGGGCCACTACTTCGCCACCATGGCCACGGATGGGGTAAACATCTTGCACGACTGGTGCCCCGCTGGGCAACACCTCGCGCTGGGCACGGACATGGCGGCGACGCTGCCAGGCGCTCAGGACAACCGGAGCATCGCTGCGGGTCAGGATCTGATGGGTCAGCCCGGTGCTATAAATGGATGCGATGGAGTGCGGCTGGGCCTGGGACACCACCACAACCTCTTGCTCGTTGCGCGGGCAGAGAAGCAAGAGATCGGAACGGCTCAGGTCCGCCGTAATGGGCATCCCGCGGCGGATCCTGTCCAACAGCTCCAGGTCTCGTTCATCTAACCTTGCCAATATCCCGGCCAACTCGCTCATAGTTCGCCTGGACCTGAACTCGCGGAGAACAGCGCTGTCTAAAGACCGCGTATTCTGGGAAGGTTCAAATTGGTTAACACTTCCTGCCCCCTCGGGCCTTCACTGCCCCTCACCCCCCTTGTCCCCCCTCTCCCCTGGCCTATGGCCAGGGGAGAGGGGGGATTATGAGGGGGTTTTGCGGCGGCCTTTGGCCGCCGCAAAAACCCTTTTCTCCTTTCCCCTCCCCTGCCGCCGAAGGCGAGCGGGGGAGGGGAGGGGCAAAGGGAGGGGTGGGGGCCCTGGGCGGCAATCCTAACGACCGCAAAAAGTGTAAACCGATTTTCCCAGCAAATTGAACCATCCCCGTATTCTCATATAAAATCGGGGGTGGGATAGTCCCACCCCCGCCTGCCTGGTCGGGGCGAGAGGATTTGAACCTCCGACCACTTGAACCCCATTCAAGTGCGCTACCTGGCTGCGCTACGCCCCGATCTCGAATTCAGTATACTCAAAAGGGATGAATTTGGCAAATAGACGCGGGCCGGGGGGCGGGGCATCAGGCGCGGCAAAGCCGCGTCCGATACCCCGCATACATCTTGTGGGCGGGCAGAGGCAATGGGTTCGTCAAGCAGAAAGCGCGGCGATGATCTCCTGGCAGAATTCCGGCAGATCGTCGGGTACTCGCCCGGTAATGATGTTGCCGTCGCGCACGGCCGGCACGTCCACGAAGTGGGCGCCGGCATTGATCAGGTCGTCCCGCACAGCCGCGTAGCCGGTGGCCCGCTTACCTTTGATGATCCCTGCGGAGATCAGGACCCATGGGCCGTGACAGATGGCGGCCACTATCTTGCCTCGCCGATAGCACTCGCGTACCAGCTCCAGGGTTCCCGCGTGTAGCCGCAAGGCATCAGGCGAGTAACCGCCGGGAAAGAGCAGGCAATCAATCTCTTCCACGGTCAATTCCTCCAGTTCCCTCACCCGATACCTCCTGCCCTCGGCCATCACAGGGATGGGAACCGTGTGGCCAAACCGACCTGTAACTGGCTTGTTCTCGACATACGGCCGCGGGTGGAGCCCCTCACGCACCGGCACCACCACCACCTCGGCCCCCTCTTCGCTGAGCCTCAACACCGGATAGAGGAGCTCGATATCTTCGAACTCCTGAGCCACAATGATAGCTACTTTCTTGCCTGTCAATTTCCCTGCCATAGGTGCACCTCCTGAGACTACCGGATAGGAAGGCGGGGCTGGAAGCCCCGCGCTCAAAGGGCGAAGCCCCTGCGGGGCTTGGCCCTCTCAGCCCGATGGCTTCAGGGGCCAGCTTCTGTTGCACGGTTAATTTGTAAACGTTCATGGGGCACCACCCCACGAAGCCGGCCAAACTCCTCAACATACTCCAACGACTGGTGTCGGAAGTAGGTATTGTATAACTCCGCGTAGTGCCCGCCCCGCGCCAGCAACGTCGCATGCGTCCCTTCTTCGATGATGCGGCCATGATCCATCACAATGATACGATCAGCGTGCTTAACCGTGGAAAGCCGATGCGCGATCACGATGGCCGTGCGATCCCGCATGATGGTCTCCAGCCCCTCCTGGATCTGGGCTTCGGTGAAGGGGTCTACGCTGGCAGTGGCCTCGTCCAGGATGAAGATGGCGGGATCTTTGAGCAAGACCCGCGCCAGGGCCACCAACTGCCGTTGCCCCATCGAGAGGTTCGCCCCCCGTTCCCCCACATCGGTATCCAGGCCGTTCGGCAGATCGGCGATCCAGTCCCCGCGGCCAATGCGCATGGCCGCTGCCAATACCTCCTCATCCGTCGCGCCCTCACACCCATAGCGGATATTCTCTCGCACCGTGCCCGAGAAGAGGAAAGGCTCCTGCGGCACCAGGCCGATCTGCCGGCGATACTGGTCCAGGTCCAGCCGCCGGATATCGCGGCCATCCACCAGCAGCTCCCCTCCCTGGAACTCGTAGAAACGCATGATCAGCCGGCCCACACTGGTCTTGCCGGCGCCAGTATGGCCTACCAACGCCACCGTCTCTCGCGGCCGAATGGTCAACGTGAAGTCGGGCAGCACCACCTCCCCATGCCGGCCGTCGCCGGGATTGGTGCTATAACTGAAGCGCAGGTGGCGAAAGGTGATCTCGCCTTGCAGACGGCCTACAGGTTCAGCCGCCACCTGCACTACCTTGGGTTCTGCATCCATCAGCGCGAACACTCGCTCTGCAGCCGCCAACCCATCCTGAAACTGGCTCCAAAACGAGGCGATGTTGATCAGCGGCCACCAGAAAAACCCTACCGCCTGCATGAACAGGTACCAGTTGCCCGGGCTTACCGCGCCCGTGCGCGTGGCCATACCCCCGGCGTAGATCAGCGCCGCCACCCCCAACCCCGACGAGGCGCCCAGGATCGGGAAGATGGTGTTCAGAGTCAGGCCACGGCGCAACCCCACCTGATAAGCCTGCCGATTGTTGGCCGCAAAGGCCTGATATACAGCGTGCTCCTGGCGGAAGCTCTTGGCTACCATGATCCCGCTGATAGATTCCTGAATCAGCGCATTGATCTTGGCCGTCACCCGGCGCGCCCGCTGCGTCACCCGTCGGGCAATATGCCGGAAACTGAGCGCTACCGCCACCGCGATGGGGGCCATGGCGAACAGCAGCAACGTCAGCCACACGTTGATATTGAGCAGCCACAGCGACAACACCCCTACCAGCAAAACCTGGCTGATCAGGTTAGTGGTCAGGGTGACCACGTCGGACAGGTCCTGCGTGTCGGAGGTGATGCGGCTGACGATCTTGCCCGAAGAGTGTTCGTCGTAGAAGGACATGTCGTGCCGGACCGCCGCCGCAAACACATCCTCCCGGATCTTGAGCACAACACTCCCCACCACCCGGGCTGAAAACCATTGCTGGATGAAGTTGAAACACCACGCCGCGGCTCCCAACAGGAACACACCCCCTGTGAGCAGCAGCATGGCCGTCAGCGAGGTATTGCGGGCCAGGATGTCAATCCCTTTGGAGATCAAAATCGGCCCACCGGTGCCCGCCAGCGAGTTCAGCGTAATTGCCACGGCGACCAGCAACATCTGCCGGCGATAAGGGCTGAAGTAAGCCAGCACGCGCGCTAGCAGCTCACGGTCGCTGTAGTTACGGTCGTAAGCCTCGCTATCCAGGCCATCCAGAATAAAACCCATTCCTGCTCTCCCTTGTCGGCCAGCTGCCCTCTAATCGTACCGCGCGAAGATGCGGCGGTAGTCCTCACAGCGTGCCATCAGCTCCTCATGGGTCCCCTGGTCCACCAGCCGGCCGCGCCGCAGCACCAGGATCCGATCGGCCCAGCGGATCTGGCTCAGGCGATGGGTGATCAGAAAGGTGGTGCGCTCGCTGCTGATGCGCCGCATGGCGCGCTGGATCTGATCTTCGGTGGCGCTATCAATGGCGCTGGTGCTGTCGTCGAGGATCAGGATGCGCGGGTTGGTGAGAAAGGCACGGGCGATGGCAATGCGCTGCCGTTGCCCACCCGACAGGGTCACCCCTCGCTCACCGATCTCGGTTGCGTAACCATTCGGAAAACTCATGATGAACTCATGGGCCTGGGCGGCGCGCGCGGCTTCCTCGATCTGCTCCTGAGTGGCGCCCGGGCATCCGAAAGCGATATTCTCAGCCACGGTGCGCGAGAAGAGGAAGGGGTCTTGCTCAATGGTCGAGATCTGCGAACGCAGTGAGGCCAGATTCCAATCCCGCACGTCCACCCCGTCCACCAACACCCGGCCACTGTCCACATCGAAAATGCGGTTGATCAGCCGCGTCAAGGTCGTTTTGCCTGAGCCCGTCTGCCCCACGATGGCTATCGTCTCCCCAGGCCGGGCCGTGAAACTGATGTCCTGCAGCACTGGCTGGCCGTTATAGCTGAAGGTCACATGCTCGAAGGTCACCTCGCCCTGGATCGGCCGACTGACCCCGCCTTCGTTCTCGTCCAGCTCGGTCTCCGTGTTGATCATCTCCAGGATGCGCCGCGCGCCGGCGATCCCCATCTGCACCAGGTTGAAGGTAAAAATGGAGATAAAGGTGGGAAAGCGCAGGGTACCCACCAGACCGATGAAAGAGATCACCTGCCCCAGGCTGAGCCCACCCGCCTGCCAGGCCAGCAGCCCGTGCAGGAAGCTGCCCGCCCAGGCCACGGTGAAGACCAGCATGGGCAGATAGCGCGCCTGGATCTCCCCCTGCCGCACGAAGTGATCCCGGAACTTGCGCGCGTCTTCGGTGAAGCGCTGCCACTCATGGTGCTCCTGGACATTGGCTTTCACCACCTCAATGCCGGTGATCGCTTCTGCCAGGCCGGCGTTCATCACGCCGAATTGCTCGCGCAAGGCCATGCTCACCGGATTCAGGCGACGATTGTAGTCAGCAACGGTGATGGCCAGGAACACCAGGAACAGGCCCGGGATCAGCAGCAGCTCGGCCTTGAGGCGCGTGATCATAACCAGCGGCACCACCACGGCCATGGCCGAGTCGAGGATCAGCATCAGGCCGGGGCTGAACATCAGGTTTAGCGACCGCACATCGTTGGTGGCACGCGCCATAATGTCGCCGATGCGTTGCCGGCCATGGAAGGTCTGGCTCTTGCCCAGCAAGCTGATGTACAGCTCGTCCCGCGCGTCCCGTTCAATCCGCTGCGCCAGGAACTCAATGCTGAAGTTGCGCATCAGCCCTGTCAGGCCCTGGCCGATGGCCATCCCCATCACTCCCAAGGCCGCGCTCAGGAGCACAGCCGGCGGGGTAATCCCGGCTCTCCAATCGGGCGCGGCGATCAGATCGAAGGCACGGCCGATAAAGAGCTGGATGGCGCTGTAGCAGGTGTTGTTGAGCACCGCGGCCGCCAGGGCGATCAGCGGGAAGGCTGGATAACGCAGCAGGTGTGATATAATCCAGCGCACCGGCCCTGAACGATCATAGCGGTACTCCCCTTCAACTCGGAACTCTTTTTTCGCCAAAGGAACTCCTCTCTGAAGCCCTCCCCTGCTGCGCCCGTACGGGCACAGCGACGCTGTGCCCGTACCGGGGCTGGCGGGGGAGGGTGGCCGCAGGCCGGGTGGGGGCCTCAAAACTTCCCCGCGCGCATCTCGGCGATGAACGGCTCGTAGGCCGACACATCCAGGCCGTGGCGCAGTAGCAGATAGTAATCCTGCACGATCTGGGCCTGTTGCTCGCGGTTGAAGTCCCGGTAGTGCTTGCCGGCGGCCAGAGCTGCCGCCAGTCCTTCGGGTCCACCGTAACTGTAGCCGGCTGTGGCCTGGGCATGCAGGCATTGGGCCAGGTAGAGGCTACCTACGCGTTCATGCTGATATACGTGCACCAGTTCATGCAGCAAGATGTCCAGGCTGCTGCGTGCGGCGTACCCACTGGCAGGCAGATTGACAGTATGGAAGGTGGTAAAGGCGCGGCCACCGTTCAGCCGGAAAATGAGGCGCAAGATCCCGCCCTCGGCCACGCGTACATCCTGGTAACGCAAGGCTGCCGGCCCCAGGGCGCCAGCCACCGCGGCGATCTCCGGCCCGGTGAGCGGGCTGGCCCGGGTCACCAAATGCCAGCAGAAGGTGAAGGCTTCGGGGAGGCCCACCAGGTCCAGGGCCTGGAGGGCCAGCGTGCCCAGGCGTCGGCCGCTGCGGCCGACCCTGGCCCGTGCCCAGTCCAACGCGGCTCCAGGCCCCTGCCGGGCCAGGGCCCATACAGTGCCTGGCAGCAGGCTCAACAGGTCGCACGCCAGCCCCCACCCTGTCACCAGCAAACGCCCCACCCTCAGCGGCAGGTCGCGCACGAGGTTCACTGCCCACATGGCCGCATCTTCCAACCGCTCGCCGGCCCAGGCCGTCAGGACCACGACGACGCGGGCTGTCCACTGCCCTGCCCTCTGGATACGCGCCGATGCACTGGAAAGACGCTTGGGTGCCATCATCTCCTATTCCTTTGGTCATACATCTCAGTGTCCCTGGCACGTAATGCCTTTGCATTATAGCACAGCGTACCAGTCTGGCCACAAACGTTGGCCGATTATCCCACGTCCTACATTCGCCGATGGTCCCCCTGTTGGACGTTGCTACCGGAGCGACTGCCCGCCTCTTGCGGCGGGCTTCGCCTCTGATTTCTACCCGGGTGGGCGACGGCAATGCCGTCGCCCCCCCGGCAATGCCGTCGCCCACCCGGCCCTCTTCTGGGGCTCGCAATGACCAGCAACACCCTTAGGAAGACTACCCATTCGCCCAGCCAAATGATCATTTGACACCCTTCCCGGAATCGGGTAGACTATTCCCCACACTCTGCCGTTCAGATCGGTATTCATGGACCCTGGTATTGCTGTTCAGTATGAGCGCACCTGCGTTTTCCTCTCGCAGATCCTGCACCGCTGCGCCCCTGGGATTGGTCTATCATGAGCAATGACCACCGCCTGCCACTGCAACAGGCTTACTTCCGCTTTTATGCCGAGCTCAACGACTTCCTGCCGCCTGAACGCAGGATGGTCACTTTCTGCCACACCTTCGAGATGCCCACCGCGGTCAAGGACATGATCGAGGCCCTGGGTGTGCCACACACCGAGGTGGATGTCATCCTGGCCAACGGGGAATCTGTGGACTTCTCGTATCTGGTGCGGGACGGGGACCACATTAGCGTCTACCCCGTGTTCGAATCCCTGGACATCACCCCTGTTCTGCGCCTCCGCCCCCAGCCTTTGCGCCAACCCCGCTTCGTGCTGGATACCCATCTGGGCCGGCTGGCAGCCTATCTGCGCCTGTTGGGGTTCGATACCCTCTATCGCAATGACTATCGGGATGAGGAGCTGGCCTCCATCTCCAGCAACGAGAGGCGCATCCTGCTCACCCGCGATCGGGGCCTGCTCAAGCGCAACCAGGTGACCCATGGCTACTGCCTGCGGACCACCCAACCGCGACAGCAACTGCTGGAGGTGCTGCGCCGCTTCGATCTGTTCAATGCCATCCAGCCATTTTGCCGTTGCCTGCGCTGTAATGGCCTCTTGCAAAAGGTCTCCAAGGAAGAGGTTCTGGAGCGGCTTCCGGCCGAAGTGAGGGAAGAGTATGATGAGTACCACATCTGCCAGGAGTGCGGGCAGGTTTACTGGCCTGGTTCGCATTACCGCCGCATGGCGCAGTTGGTGGAGGAAGTACGTCGGGCCGGTGAGGCGCATCAGAGCCCAGCCAGCGGGTGATGAAAGGATACCAGCCATGCATATATCCGATCTCAGTGTTGGCGCGGTTGAATGGGTGGCCACCGGCTTCGTCTTTACCGAGGGACCGGTATGGCATCCCGACGGCTTTCTCCTCTTCAGCGACATCCCCGCCGACCGCATCTACAAGCTGCCGCCCCACGGAAAGGTGACCGTGTTTCGCGAGCCCAGTAGCCACAGCAATGGCCTGACCCTCGACCGGCAGGGCCGTTTGCTGGCATGCGAGCACGGCAACCGCTGCGTGTCTGTCGCTGCCATCCATCAGGGTGCCGACCAGGGACCGGTGCCTCTGGTGACCCACTACGCTGGCCGGCGGCTGAACAGCCCCAACGACATCGTTGTCCGCTCCGACGGCCTCATCTACTTCACCGATCCCCCCTACGGCATCCGGCCCGAGGAGCAGGAGCAGCCGCATAATGGGGTCTACTGTTTTGATCCCCATGGCCGCCTGACCCTGGTAGCAGCCGATTTCGAGCGTCCCAATGGCCTGGCCTTCGCGCCAGACGAGAAGGTGCTCTACATAGACGACTCGCATCGCCAGCACGTGCGGGCCTTTGACGTGGCAGAGGATGGCACCCTGCATAACGGCCGTATCTTCGCCGACCTTTCTCATCCCAGCGAGGGGGTTCCTGATGGCATGAAGGTGGATGAGGAGGGGAATCTCTATGTTGCCAACGCGCTGGGGATCTGGACCTATGCACCTGATGGCCGCTTCCGAGGGCTGATCCCGACACGGGAGGTGCCGGCCAATTGCGCCTGGGGCGATGATGGACAAACGCTGTACATCACCGCTCGCACCTCTGTCTACCGGGTGAGGACGCGGGTGAAGGGGATCATGCCCGGGCCCCGGTGACGGCTCCCCACCCCCTGAGCTGATTCCTGGCCGGCTATGGGATGAGGGCGCGCAAAAGGTCCTGGTTCCAGGCGCGGCGCACCCGGTCGTACACTCCGAAGCCGGCACAGAACTCCCAGTAGGCCCAACTCATGCCGCGCGCCTCGGCCTGCCGGGCCACGTATGCGGTCCAGGCCACGCGCGAGGCCATATCGGCCTTGCTGTAGGCCCCGAATTCGCCCAGGAAGAGAGGCCGGCCATTCTTCCTCGCCCAGTTGGCCGCGACATCCAGGTCTCGCTGGATGGCTTGCTGCTCGGCCGGCGTGCCTTCCCAGCGCGTCCCCAGCCATGCCTGGCTGCCCGATACCCACTCCGCGCCCTGATGGGTAAACGGGAAGGGGTTGTAATAGTGCACTGTCACGATAAGATAGGGGTCATCGGCCGGCAGCCGCAGTTGGCCAAGCGCGGGAATGCTGTTCCAGTAGCCTGGTCCCACGATGACGGTGCGTTGTGGATTGGAGCGGCGAACCACCTGGAGCGCCTCTGCCAACAGGTTGTTCCACACCCTGGGCGTAAGGCTGCCAGTGGGTTCGTTCAGTAGCTCAAAGAGCAGCTCCGGAGGGTAGTCGCGATAGTGATCAGCGATCTGCTCCCACAGGGCCAGGAAGCGCGCGCGATGGCCATCGGGGTCCTGCATGATCTCTTCGTAATGATGGACATTGATGATGGCCAGCAACCCACGCGACAGAGCCTGATCCACTGCCCAATCCACCCGCTGGAAGAAGGCCGGCTGAATGCGGTAGGGTTCCTCCAGGTCGGCGTGGGCCGACCAGCGGATGGGGATGCGCACAGAGTTGAATCCTGCCTGGCGGATGAGATCGAAGTACTCCTCTTCCAATGTAACACCCCACTCCCCTTCCCGAGGTGCCTCCAGGGCGTTGCCAAGGTTGACGCCCCGGCCCAGGCGAGCGTTCTGGGCAAATGGGTCTGGGCCTTCCAAGGTGGGTGCCGGGTGAGGCGTCGGCACAACAGTTATCGGCACACATCCTACGGCCAGGACGGCGAGCAGGCAGGTCAGCGTCAGGACGGAGAGTGCCAAAGTCGGTACAAAGTGAGAGATGCCGGTTGTCATGGGAGGAACCTTCCTGGTGTGTTATCCGACGGATGATCTCCGCTCCACTTTCAGGCCAGACCGGTGGCCGTTCGTTCTTGTCAGCCCGATTCGTACCACAGATTCTGCACATCGGCCCCGACAGGCGGTGCTTCAGCCAGGGGACCAATCTCCGGGAGGCCGACGGGGACGATGCCGTTGATCTCCAACGAGAAGCTGGCCGGTACGACGAAGGCGCCTACCTCTGTCACTCGCTCGTTGACCTGCCGCACGTAGGCCCTCGGCGGCCCAAACCGCTCGAGGGAGAGGACGAGGGTTGTGCCATCCACAGCCTTCATGGACTCAACGATGGGCCCCGGAAAGTCGCCCCGGCTCTCAAAGGTGGCCTGTACAACCGGAGCCGGCGGGGTCTGGCCAGGGACGCCGGCAAAGGCAGTGTAGCTGAAGATGTCATCCCGCAGGTGTTTTGCCATGGCCGGGTTGTCGCTGAACACGGCAAAGACCTCGTCGTGTCCATCGCCTTGGAGGTCGCTGCGGGCGAAGAGCACGGTGCCGTTGCCCTGGGCCGTGTAGCGGACCTTGACGAACCAGGCCAGAGTAGTGACTTTGCCATCCTTGGTGAGCACAATCCAGCGCATCGGGCCGGCCATGAGTAGCTTCTTGTATTCGATGGCTGCCACGCCCTCCTCCTATGCCGCTACTTCGCGAAGACGATTTCTTCCTGAGCCAGATAATCGGCTGCGAAAGCGGCAGCAGCATAGATGTCATCTGGAGTAAGGTGCGGATGGTCGGCCAGAATTTGATCTATCGTCATACCCCCGGCCAATTTGCGCAGGATATGCTCAACGGTGATGCGCGTGCCTCTGATCACCGGTTTGCCGAACATGATAGCCGGGTTGATCTC
>DAOTZS010000180.1:0-2602 GCA_034434335.1 Anaerolineae bacterium
CAGGAACCAATCACTGTGTGCCTGTACGACAGGGACTGATGGGTGGTTGCGCTCCGGCTCCATCCAGAGGCCAAAGCCCAGGCCGGCCGCGCGCACCTCCTCGGCAAACTCTGTCATGCGGCCGTCGAATGCCGCGCCACGTTTTTCCCGCCAGTCGCCCACCTGCAAGAACCACGGCCCCTCACCCGCACCGTACCAGCCGGCATCCACCACAAAGACCTCACAGCCGATCTCGGCTGCAGCGGCAAGCTGTCGCCGCAGGCGGAACACATCGAGATGTTCGAAGGTGTCGAACCAGGTATTGTAGACCACAGGGGCATGGGGCTTGGCGTGGGCGAAGTAGCGCGCCAAAACATAGCGATGGAGCGTGGGCGTCGCCAGCTCTGGCACACCCTGGGGCACAACCTGAATCAGGATTTCCGGCAGTACCAACGATCCACCAGCCGGCAGCTCCAGACGCAACCCTTCATTCGCCAGGCCCATCTCAACCACTGCGAATAGAAGGGGATGGGTACCCACGCTCTCTGCGCGTACACGAATAACCCAGTTGCCAGTCGGCAATATGTGAAATGCCAGTGCCCGCGCGCCGCCCTCTTCTCGCAGGCACAGGTAGGGGGTACCGCCCTGAGTCGTGCGACCACCGACATTCCCCAAGATCAACGTGCCGTGGTGTAAGGGCTGCCAGAGCCCCTGATTCTCGTCGCACCAATTGCTGGCCTGGCTATAGATCTCGTAATGGCCCGGCGAGAAGGGAAAGCGCGCCAGGCATTGATAGATGATGACTGATTGCTCCCCGTCGTTATATAGCGAATCGGCACGGCTCCAGATGCCGTCCTGGCTGGAGAGGCGCCAGTGGCTCTCCAGCCTGAGGTTGCCCTCTGCCGTCCGCCAAACGAAGGTCGCGGTATCTGGCCCGAAATGGCTGGTGGTCAATTTCAGCAACTCTCCCTCAAAGCGGCCCCGGCTGGTGTCCAGCAGGGCAAGGCCACGGGTCCTGGCCGGCCCCAGGTCTTCCCCCGCAACTGCGCAGGTCAGCCCCAATAGCCGCTGTAGCCAGGCCGGCCCACCTTCAGCCACGCCAAACGCGGTTACCGCGGCCGGGTCGAACTCACAGGTGAACTCTTGTGTCACGTAGTCCTCCTTGTTTTTGTAGCAAACGGAGCGCGAAGAGATGGGCAACCGGATTGCCAGCCACGCGGTTCGCCAGCTCAAGCTGGCAGATGCGCACAACCCCCGCGCCGTACCGCTTCTCGGCGGCCGCCAGCGTCGGCTTCCAGTCGCTCGACCAATCGCCATTGCCGGAGGTGAGGATGGGAGTCCAGCCAGAGGCCGAGAAGGTAGACGCCAGAAATGGGGTCACATAGCCAACCGCATCATCATGCCAGAAACGGAAATCATGAGGCAGAAACCCCTCCACCAGCGGATGGCCTGTGGCGCGCGATACAAAGTGGCGCGGGTTCATCCCACATGGCTCCACTTCTACCAGGTCACCAAAGATGGAATGCCGGCCAATCGGTAGCTCCAGGAAGACAGCGGTAGCTCCCCGTGTCACCGCTTCTGCAATCTCGGCTTGGCGTGAGGCAAGGGCAGCAGAGTCGCTGATCAGGATCACTCCCTGCTCGATAGAGCCACTGTAGACGGGCTCCAGGTCTAGCGCACGAGCAAGCCGGGCCGCGGGACCCTCTGCAGAGCCGATCAGATAAACCGCCTCGTCCACTCTGGCAGGAATGGGAAAGACATCCACTACGATGGCTGTATCGTGTATCACCTCGCCGTCCTCACTCAACAGCCCCAGGCGGAGTGTCACCGAGGTACGCTCTTCAACCCGGGGCGCGCGCAGGTGCAGGAAGCCTTGAAAGGCGCTATCACACGCGGGCACTCTGGCCAGCACGCGCTGGCTGAAGTACACCTGACCTCTCACCTCCATCTGGTAATGCAACCAGAGTGGCTCTGGCGCATAGGGCAAATCGTTGCAGACCCATGCCTCCAGGTTCATCTCCTCCCCACTCCAGAAGGCGTAGCGGTCGGTGCGCAGATTGGCCATCAGGGGTGTCAGCGCCTCACGATAGGCGAAATAGGCCGTCTTGGGCTGTCGCTCCGTGTCCATAATCGCCTTCATCCATCCCGCTGGGAAGGCGTCAATGAAGAGGTGAATGGCGAACGAGACCATCCGGCTGTCGCGGCGGAAAGCTTCGGTCATCAGGCGAGTAACCCAGGCCTGGTGAGCCTGGCTGGCCGTGACCCAATCGGCCAAACTGTGCTGGGTGTCGAACCACATGTAATGAAAGCGCTCCGTCTGGGCTCCGGGGATGCGCGAGGGGGTCCAGGTCCGCTCTTCGTCGGGTGTCTGCGGCAGCCACGCCGAGGGGTAACGTCGACGCATGAGATCAACCGGATCAAGGCCCTCAGCGCCGAACTCGCCGCAGCCATACAGCCATCCAGGCTTGACCTTCTGCCAATAGCCCTTATGAAGTTTGCCCAGGTCCACACCGTGACCGTTGTACCAGCCACAGTAGCAATGGTTATCAGGAAGACCAGGCCCGGGTGGATCGTAGTCGCCATCTACCGCTTTGATCACCCGATCGGGGTTGGCCAGGTGCAC
>DAOTZS010000181.1:0-6193 GCA_034434335.1 Anaerolineae bacterium
CACCTACCTGTTCGCTTGCGCTTCTCGGATGATGGGCTCCGCGCACTTGTACGATTCCTCCACGGCCTCCTCTGCGGTGATCTTCCCCGTGAAGGCATTGATGAGGAGGCTGGGGTTGCACTCGTCTATGATCTGCAGGACCTCCGGATAGACCGTCATGGGCTTGGTCGTCTTCAGTTGCTCCTGGAAGGCAGCCAGGGCCGGGTGGTCCAGCCACGGGTGCGTGACCACTTCCTTCTTGACGGCGGGCAATTGCTTGTAAGGCGTGACATACATCTGGCCGTGCTTCGGATGGCTGATGTGCCACCAGAGATATTCCGCCGTCTCGTCGAAGTTTTTGTTACTCTTGGGGATGCACCAGCCGAAGCCGGCCAGGATGGAGTAGCCGGGGACGTCGTCGCGGAACTTGGGCATGGTGGAGATCACGAAGTTGGGGCGGGGGTAATCGGCTTCCCACTTCCCCTTGGGGTTGTTGTCGTTCCACGGCCCGGGCACATCCGCCGGCAAAACCCACTGGCCGTACTCTTGCATCGCCATGCGCCCCTGATACCAGTGGTCCTGCCAGTTGTCCATGGCGGGGAGGAGCTGCTCCTTGACCAGGAACTGGACCTTCTTGATGGACTCAATCATCGCCTCTTTGTAGAGGAGGTTCTTGCCGTCGTAGTAGTCGCCACCCTCGCGCCACAGCCACCAATATTGCCACCAGGAAGCCCAGCCGATGGTGGTCGGCCGACCGAAGCCCCAGATGGCCTTGTTCGGGTCGGGGTCGGGCTTGGCGATAGCCTTGGCCGCCTGTACCATCTCATCCCAGGTCTTGGGCGGCATGAGGTTCGTGACTCCGGCCCGCTCAAAGAGGACGGGGTTGCACCAGAGGCAGAAGGTGTTGGTGTCAGAGGGGAGCATCCAAACCTGGCCGTCCCGCCACATGTACCCCTTCCAGACGGCCTCTACGTATTTG
The DNA here is from genome assembly GCA_034434335.1 of Anaerolineae bacterium. GTDB lineage: Bacteria > Chloroflexota > Anaerolineae > CG2-30-64-16 > CG2-30-64-16 > DAOTZS01. The sequence continues at coordinate 959 of DAOTZS010000181.1, forward strand.
TCAACGGCTCCCACCTCCTTGGCGAAGGGGGCGAAGTCATACAAGAGGTTCTTGAGGCCCCAACCGGTGCCACGATCCAGGGCATGGCGGAAAGTGTCGGGCGCCGTGCCAGCCGCCAGCCAGGGGACGATCTCGTTCAGCTCGGGGGTTGAGCCGGGCTGGATCTTGACAGTAACCCAAGGCTTAACTTCTTTGTACTCGTTTATGGCTGCCTGGTGAGCTGCTATGATCTCGTCGTTCGTCTCTACCAGCATGGAGAAGGTGATAGGAGTAGGCGTGGGGGTCACGATCTTCTCCACCTCTTTGGTCACGACCTTCTCCACAACGGCAGTCTCTTTGATGACCTGAGGCGTGGGGGCTACGCAAGCACCCAGCGCAGCCGCACCAGCAGCCATGCCGGCCAACCTTACGAACTCGCGTCGCGAAACCTTCTTAGGGATTGCCATCGTCATCCTCCTTTGTGAGCTAGATATAGCGGAACCGGATCATGCGGGGAAGAGCATTTTCTGATATTGGTACCACACCACCTCCCTTCTGCTGACCACTCATACTCACTCCTTGTCTCCACTCGCTATCTCTACTCGTAATGTCTACTCGTGTAAGTCTATTGCTATTCTACACCACGCTCTATGGTCTGTCAAAATCACAGCCCTCCCCTCCCCTCCCCCGCTCGCCTTTGGCGGCAGGAGAGGGGAGGGGGAGAAAAAGGTTTTGCGGCGGCCTTCGGCCGCCGCAAAACCCTCCATTCAATCCCCCCTCTCCTCTGGCCTGCGGCCAGGGGAGAGCTTTGCTCTCCCCCAACTTCCCGCTTCTCTCTTTCCTGGCTGTGGCGAGGCAAGCTACAATGCCGCCAGCATATACCCCACTCCCCGCACCGTCAGCAGATAGCGCGGCTCCTCGGGATCGGGCTCGATCTTGCGCCGCAGGTAGAGGATGTACAACTTCAGGTTCTGGCTGGTGCCTGAAGGGTCCCCTTCCCACACAGCCTCTAACAACTGGCGTTGGGTGAACACCTCGCCGGGCTTCTCGGCCAGGGTAAACAGCAGGCGGCTCTCGATGGGAGTCAGCCGCACCAACTGGCCGCCCAGCAGCACCTGCTGTTGCTCGCGATCAATGATCAGTTCTCCTCCACCAAGGCGCAACACATCAGGACGGCTGGCCAGCCGCTCATGGACATGGCGGCGCAGCAAAGCCCGCACCCTGGCCAGCAACTCGTCGCGGCCGAACGGCTTGGCCAGATAATCATCGGCGCCCACATTCAGCCCGTAGACCTTGTCCATCTCGTTGCTGCGCACAGAAAGCATCAGGATGGGCACGCCGGAGAACTCGCGCAGCCTGCGCACTGCCTCCAGGCCGTTCATGCGCGGCATATTGATGTCCATGATCACCAGGTCGGGGGAATGCTGGGCATACTTGGCCAGGGCATCTTCGCCATCCACCGCCTGCACCACTTCGTAAGACTCCCCCTCCAGCAACCGCACCAGGGATAAGCGCATCGCCTGGTTATCTTCCACGACCAGAATCTTCTCTGGCATCGTACTACCTCCAACCAAAGCGAAAAAAGACACCCCGCGGGTGCGCTCCATCACCCCAGCGCGACCACCACAGCCAGCGCCAGGCCGCCATCGTGGCTGAGGCTGACGGCCCAGCGGGTCAGGCCGAGCTGCTGGGCCAACGCCTGTGCCCGTCCGTGCAGGCGCAGGGCCGGCCGGCGCGCGGAATCGTGCACCACCTCGATCTCGTTTGGGGCCACAGGGCCAATACCGGTACCCAGCGCTTTGGCCGCCGCCTCCTTGGCGGCCCAGCACGCCGCCAGCGACTCTGGCCGGCCAGCACAATCAGCCGCTTCGCCAGCCGTGAAGACCCGCGCCATAAACCGCTCGCCATAGCGCCTGACCAACGCCTCGATGCGCTCGACGGCCACCAGATCAGCTCCCACGGCCAGGCGAGGCATGTCACCAACCGGCTGCGCCGCGCTCATAAGCCCTATCCTCAGCTTGCCGGCCCTGCCACCGCCAGCGCATAGGCGTTTGGGTTCAGATACTTACGCGCCACGCGCTGTACATCCTCGGCCGTCAAGGCCGTGATCAGGCCGGCATACCTTTCCAGGTAATCCAGCCCCAGGCCATGCCATTCGATATCCACCAGCACGCTGGCCACACCGTCGTTGGTTTCCAGCCGCAAAGGCAATGAGCCAATGAGATACCTTTTGCTGTCCTCTAACTCCTCGTCCGGCACTGGCTCATCGCCCAGGCGCTGGACCTCGGCCAGGATGGACCCCAGGGCCTGGTCCACGGCCGTCGGGCTCACCCCCGCTGTGGCCAGCCACAGGCCGACATCCTTGTTGGCCTGCAGGCGGCTGAAGGCGTAATAGGCCAGCCCTTGCCGTTCTCGCACGCTGACCCCCAGGCGTCCCATCATGCCGAAAACGCCGAGGACGGTGTTGGCCAGGCGGGCCGCATCGAAGTCCGGGTCTAAGCGGCGCATGGCTGGCCAGCCCAACACGAGATCGGCCTGGCTCTTGTCGGGCATGGCCACATGGGCCCGCCGCACTTCCTGGGGCCAGGCCACCGGGGGCAACGGCGGCCGCTCAGGGCGCTCGCCTGCCCAATCCGCGAACGCCTCCCCGACCCTGGCCACCGCCTCTTCAGCCGGCACCGCGCCCACCACCGCCACCACCATACCCTGAGGGCAATAGTATCTCTGGTAAAACTCCATCAGGGCCGGCCGTGTGACGGCCGCGTTGCTTTCCCGCGTGCCTAACAGATCGCGGCCTAACGGGTGTCCATCGAACATCAGTTCCCGCAACGCAAAAGCGGCCATCAGCCGGGTATCGTTCTCCCGCTCGGCGATGGCGGTCAGGCGCTGGCCCCGCACCTTCTCCACGTGCTCGGCCGGGAAGACAGGATGCCGCAGTTCATCGGCCAGGATATCCAGGATCAGGCCCAGGTCCTCAGCCAGCGACTTGGCGGAGAAGCTGGTGGTATGGTGATCGGCATTAAAGCCGATGGATGCGCCTACCCCTTCCACGATCTCATTGATCTCGGCAAAGGAGCGCCGTTCGGTGCCCCGGCTGAGCATCCCGGCAGCAAAGGAGGCCAGCCCCATCAGCTCCTCTGGCTCATCCAGGCCGCCGACCAACAGATACCCTTCCACTACCACCGAGGGCGCGCTCCAGTTTTCGCGCGCCAGCACAGTTATCCCGTTGGGCAGGGTACGCCTTAGCACGTTGCCAGGGCCAGGCAAAGCCGAGGACGTGCTATGACTGAGACCCAGAAAGCGCGTGCCTTGCACTCCCATGACCTCTGCTGATATCTCCAAGCTTGCCTCCTGCATGCTTCACCTTGGTAACTATTCAGGCCGATTGAAATCGCCCCTCCTGGGCACTTCGTGCCGGGTGTCGGCCTCCGCCGACACCCTTGATGTATGTATCATGAGAGAGGTCGGCGAAGGCCGACCACTGGCCACAGGCCCAAAAAGGGTGACTTCCAGTCACCGCCCTGAATAGCTACCCACCTTCTTCACGGCCTGACGCTCCCTACGGCCCATTGCCACCCTTGGGCACATACCACCCCACATTGCGCAGCGACGGGCGAAAGTAAGTCCGCGCCACGCGCTGCACGTCTTCTATGGTAACAGCAGCCAGCCGCTCCATGTAGGACTCAAACCAGCTCACATCAGCCACGATCTCGCTGAAACCCAGCCAGTAAGCCTGGTCGGAAACGCTCTCACTGGAATAGGCAAACTGAGCCCGGGTCTGCTTGATGGCTTTCTGAAGTTCTACTTCCGCCACCGGCTCCTCGATCACCCGCTGGATCTCCGCCAGCACGGCCTCCTCCACCTCCTGCAGGGAACGGCCCTGGCGCACGGTGGCCGTAAAACTGAAGAGGTATGGGTCAACCGTAGAACTCAGGCCGCAATCAACCTCGGTGGCCAGCTCGGTCTCCACCAACGCCCGGTAGAGCCGCGAGCTGCGGTTGGGCACGCCACCACCGCCCAGGGTCATGGACTGAGCTCCGCCCAGGATCGTCCCCAGCACGATCATGGGGTGGTAGTCGGGGTCGGTAGCCCGGGGCGCCCGGTAGGCTATCTCCAGATAAGCTGTCGTGCCCGGACCTTCGACCGTCACCCGGCGCTCACCACGCTGGGGAGGTTCCAGCACGCTCGGGGCGGGCGGCCGAGGGCCGGATGGTATGGTGCCGAAAAGTTCCTGGATACGGGCCAGCATAGCATCGCTGCTGAAATCGCCGGCCATGGCCACCACCGCGTTGCTGGGAGTGTAGAAAGTGCGATAGTGGCTATAGAGCTGGTCCCTGGTGATCGTCTGCAGGTCGCCTGGCCAGCCGATCACCGAGTGACGGTAGGGGTGGACCTGGAACGCCACTGCCCTCAGGGATTCCTCCAACAGAAACTCGGGGTCGTTTTCGTGGCCCTGCCGCTCGGAGATGATCACCGTGCGCTCAAGTTCTGTTTCCTGCGGGTCGAACACCGCGTTGACCATGCGGTCGGCCTCCACGCGCAGCGCCAGGTCAATGCGCTCTGCGGGCAGGGTCTCAAAATAGGTGGTGAAATCTATCCAGGTCATGCCGTTGAAGACACCTCCCTCACGCGCCACGGCTTTGTCGAATTCCCCTTGGGGGTAGGAAGGTGTGCCCTTGAAGAGCATGTGTTCCACCCAATGGGAGATGCCGGTGGTGCCTGTGCCTTCGTTACGGCTGCCCACCCGATACCAGATCCAAAAACTGGCCACCGGGGCATGGTGCATCTCGCGCAGCACCACGGTCAGGCCGTTATCCAGCGTAGTTCGACGAATAGGGGCTAATTGGTTCACTGGAGCATCCTTTTTTGTAACTATTCAGGCCGATTGAAATCGCCCCTCCTGGGCACTTCGTGCCGGGTGGGGCGATCCTCCGGATCGCCCCTACGCCGACACCCTTGATGTATGTATCACGAGAGAGGTCGGCGAAGGCCGACCTCTGGCCGCAGGCCCCAAAAGGGTGACTTCCAGTCACCGCTGAACAGGCCGATTGAAATCGCCCCTCCTGGGCACTTCGTGCCGGGTGGGGCGATCCGGAGGATCGCCCCTACGCCGACACCCTTGATGTATGTATCATGAGAGAGGTCGGCGAAGGCCGACCTCTGGCCGCAGGCCCCAAAAGGGTGACTTCCAGTCACCGCTGAACAGGCCGATTGAAATCGCCCCTCCTGGGCACTTCGTGCCGGGTGGGGCGATCC
>DAOTZS010000182.1:0-11634 GCA_034434335.1 Anaerolineae bacterium
TTTGACCGTTAACTTGATGTCAATGGAGCACAGCACGCTGCGCTCCTACGAACGCCCAGCCAGGAAGCCCTGAATCGTGTTCACCACCCAAAGGCGCAAATCCTCGCCCACAATCAACAAGATGGCCATCACGATAATGGCGATGAGCACGATGATCAAGGCCAGTTCGATCAGGCTGGCACTGGGGCTCTGATCTCGCATTGGCTATCTCTTCTCCAAACAGAAGACCCGCCCGGAGCAGCAGAGCTGTGCGGCCCTTTATGCCTCCAGGGGCCGTGTGTCTTCCAGGCGGATCCAACCCCGCCGCAGCGCAAGGACGGTGGCCTGGGTACGGTCGCTGACACCCAACTTACGCAGGATGGAACTCATATGGTTCTTAACGGTCTGGCGGCTGATGCTGAGCGCGCGCGCAATCTCCTTATTGCTGGCCCCCCGCGCGACCAGGACCAGTATCTCCATCTCGCGCGGGGAGAGGGGGGTAAACATGTCCTCAGGCCCTTCGTCGAAGACTGCCAGCTCCTCGAACTTGTTGACCAGCCACGACATGAGCTGCGGCCGGGTCATAATGGTATCGCCGATAACGTATTTGCCCTCATGCACGGCCCGGATGGCTTTCAAGATAACGTCGGGGCTGGTATCTTTGGGGAAGTAGGCGGCAGCGCCAGCTCTAAGCGCATGGAACTGTTGTTCGTCGTCGTGGTAGGCTGTCAGGACAATAATACGCGCCTCCTCCCACTCGGCCAGGATCTGGCGGGTGGCCTGAAGGCCGTTGAGTTTGGGGAGGTTGATATCCATCATGATGATATCGGGCTTGAGCTCCAGGGCGCGCCTGATCGCCTCTTCGCCATCGCTGGCCTCCGCCACGATTTCCAGGTCCTCTTCGAACTGCGCCACGCGACGCAGCCCCTCTCGGAACAGGGGGTGGTCTTCCACCACCATAATCCGGATTTTGTTGTCACTGCTCATGAGGATGCCTCCTCTATACCTTCCCCCTGGCGCGCGAGCTCTCTATGGGCTAAGCGCTGAAGTGCCAGGCGCAACACGGTCAGGCCGGCCTTCGCGATTTCGAGCTGCGAGATCTTGGAGCGGCCAAGCCGGCGGTCCGTAAACAGGATCGGTACCTCGCCAATACTGAAGCCAAGCCTCTGGCAGCGAAAGAGCATCTCGATCAGATAGGAATAGCCGTCGGCCCGCACCGATGCCGGGTCTACTGCCTCCAGCACCCGGCGTCGGTAGCACCGGAAGCCGGCGGTACAGTCGCGTGCCTGAAGGCCCAACAATAGATGGGCCAGCACATTGGCACCCCAACTTAAAGCCTGGCGCTGAGGTCCCCAGTTGCGAACACCGCCGCCCGCTATGTAGCGCGAGCCGATCACCACATCATAACGACGGCTGGCCTGTAGCAGGTCGGGCAGATAGCCGGGGTGGTGCGAGAAGTCGGCATCCATGGTCAAGACCAGATCCGCTCCCCGCGCCAGCGCTCTGGCAAAGCCGACAGAATAGGCCGTTCCCAGCCCCAGCTTGGCCGGGCGGTGGATCACCTCAATAGCGCGGCCGGGCAGGTTCTCTTGCGCCGCACGGGCGGCCAATTCGTCCGCCAGAACGCCCGTGCCATCGGGTGAGTTGTCATCCACAATAATGATCTGAATCGGATCGGGCAAGGCCCGGATAGCAGCCACCAGGCCGCGCAGGTTTTCGTACTCGTTGTAAGTGGGCAAGACCAAGATGGCCCGTGAAACGTTGAGGGTAGACAACTATTCCCATCCCTCCCTATGGGCTCTCCTGTAAAAGATCGCCGTGGAGAGCCAGATCAGGACAATTCACATTCTAACATAAAACGGTAGAACGTGACAAAGCAACCCCACTCTCGGGTGTCCACGAAGCGAACGGGCGAGGCATGCCTCGCCCGTACCGGCGTCCAAAAGGCCTGGAGAACGGCACTCCGCTGGCGCTCCGTGCCTGACTACGAACGGCCCGACAAATTGGGAAACACCCCCCCTCTCCTGGCCTGCGGCCAGGAGAGGGGGGACAAGCGAGGGGCAGTGAAGGTCCGAGGTGACAGAGTGTTAACCGATTTTGAACCATCCCGGAATTCTCAGGTATAATTGGTAGCCGAGGTAAGAGCATGTCTGAGGGTTGCTCGTAGTAAGCCTAAGCCACGAAGCGCAGCAGAGTGGCGTCTAAATGGCCTCAGATGATTCGTAGCAGACCGCAAGTGATGTAAAGTCGCATCTGGACGGCACTCCGCTTCGCTGCGTGCCTGACTACAAACGAATTCTCAGACGGGCTCTAACTCCCCCGGCCCGGCAGCACCGTGATCCGGCGTGTCAGCAGGGAGCGGTGCTCAGCCTTACATCTGGAGGGCAGGAATGCGGCCCGCATTGCTGCTGGCACGCCTCAACGAGATTGACCTGGAACTGGATTCCCTCGCGGCTCGGCTGGCAGCTATCGCCCAGGCCTTGCAGGAGCCGGAGGCCTTGCGCGCGACTCGCCAGGAAGTCGCCGCCGCAGAGGAACGGTTGACCCATTGCCGCGCCGTCCAACGGGCACGGGAGGCGACTCAGAAACAACTGGCCGACAAACTGGCTCAGGCCGAAACCCGCCTTTACAGTGGACAGGTCCGCAACCCCAAAGAGCTGCAAGATATCGAGCGCGATGTGCAGCAGTTGCGCCGTCAGTTGGCCCAGGCCGAAGATGCTCTCCTGGATGCGATGCTGGAAACCGAGGCCACCGCTGATGCCCTTGCCTCTGGCCGTGCCAGGTTGAAGGCGCTGACGGAGGAGTGGGAGGCTACCCAGGCTGACCTGCGGGCGGAGCAGGCTACGCTACAGGCTCGCCTGTCTACCCTGAGAGCGCGTCAGGAACTGGCGCGGCGCGCTGTTCCCCCAGAGCTGCTGCCAATCTACGATGCGCTGCGCGCTCGCCGCGATGGTCGGGCCGTTGCCGCACTAGAGGACGATATGTGCAGCGCCTGCTGTGTGGCAGTGCCACCAGGCAAAGCCGAGGCGGCCCGCTACAGCGATGAGCTGGTCTACTGCAGCAACTGCGGCCGGCTGCTGTGGGCCGAATAGGCAGATTGACAATCAGCCCCCTTGCTTCTATAATGAGCTTGCAAGAAGCGTTCCTGCTGCACCAATCTGCCAGGTCTTCACTACAAGTCGTCATTACCTCTCCAGAAAGGGGGTGATAGCACGTTCTGATCTACTACCACATCGCGTGCCATATTGTTGACCGTCTCTTTTCCCATCTCAGAAAAGGAGTAGCAGACCATGAGTCCCAGATCGCCTAAGTTTATGGCCTTTCTGTTGATTTTGGCCCTGGCCGTGCCCATGTTCCTGGTTCCTGCCGGCGCGGCCCCTACCGCGCAGGCTGCCATGGGCAGCGTCAGCACCGCCAGCGGTGCCTTCGCCAACAAGATCCACCCCAAACTCCAGGCTGCCATGGCGGCTGCCGCCCCCTCCGACAGCATTGACGTGCTGGTCTTTGCCAAAGCCGGCACAGATCTGAGCCCCTACCTGGACCGCCTGCTCGTGCGGCCCTACGTGATGCCCAACGGCACCCAGGCCTACTTCGGCCGCACCAAAGTTGCCCAGGTGGGCAAGCTGGCCTCGATGCCCGAAGTAGCCGCGGTGCAGGAGATGAAGAACCCCGTTGACCTGCCCATCATCCCCGAACTGGGGCCCAAGCGCCTCACCGTAGACCCCGCCGCGCTGCGAGATCGCCTGCAGCGGTTGAAGGCCGAGGGCGCCAAGGCCACCGTGGCCCGCCCCGCTGCCGACAAAGCCCGCATCGCCGACTGGTTCGATGTGCTGGACGTGCACAAGTCCAAGGCGGCCTGGGAGCTGGGCTATACCGGCGAGGGCGTGAAGGTGCTGGTCAACGACTCGGGCATTGACTTCTCGCACCCCGACCTGGTGGGCACCATGGCCCGCATCACCGACCCTGCCTCGCCTTACTACGGCTGGCCAGAGATGTTCGACTCCTACTCGATGCTCAACCTGGCCTATGACTACTACCTGGGTACCAACTTCATCGCCAGCGGCGTTGGGCTGGCCGGCGTTGCCCCTGACTACGCCGACACCAGCACCACCCGCTCGGGCGGGGAGCTGGTAGACAACGGCGACGGCACCTACAGCGCCATCTTCGCCCCCATCGGCAGCACCGACCCGGGTGGCCACCTCTACACCTTCCCCGCCACCAGCAAGAGCGGCGTCTATCACTTCGGCTCGCATCCTGACACCGTCCTGGAGCAGTACTACTTCGACGAGCGGGTCGCAGTGCTGGTGGTGGATGAGAACGAAGCCGGGGTGTACGACACTGTCTACGTGGACATTGACGGCGACTACGACTTCACCAACGAGAAGCCGGCCCGCAAGGGGGATGAGTACATCTACAAAGACCTGGACGGCGACGGCTTCGCCGACATCTCCGGCGGCATCATCTACTGGATCAGCGATGGCGTGAACCCGCTGCCCGTCTCCGACTGGCTGTGGGGCATTGGCCCGGATGTGGCTGGCCCAGGCGACCTGGTGGCCTTCACCATCATGGACTGGACCGAGCCGGCCGGCGATCACGGCCAGCTCTGCGCCTCCGCGGTGGCGGCCCAGGGCGTGATTGACGGCGGCGCGCCGGACTGGAAGCCGGCCGGCGATGGCACGCCCGGCACCGGCATGGTGCAGGGTGGCGGCAAGAACGCCAAGCTGGTCGCCAACGGTAACTTCTACGTCTCTGTGGACATCAATGAGCCCTACATCTTTGCTGCCCGGGGCTATGATGGCACGCCTGGTACGGGTGACGATATCCAGATCGTCAGCAATAGCTGGGGCAACTCTGGCATCCACAACGACGGTTGGGACTACGACTCACGCTCCATTGACGTCATCCAGCGCTTCGTCGCGCCCAACATGTCAGTGCTCTTCTCCACCGGCAACGGCGCGCCCGGCTACGGCACCATGGCACCGCCCAGCCCTGTCCTCGGCATCAACGTGGGCGCTTCGACCCTCTACGGCTCCACCACCACCTTCGACAGCATCACCGACACCGATCAGATCGTCTACAACGATGTGCAGAGCTGGTCGAACCGTGGCCCCTCCGCGCAGGGAGGCAACGGCGTGCATGTGCTGGCTAATGGTGCCTGGGGCGCCGGCGACCTGGCCCTGACCGAGACCCTGGATGGCTGGAATGCCTGGGAGAGCTGGGGTGGCACCAGCCGCTCGACCCCCGTTGCCGCCGGCAACCTGGCCCTGGTCTATCAGGCGTTCAAGGACAAGTTCGGCCGCTGGCCGACCAACGTTGAGGCCCGCGCCCTCCTGATGGCCGGCGCGGATATGGCCTACAACGACGGCTTCGCCGAAGGCGCCGGCACCGTCAACGCCGAACGCTCGGTGAAGATCGCCGCCGGCCTGGGTGGTGTCGTCGTCCTGCCAGACAATGTTACCTTCGGGAATTACCGTGGGAGAGAGTATCCGGCGTTCGCCAACATCATGCTCCCCGGTCAGAGCGACACCAAGACCTTCACCATCTTCAACCCCTCCGACAGCGACGTGACGGTGAACATCAGCGACGAGTGGCTGGTGCAGATCGGCTACAAGGAGTTCGAGTTCACCACCAAGGATCGCACCCTGGAGGAGGGCGCCTTCGAGCGCAGCGACTACCTCTTCGATATCACCAACCTGATCCCCGCCGGCACTGACCTGCTCGAGGCCAAGATGGTCTACCCGTTCGAGGAGTTCGACCCCGACGGCAACTATACCCCGAACTCCTACTGGCGCCTGCGCGTGATTGACTGGACCGATATCAACGGCGACGGCAACCTGTGGGAGGACCTCGACGGCAACGGCGTGGTCAACTGCCCGGGCGGCCTTGGCTCCGCAGGGTGCGAGCTGGACGAGGGCGAGTACATCCGCTTCGGCTACGGCTACAACACCGGCGACGCCGTCCAGCAGCGGGTGAAGAAGCCGCTGGAGCGAATGCACGACGGCATCTTCCTGGGTATCCGCCACCGGGCCAAGTCGGCCATGGTGCCCATCACTCACCTGAAGTTCCAGCTTAACTTCTACAAGATGATGGATATGCCGTGGCTGACCACCGATACCTCGGTGACGGTGCCGGCTGGCGGGCAGGCCACCTTCAACGCCACCATGACGGTACCACCGCTGGCGGGTGTGGGCATGTATAACGCGGCCATCCGCATTGACGACGGCACCAACGTCACCAGCATCCCGGTGGTGGCCAACGTAGCGGCCTTCAGCACCGACTTCCTCTTCGGCGGCCCGCCCGAATCGCCAACCGCCTACGACAACGGCGAGGTCTACGGCTACTTCGACTGGGCCTGGCGCGCGGAGTCGGGTGACTGGCGCATGTACTTCGTGGACGTGCCGGATGACACGCCGCCCGGCACCAGCTTCCTGATCGACAACCGCTGGACCGGCGCGAACACTGACATTGACACGATTGTCATGGGCCCCACCCCTGACTGCTTCAGTAACGGTGTGGGCTGTGAGTGGCCGTTCGGCAGCTTCCCCGGGGTCCAGGCCGTCTACGGCCCCTATAGCCTGTATCCGGTCGGTGGCAGCTCGCAATTGTACATGGGTTCGGGCAAGTGGATGTGGGACACCTCTACCGGCGGCCCGCGCGAGATCGTGAGCGCACCGGCCACACCCGGCCTCAATCTGATCGCCCTGCACAACGTGCTCTTCGACGGCAGTGAGCCAGAAGAGCGCTTCCAGGGCCAGGTAGGCACCATCCGCGCCGATCCGCCGGCGGTAGATATCTTCGTTGGGACGTCTACGGCGGGCTCCTTCCCGGTGACCATCCAGTCCTCCCTGCCACTGGTTGGGCTTCAGGCGGATGGCTTCGGCCTGGGCGTGCCTGAGACGATCTCTGGCTTGCCACAGATCCAGGATGACCCGGACGATCCCAGCACCGCCAGCTACACCTTCCCCATCACTATCGAGCACGGTGCCCGGCTGGATGTGTCCACCACTGCCACGGCCGGTGACATTGACCTCTATCTGCTGTACGACTTCAACGGCGACGGGAACTTCGACTTCAACACCGAAGTCGTTGGCTCTTCGACCACCCCTGAAGCCGACGAGTTCGTCAGCGTGCTCTTCCCGCCCGATGGAAACTACCTGGCAGCCGTGCACGGCTGGGCCGCTGCAGCCACCACCTTCGACATCACTATCAATGCCATCCAGGGCTATGACCTCTCGATCCCGACCCTGCCGGCCGGGCCGTTCCAGCCCAACACACCCATCAACTTCACCGTCAACTGGAGCAAGGTCATCCCGTCTGGCGAGGCTGCCGAAGGCCTGATCCTGGCCGGCCCGCCCGGTGCCCCGGCTGCTCTGCAGATCCCGGTGCGGCTGCATAACATCGTCGTCGGCAGCAAGACTGTGACCCTGCCGGCCGTGGAGGACTCCTACCTGGCCAAGGGCCAGCCGACAACGAACTTCGGCAACGATGGCTACCTGTATATCGGCGCCAACATTGGCACCGCCGATGGCCTGCGCGCGGTGCTGAAGTTCGACGTCAGCAGCATTGGGATCTATCCGGTGCAGTCGGCCAAGCTGTACGTCTACTACGACGCCTTCTCGGGCGGCGGCTCTGCGCACGACCTGCGAGCTTATGAGGTGACCACGCCGTGGGCGGAAAGCACGGTGACCTGGAACACGCCGTGGACGGCCCCTGGCGGCGACTACATCGAGCCGGCCGTGGCTTCGGTGCCCATCAGCAACGACACCGGCACCTGGAAGGTGCTGGACATCACTCCGCTGGTGCAGAAGTGGGTGGCCGGCAACAACAACGGGGTCGAACTGCGGGCGCGCAACTCCACCAGTTACACCATCTTCCGCATCCCCAGCAGTGAGCACTGGAACCCGGCCTGGCGGCCGTACCTGAAGATAACCTACGGTATTCCTGCCGCGGGCTGAGGCTGTTGCCGGGACCCTGAATGGAGTTCCGGCAACAGGGGGAGCGGCGTGAGGCAAGAATGGGCCGGTGCAACTGCCAGGTTGCACCGGCCCTCGTCTTTATCGAGCCTTCGTCCTGCAGCGCAACTGTCAGCCGGCTGGACTGGAACCGCCATCGCGCGGTATACTTCAAGACTGAGGCGCGTAACTGCCTCGACAATATTTGGTGGTTTTTGGATGGTTCAAAATTGGTTAACGTTTTCTGTCTCCTCGGACTTTTACTGCCCCTCACCCCCCCTGTCCCCTGGCCGCAGGCCAAGGGGAGAGGGGGGATTATGAGGGGGTTTTTGTGGCGGCGGCCAAAGGCCGCCGCCACAAAAACCCTTTTCTCCCCTCTCCTGCCGCCAAAGGCGAGCAGGGGAGGGGCAGCGGGAGGGGTGGGGGGCCCTGGGCGGCATTTCTAACGAGCGCAAAAAGTGTAAACCGATTTTTTTCCCGGCAAATTGAACCATCCTGAGGTTTTCCCCCTATGCCAAGACGTCTCTGCCCTGTTATCCTGGTCCTGGCCTTTGTGCTGGGCCTGACAGCAACCGGCGGGCCTGCCCCCTGGGCATCGGCAGCCCGGCTAACGCCTCCCGACACTGCCCCCGGCCAGGCCATGCCGGGCAGGCTGGTGCTTGGCCTGCCGGCCGGGTTTAGCAATGAGGCGCTGCGTGCGCTCCTCGATCGCCATGGCATCACCCTTCAGCGCTGGCTGCCGCGGCTGGGCCTGGCCCTGGTTTCGGTGCCGGCCGGGCAGGAAGACTTCCTGGCCCAGGCCCTCAGCGCCGAGCCGGCTGTGCAGTTCGCCACCCGGCACCGGAAGTCGGTCTCGGTGGCCGATATCCCCCTTGATAAATACTGGGGCCAGCAGTGGGGCATGGTGCAGGTCCAGGGCCCAGCCGCCTGGGACCTGGCCTGGTCCGACCCGGCAGTGGTCATCGCGGTGATAGACACCGGCATCCTCCAGAGCCATTGGGACCTGGCCGATCGCACCTGGTACAACCCAGGCGAGAGCGCGCTCGATCCAGCAAGCGGGCTGCGGACGTGCGACACCCCCGTAGCTCGCAACGGCGTGGATGACGATGATAACGGCTATATAGATGACTGCCGGGGGTATGACTTCGTCGTGCGCGACAACGACCCGCGCGATGAGAATGGTCACGGCACCGCCGTGGCCGGCATCGCGGCCGCCACGACCAACAACCTGGACCCCTATCTGGGCACCTACGAAGGGGTGGCCGGCATGGCCCGCCAGGCCAGCCTGATGGCCCTGCGCGGCCTCGATCGAGATGGCTACGGCTGGCCTATAGACATAGCCGAGGCCATTGACTACGCCGCGGCCAATGGCGCCCAGATCATCAACCTGAGCCTGACATTGCCTGTCATCAACCCCAACCCGTATGACGTGGAGATCCTGCGCCGCGCCGTGGAGGCAGCGCAGGCCGCCGATGTGCTGCTCGTCGCGGCAAGCGGCAACCAGGGGTATAATGGGATCGCCTACCCGGCGGCCTTTCCGGGTGTGCTGGCGGTAGGGGCCAGCACCCAATCCGATACCCGGGCCAGCTTCTCCAACTACGGACAACGCCTGGACCTGGTAGCCCCTGGGGTTGGCATCTTCTCAACCCTGGCAGCCAACCCCCACAGCTATGGCCGCTATAACTCCAACGGTTCGGGCACTTCGTTTGCCGGGCCGCACGTGGCGGGTGTCGCCGGCCTGGTGCGCGGCCTGCGCCCCGACCTCAGCCAGAGCGTCATCTATGAGCTGCTGCGGCGGACTGCCGACGATGTCGGGGAGCCTGGTTGGGATGCGCAAACGGGCTGGGGCCGGCTGAACGCCTACCGCGCTGCCGCCGAGGCCGCTGCCGGCCTGGCCTTGAGCCTGGCTGCGGAGCCTCCCACCGTTGCCATGGCCGGCCGGGCCGTATTGCACCTTCAGGTCATGTCTCCCGCGCCGGCTGGTGGGCCGGCTGGCCTGGGCGCGCGCATTGCGCTCGCTGCCAGCAGCGGCATCATCACCCCCACCCTGGTCACCGCCGATAGCCGCGGCCGTGCCAACGCACTCTACAGCGCCGATATGCTCACCGGCACTGTCCAGATCACGGCCACCCTGGCGGGCATCAGCACGACCATCCCTCTGACGGTCACTTCGGGCTGGCCGGCTTCCCTGGCCCTGGAGGCTGTTCCCGGCCGCATTGCCAGCGGTGGTCACCAGGCGGTGATCACCGCCACCGTCTGGGACGAAGGGGGCAGCGCCGTACCAGACGGCACGGAGGTGGCCTTCACAGCGACCCTGGGCACCGTCAATCCCCTTGCCGCCACGACCGTCGCCGGCCGCGCGACCACGACTTTTACCTCAGGTGTGGTGAGCGGCACGGCTTATATCACGGCCACGGCCGGCGCCGCCATGGCTGTGTTGCCGCTCGAGATCGTGGGCGCGGGCGAGCCCTTCAGCATCACCCTGATTGCCGAGCCAGCCGTCATCCGGGTAGATGGTGGGCCGGCCACGGTGACGGCCACGGTATGCGATGGGATGGGGGATCCGGTGGCCGATGGGACCCTGGTATCCTTCACGGCAGACCGGGGGACGGTATCGCCCGCCCAGGCGGTTGCTACTGACGGACGGGCGATCACCCAACTGTGGCCCGGCACCCTGCCCGGCCAGGCCCGCGTAAGGGCCCAGGCCGGCCAGGCCTTCGGCGAGACAATGGTGACCATCCTGCCCGGCCAGGCATTCACAGTAACCGTGACAGCCACCCCATCCGAACTGACTGTTGGCTACAACCAGGTAGCGCGGCTGGACGCCCAGGCTGTGGACCGCTATGGCAATTTCGTAGCCGACGGCACCCGGCTGGATTTCGCCGCGTCGTTGGGCCGGGTCAGCCCGGCCTGGACGACCACCAGCGCCGGCGTGGGGCATGTGAACCTGATCGGCGAGCTGATAGCTGGCACGAGTTACATCACGGTGACAGCGGCTGGAGGCGTCCAAGGCCATACCCAGGTGCGCATCCGGCCCGCGGCTCCCGCCACCTTGACCCTGGAGGCTATCCCGCCCCAGATCGCGGTCGGCGGAGAGGCAGCCCGGCTGCGCGCGCGGGCGCGCGATCAGTATGGCAACGCGGTGGCGGATGGCACGGAGGTCACGTTCACGACAGATCTGGGGGCATTGCGCCTGCCCCAGGGCAGCACGAGGCTGGCGCAGCGCGCTGAGGAGGTGGGCGAGGCAGGCCAGGGGCTATCGGAGAGCGGCCTGGTAGCCCAAACCATCGGTGGTGTAGCAGAAGCGGAACTGGTCTCAGGCCCCACCAGCGGCCTGGCTCACGTGCGTGCTTCCATTGCCCCCAGCCTGTTGGCAACCAACACGGTGGCTTTCCTGCCTGGGCCGCCGGCTGCGCTCACCCTGGCCGTCACCCCACCCCAGATACACGTGGGCGGCCGTGCCCGATTGACCGCCACAGCCCGGGACCAGTATGGCAATACCGTGGCCGATGGCACGCCTGTGCGCTTTGCCTCTGACCGCGGGGTACTGGAACAGGCCGAAGTGCCCACCGGTGCAGGGGTGGCGACCACCTGGCTGACTGTGCGCCAGGGGACCGGCACGGTGGCTCTGGCAGCCATCAGCGGCAACGCCTCGGCCTTCGCCTTTGTGGATGTCCAGCCGGCGCGCCATTACCTGCCATTG
>DAOTZS010000183.1:0-17037 GCA_034434335.1 Anaerolineae bacterium
GGCCTATGCGCCTCCCCCCGCTCTAGAGTGGCCCCGCAGGCGTTGAAGTAGCGCAGGGCCGCAAAACGCAGTCCCTTGATGCGATGGTACCATTCCAGGATCTGCTCCACCATCAGTTTGGTGGCTCCATAGGCATTGGCCGGGACCAGCGCGTCAGTCTCGGTCAGGGGTTCGTCTTTGCTGGCGTATACGGCAGCCGAGGAGGAGAAGACAAAGCGTTCGACCCCGTGGGCCACACCGGCTTCAATCAGGCTTATGCTGCCGGCCACGTTGTTGTAAAAGTAAGGGCCTGGCTCGACCATAGACTCGCCAGCCTCGATGAACGCCGCGAAATGCATGATGCCGTCAAACCTTTGGGCAGCGAATACGGCGTCTAAGGCGGCGCGATCGTGGATGTCGCCCTGCACAAAGCGGGCGGCGGCCGGCACGGCCGCTCTATACCCTTTAACCAGGCTGTCAAAGACGGTCACGGTGTGGCCAGCCTTGAGGAGTTGCTCTGCCACAATGCTGCCGATGTAGCCAGCGCCACCGGCCACCAACACATTCATGGTTTGCTCCTTAGCGAAGGACGTTGGCCGAGAGTCCCGCCAGGCAGGCTGCGGGCAGGATGGCCATTTCTGCGGGATGATACTCAAGAGGCGTGTTTTGGGCAAGAATGAGCGGGATGGTTCAATTCGCCAGGGAAATAGGTTTACACTTTTGCAGCAGGCTGCCCGGCGATAAATCGCCGGGCTAAGAGGGCAAAGCCCCCCTCGGGACCGAGGCCTTCGGGGCTGTATACTTAGCCCGCAGGGCTTTGCTCTTTCAGCCCGGACGTTTACGTCCGGGCCTTCTGGCGAAAAACCTACCCTTGTGAGAGGAGAGAGAGGACAAAAGGGGGGTGAGGGGCGATGAAGCCCCGGGGAGGCACAAAGCGTCAACCAATGTGGCGCCGATTGCCCTTCTCACATCCCGGTGGTATTATGGGCGCTAGGCCGATTCGACGCGGTCGCTATCCATTTGTTGTGGGTTCCTTGCTGCGAACGGAGTTTTTGCCATGACCACCCGCATCCCCTTGCTTGTCCACGCCACCCATGAAGCCGGCCTGAAAGTGGGCGGCATCGGTGCCGTCCTGGAAGGGTTGCTCAGCTCGGCCACTTACAACGCAGCAGTCGAGCGCACCATCCTGGTCGGCCCGGTGAACACCTGGAACCCGGTCGAGATGGAGCGCCTGACTTCGCCGGCCAACCGCCTGCGCATCATCTACTCTTCGATCCACGGGGTCAATCAGGCGCCGGAAGCGCTGGCGCGGGCCTTGCGTGCCATCGAAGAGGCCATGCATGTGCGGTTGTTGTATGGGGTGCGGGGTTTTGGCCCGGCGGAGCACGAGGTGATCCTGGTGGATGCCGGCAGCATTGCCGGCGAGGTCATTAATGGGTACAAGTACTACCTCTGGCAGCGCTGGGGCCTGCCCTCCGACCGTTATGAGAGCACCTGGGAGTACAGCTTCTATCTCAATGCGGGCGAGCCTCTCTACGCAGCGGTAGAGGCGGTCACGGCCGATATGCCGGCCGAGGCCGGCCGCTTTCTCATTGCCCATGAATGGCTTGGGCTGCCAGTGGTGTTCAGCGCCCGCCTGCGCGACCCCAGCCGCTACCGGACCTTCTTCTACGCCCACGAGGTGGCCACCGCACGCTGGCTGGTGGAAGCTCATGGCGGCCACGATACCCGCTTCTACAATGCATTGCGCCTGGGCCTGGAGCAAGGCTACACCCTGGACCAGGTGTTTGGCGACCAGTCGTGGTTTTACAAACACGCGCTCTTGCAGCGTGCCGGCATCTGCGATCGGATTCTGGCGGTGGGGGACCTGGTCGTAGATGAGTTGCGCTTCTTGGGCGGCGTTTTCAGGGCCGTGCCGATTGACCTGGTCTATAATGGACTGCCGGCGACGGAGATATCGTGGGAGGCACGGCAGGCCAGCCGCGAGCTGATGCTCCAGTATGCCCACAATCTGCTCGGTTACCGGCCAGATTACGTTTTCACCCACGTTACGCGCCTGGTGCTCAGCAAGGCCTTGTGGCGCGATCTGCGGGTGTTAGAGCACCTGGAATGGACCCTGGCCGCGCAGGGCAAAAGGGCGGTCTTTTTCATTGTCTCCACCGCGGCCCCGGCCGGCCGGCGCCCCGAGGATGTTTATCGGTGGGAGGAGGAGTACGGTTGGCCTGTTGGGCATCGTGCTGATAACGGCGACCTGATAGATGCGGAGGTGCCCTTTTTCTTCCATGTGCTGGAACCGTTCCACTGGGGCCGCCAGGCGATCCGAGCGATACTGGTCAACCAGTTCGGGTGGGACAGGTCGCGCTGCGGCCGGCGGATGCCGGAGGCCATGCGCTTCAGCGACTTGCGAGCGGGCACCGACCTGGAGTTCGGCCAGTCCATCTATGAGCCGTTCGGCATTGCCCAGGTGGAGCCTCTGGG
This sequence comes from Anaerolineae bacterium, assembly GCA_034434335.1. GTDB lineage: Bacteria > Chloroflexota > Anaerolineae > CG2-30-64-16 > CG2-30-64-16 > DAOTZS01. Next base: position 2,458 of record DAOTZS010000183.1, read on the forward strand.
GGCTGGCGCACTGTGTGTGGTGTCCAACGTCTGTGGGTGTGTAGGTTTTGTGCGTCGCGCGTCATCTGGGCTGGTATTCCCCAACCTGATTGTGGCCGATTACGTTACCCTGCCTGAGGGGTGGCATCTGTGGAGCCCGTGGGATGCGCTCTCGATTGACCGCAGCGCGCGCGATGGTATTGAAGCGCGGCGCAGCTACCTGGTGGCCCAGCAGATCGCCGAACGGCTGCCTCAGAGCGAGGCGCAACAGCGCCATCTGCTCGAGGAGGGCCAGCGCATCGCGGCGGCCATGACGTGGGAGGTGGTCGCGCGCGATTATCTATTGCCCAGCCTGGAACGGTAGAACAAAATTCATTCCGTGGACAAGCTCATTCCCTCGCCAGGCTGGCCGCGAATTCCTCCTTCACAGCTCGCATCAGCTCGGGGTTGCCCAGCAGGTCTATAGTGGTCATTGCCATCCCCTTGGCCGCGTCCAGAAGCCCCCGATGGCCGGCCGGGGAGAGCGAGGCTGCGCGGAATTCCACCGTGTGGCCGGCCATGCCATCAGGAGCGATCGCCAGATAGGGATGGATGGCAGGCAGGGCCTGGCTGATGTTGCCCATATCTGTCGAGCCCATTCGCTCATCGGCCCTGGGCTCGTGCACCTCCACGCCGATGGCCCGCCAGTTGGCGGCGAACACGTTGGCCATTACCCGGTTGGGGATCATCTCAGCATAACCAGGTGTGGCCACATATTTGAGCCGGGCACCGGTGGCCAATTCGGCAGCCTGGGCGCACTGGATCACCCGCTCCAGCACCTGTTGGACGTAGCTGCGCCTGGCCGCGCGCACGCTGAACTCGGCCGCCGCATAGTCAGGGATGATGTTGGCTGCTTTGCCGCCATGGGTGATGATGCCGTGTATGCGGGCGTCGGGCTTGAGGTGCAGGCGCAGGGCGTTGATATTGTTGAAGGTCAGGATCACAGCCTCGAGCGCGTTGATGCCGTCCTCTGGCGCGGCGGCGGCATGGGAGGCCTTGCCAAAGAACTCCACTGTCAGGCGGGCCGAGGCCAGCGAAGTGCGCGCGACCATCGTCCTGCTCGATGGGTGTACCATCATCGCCGCATCAACGTCGCTGAAGACCCCTCGTTCGAGCAGGATGATCTTGCCACCCCCGCCTTCTTCGGCCGGGGTGCCGATCACCACCACCCGACCTGGCAGCTCATCGAGCACCGCCTTTACGGCGATGCCCGCGGCAACGGCAGATGTGCCGATGATGTTGTGGCCACAGGCATGGCCAAGCTCGGGCAGGGCATCGTACTCGGCCAGGATGGCAATGGTCGGGCCATCGCCGGCGCCTTGGGCCTCGGCGCGGAAAGCTGTCTCCAGGCCTCCCACCCCCCGCTGAACACTGAACCCGTGCTCTTCCAGCAGGCTGCAGAGGAGCTCGGCCGACCGATGCTCGTGGAACGCCAGCTCAGGGTGGGCGTGGATCTCTGTGCTGACGCGGATCAGATCATCGCGCAAGGCATCAATGATGGCCAGGGCGCGCTGTTTCAGGGCCTGAAGATCGGGCATGTTGGCTCTCCCTCCGGGGTAAGGTCTGGCCGGCCCGCCCTGTTCGGGGGGCCGACTGCTCCCCAGATTTTATCATGGTCAGCCAGAGAGGCCAAGCATGCTGGAGAAAGAGGGGGGTTTGCGGCGGCCCTGGGCCGCCGCAAACCCCCTTTCCCCCCACATGTGTTTGCCCGTTTGCCGCATGCCGGCTATACTGAGGCGGAAGGAGCCGATCTATGCAGTTTACGGTGCCACAGGATCAGCTCGAAAAGATCGTCCAGGTCTGCCATCACGATCCGTTCACCGTATTGGGGGCCCATGTGGTTGAGCTCGACGGCAGGCCAATCGTGTCGGTGCGCGCCTTTTTGCCTTTCGCCCGCCAGGCCTGGATCGTGCCGGTGGGGATAGAGCTGGCACCTTGCCCGATGGAGCGGCTGGAGGGCACCGATTTCTTTGAGGCGCAGTTCCCGGGCCAGGACCAGGTTTTTCGCTACGAGCTGCGCACTCTCGACCTGGATGGAGAGACACGCCAGGGGCCCGACCCCTATAGCTTCTTGCCCGTCCTGGGGGATCTCGACCTGCTATTGTTCAACGAAGGGAACCATCTCCGCACTTACGAGAAGCTGGGTGCCCAAATCGTGACCCTGGGTGACGTAAAGGGGGTGGCATTTGCGGTTTGGGCTCCCAACGCGGTGCGTGTCAGCGTGGTGGGCGACTTCAACGGCTGGGATGGCCGGCGTCATGCCATGCGGGAACGGGGCAGCTCGGGGATCTGGGAATTGTTCGTGCCCGGCCTGGGGGAGGGGGCCCTGTACAAGTACGAGATCAAGACCAGGGATGGCAGGCTCTTGCTGAAAAGCGATCCCCAGGGCTTCTTTATGGAGCTGCGCCCGAAGACCGCTTCCGTGGTGTGGGATATCAATAAGCACGTTTGGCACGACGAGGAGTGGTTGCGCCGGCGTGCCGCCTCTGATCCCCTGAGCCAGCCGATGGCCATCTACGAGGTCCACCTGGGCTCGTGGATGCGCGTGCCCGAGACCAACGGCTATCTGAGCTATCGCGACCTGGCCCATAAGCTGGCCGCCTATGTCCGCCAACAAGGTTACACCCATGTCGAGCTGCTGCCGATCACCGAACACCCGCTGGATGCCTCCTGGGGTTACCAGGTCACCGGCTACTTCGCACCGACCAGCCGCTTCGGCACCCCCGATGACTTTCAGTACTTTGTGGATCACCTGCACCAGCAGGGGATCGGCGTGATCCTGGATTGGGTTCCGGGCCATTTCCCCAAGAACGACTACGGGCTGATCCAGTTCGACGGCACGGCGCTTTATGAATACGCCGATGACCGCATTGGTGAGCACAGGGCATGGGGCACGAAGGTGTTCAACTATGCCCGCAACGAGGTGAGCCAGTTCCTGATCAATAGTGCCCTCTTCTGGCGCGACAAATATCATGTTGACGGCCTGCGCGTGGATGCAGTGGCGTCCATGCTCTATCGGGACTATGATCGTACTGAATGGCTGCCCAACGAGTATGGAGGCCGGGAGAACCTGGAAGCCATCGCTTTCCTGCGCCGCCTCAACGAGCTGACCCATCGGCTCTTCCCTGGCACCGTCACCATTGCCGAAGAGTCTACCGCGTTCCCGGCTGTCAGCCGGCCCGTCTACCTGGGCGGCCTGGGGTTCACCTTCAAATGGAACATGGGCTGGATGCACGACACGCTGGATTACATCTCCAGGGACCCCATCTACCGCAAGTATCATCATCAGGAGCTGACCTTTGGCCTGGTCTACGCTTTCAGCGAGAACTTCATCCTGCCGATCTCGCACGATGAAGTCGTGCACCTGAAGAAATCCATGGCCGACAAGATGCCGGGCGATTTCTGGCAGAAGTTTGCCAACCTGCGCCTCTACTACGGCTTCATGTGGACCCATCCGGGCAAGAAGCTGCTGTTCATGGGGCAGGACTTCGGCCAGTGGCGAGAGTGGAGCGAGGAGCACAGCCTGGACTGGCACCTGACGGAGTTTGAGCCCCATGCCAGGCTGCAACGTTGGATCGCGGACCTCAATCGGCTTTATACCAGCGAACCGGCGTTGTACGAGCAGGACTACGACTGGAGCGGCTTCGCCTGGATTGACCCCAACGATTGGGAGCACAGTGTTATCTCTTACATGCGGCGGGCCAAAGACCCGCGCAACTATCTGGTGGTGGTGGCGAACTTTACACCGGTGGTGCGCGAAGGGTATCGGGTGGGCGTACCGGAGTTGTGCGCCTATCGCGAAGTGCTCAACAGCGATTCGGCATACTACTTCGGCAGCAATGTGGGGAATAGTGGCAGGCTGGTGGCCCAGCCGGTGCCGTGGCAGAACCAGCCTTATTCGGTGGAGATGACCTTGCCCCCGTTGGGGATTGTGATCCTGAAGCCAGAGCGCGGTCAGGGTAGCTGAGGCAGAGTATGGGGGCCAGGGAAGGGCGGCGTGCACGGTCTGTGCACGCCGCCGGTTTTTTTACGGGGTGAAGTCGGTATCGTCTTTGATGCGCAGGATAAAGGCGGCCAGCAGCCGCGAGACGTTCGTCAGGTCTTCCAGCGAGATGACCTCGGCTGCGGTGTGCATGTAGCGCAGGGGAATGCTCACCAGGCCGGTGGCCACGCCAGCGCGGGTCAACTGGATGGCGTTGGCGTCGGTCCCTGTGCCTCCGGGCGCGGCCTCAAGCTGATAGGGAATGCCCTCCTCCTCGGCCGTCTCGATCAGCATACGTTCCACGACCGGGTTGATATTGGGCCCGCGCGCGATCGCCGGGCCACCGCCCAGGCGGATCTTGCCGACGCGACGCCGGTCCATATCGGGGTGATCGGTGGCATGGCAGACATCTACCGCCACGCCGACCTTGGGGTTGATGCCGTAGGCGCTGGTGCGTGCGCCGCGCAGCCCCACCTCTTCCTGGACGGTAGACACCGCGTAGACGGCCGGCTCGAACTGCTTGCCGGCCAGCAGGCGCAATACCTCGCCTACGGCGAAGCTGCCCGCCTTGTCGTCAAACCCGCGCGAGACCGCCACCTCGCCCCGCATGATCTCAAACCCTTCGGCATAGGTGATGGGGTCCCCTACCCGCACCAGAGATTCAGCCTCTTGCCGGTCCTTGACCCCGATGTCAATCCACAGATCCTCGATCTCCAGCTTCTTCTTGCGGTCCTCCTCGGTCATCACGTGGATGGCCTTCTTCCCGGTCACCCCGGGCACGGGGCCGTTGCGAGTGTGGATGCGCACGCGGCGGCCAGGGATGATGTTGAGGTCGAAGCCGCCGATGGTCTTGAAGAAGATGAAACCCTCGTCGTTGATGTAGTTCACCATGAACCCCAGCTCATCAACGTGGCCTGCCAGCAGGACCCTCGTGTTGCCTTTTTCGTTCAGGACCGCGATGCAGTTGCCGTGCAGGTCGGTGGTGACCCGTTCGGCAAACGGCTCCACGTAGCGCCGCCACACCTTCTGGGCCGGCTGCTCAAAGCCCGATGGGCTGGGCGCCTCTAGCAGTTCTTTCAGGAAAGCTAAAGATCTTTCTTCCATGTTTGGCCTCTTCTTTCTGTAGGGGATGGGTGCCTCATTATAGCCCATCTCATCTGGCAGGCAAAGGATGAGAGGGCAATGAGATGAGGGGTGGGTGAAGACGTATCGTAACTATTCAGGCCGGTTGAAATCGCCCCTCCTGGGCTCTTCGTGCCGGGTGTCGGCCTACGCCGACACCCTTCATGTAAGCATCGTGAGAGAGGTCGGCGCAGGCCGACCTCTGGCCGCAGGCCCTTCCAGTCACCGCTGAATAGTTACGACGCATCTCCCATAGCACCCCCGCATGTTTGGAGAAACGGCGCTTCTGAGGTACCCTTGCACCTGCATCCCGGGCCGTGCAACATAGCCCGGAGATTGCCTGCCTTCCATCTACTAACCCAGCCTATGTCCTGTCGCCCGTCGGGCTCAGTGCCCAGGGGCTTCACGCGGTGTAGACCGTGAACTAACTCTCTCGCTGTGCAAGGAGGATAATCTATGACCGACAAAGTACGCATCGGCATCATTGGGGTTGGCCAGATCGGCAAGGTCCACATCGAACGTTATAAGGAGGTGCCGGAAGCCGAGGTCGTCGCGGTAGCCGACATCCGGGCCGATGAGGCCGCTCGGGTGGCCCAGGCCAACGGCATCGGTGCCTTCTATACCGACTATCGGGAGTTGCTGGCTCGCGATGATATCCAGGCGGTGGATGTCTGCCTGCATAACCGCCTCCATGCGCCGGTCACCATCGCCGCGCTGGAAGCCGGCAAGAATGTCTACTGCGAGAAACCGATGTCATGGGCCTACAGCGAGGCCCGGGCCATGTACGAGACCGCCCGGCGGACGGGCCGGATGTTGCACATCCAACTGAACACCCTCTACACCCCTGAAGCACGGGCTGCCAAGCGCCTGATTGACGATGGTCACCTGGGGCAGATCTATTACGCCAAGTCCAGCCACTACCGGCGGCGGGGCCGGCCTTTTGTGGACGGCTACGGTACGGCCCAGTTCGTCCAGTTCCAGGCAGCTGGTGGCGGCGCGATGCTGGACATGGCCGTGTACCACATCGCGCGCATGCTCTGGCTGCTGGGCAATCCCCCGGTGGAGACCGTTTCGGGCAGCATCTACCAGATGTTGGAGAACATGTATCCCGACCGCCGGGCCAGCAGCGGCTATAACGTCGAGGAACTGGGGATGGGGCTGGTGCGTCTGGGGGGTGGCATCACCTATTTCATCGAGGAGGCCTGGGCCATCCACGCCGACCAGTCAGAGGGGGATCGGGTCTTCGGCTCGAAGGCTGGTTTGCGGGTGGAGCCGTTGGGCTTCTTCACCACCCTGTCGGACATGGAGATGGATGCTTCTTTTGACCTCAAGACCGCGGACTGGCGCTGGCATCAGTGCAATCCCCTCGAAGCCGCCTACGACCATTCGCAGCGCCACTGGGTATGGGCACAGTTGGGGCGGGTGCCGCTTCTCGACACGGCCGGCCTGGCGCTGAAGACGGCGCTGATCACCGAAGGGGTGTATCTGTCAGCTCACTTGCATCGGGAAGTGACGGCCGAGGAGATCGAGCGGGCCACCCCAGAGTATAGAGGGGTACAATCATCAGCATGAGAGGAGATGAACCGATGGCTATTCCTGTTGGGCTTCAACTCTATTCCGTTCGCGAGGATTGTGCGCGTGACCTGCCTGGCACCCTGGCGGCGGTGGCAAAGATGGGCTACGTCGGCGTCGAGTTCGCCGGCTACCATGGCCGCACTGCCCAGGAGTTGCGACGCATGCTGGACGACCTCGGGCTGAAGTGCTGCGGCACGCACATCCCCCTGGACACCTTGCTGGGCGATGCCCTGCCCCAGACCGCCGAGTTCAACCTGACCCTCGGCAACCCCTACCTGGTGGTGCCCTGGCTGCCGGAGGAGCGGCGCAGTTCGCCCGATGCCTGGAAGGCCACCGCCGATCTGTTCAACGAGATCGCGCAGCGTCTGCGGCCCTACGGCCTGCGGGTGGGCTACCACAACCACGACATCGAGTTCAAGCCCTTCCCAGATGGCACCTTGCCCTTTGACATCTTCTTCAGCCGGGCCGCTCCCGAGGTCATCATGCAATTGGACATCGGAAATGCCATGCATGGCGGCGCCGACCCCCTGGTGTTCTTGCGCCGCTACGCCGACCGCGCGGCGACGGTGCATCTGAAGGAGTATTCGGCCAGCAATCCGGTGGTGGCCCTGGGCGAAGGGGATGTGCCGTGGCAGGAGGTGTGGGCGGTCTGTGAGGTGCCAGGTCGCACCGAGTGGTATATCGTGGAACAGGAAAGCTATCCCGTGCCGCCTCTCGAGGTCGTTGCACGTTGCCTGGAGGCTTTGCGGCGCATGGGCAGGGCCTAGAAGATGGGCGTGCCGGGCACTCTCTGGAGTGCCTGGCACGCCTGCTATGGGCGTCTTTTGCCCTTATGCAAAGCTGTGTTAGAATGCCAGCCTGGAGCTGCGGCCCCTTTGTCGCAACGCGTTCACCGAGAAGGCCGCCGGCGCAGCTCATCCATTCCAGATGTGTCCGCACATAGCCTGCCGGGTGCAAGGGGGGAGTATGCAAGCGAACATTCAAGAGTTCCTCGATTATCTGGTTACGCAGAAAGGGTGTAGTGAGAATACCATTGCTGCTTACCGCAACGATCTGACCCAGTTCTATGAGTTTGTCTGTGGCAGGCTGGGGGTCGAGCCTGAGGCAGCAGAGGGTGATACCGTCTGGCCAGCCCTTACACCCGATCACCTGACCAGCTACATCCTCGAGCTCAAGAGCAGGGAATACGCCTCCTCTACTGTGGCGCGCAAGGTCGCAGCCATGAAGTCCTTCTGCCACTTCCTCCTGCGCAGCGGGGTCATCGAAGATGATCCCGCCAGGGAACTGGGCTCACCGCGGGTCAAACGCCAGCTTCCTCAAACCCTGACCATAGAGGAGGTGGCGCGGCTGCTCTCCGCTCCTGCTCAGGGCCAGGTTACACCCAAGAGCCTGCGAGACATCGCGCTGCTGGAGCTGTTGTATGCCACCGGCATGCGGGTCAGCGAAGTCGCCAGGCTCACCCTCGACGACCTCGACCTGGAGGAAGGGCTGGTACGGTGTGTGGGCAAAGGCGACAAAGAACGGGTGATCCCCATCTACCCGGGCGCGGTGCAGGCCATCCGCAACTATCTGGAAGGTGGCCGGCAGAAGTTGTTGGGCAACAACCCGGATGAGCGCACCCTGTTCCTCAACCCGCGCGGCAAACGCCTGACCAGGCAGGGTCTGTGGCTGATCATCAAGAACTATGCCCGCGAGGTTGGCCTGGCTGACAGGGTGAAACCCCATACCCTGCGCCATTCTTTTGCCACCCACATGCTGAACGGCGGGGCTGGCCTGCGTGAGGTCCAACAGTTGCTGGGGCATACCAGTATCTCAACCACCCAGGTATATACCCACATCTCTACCGAGAGGCTGCGCGCGGTGTACGAGCAGGCTCACCCAAGGGCCAGGTAGAGGCAGTATGCACATCCACGAATTCTTTACCCGCGACCACTATCGGCAGGCAGCGGCTGCCATCCGGCGCTACACCAGCCGCAGCCCCAAGATCGGCCTGATCCTGGGCTCTGGGCTCAACAGCCTGGCAGAGGAAGTACACGACGCCACGCGCATTTCCTACCACGACATTCCCCACTTTCCCTGTCCCGCTGTAGCGGGCCATGTGGGCCAGGTGGTGATTGGGGAGCTGGCCGGGCAAGAGGTAATGATCTTGCAGGGTCGGGTTCACGCCTACGAAGGGGTACCCCTCCAGCGGATCACTCTGCCCGTGCGCGTGATGCACGAACTGGGGGTGCACACCCTTATCGTTACCAATGCGGCGGGGGGGATTAATCCTTCGTTTCGGCCCGGGGACCTGATGCTGATCACCGACCACCTGGGGCTGATGGCTATGACTGGAGGCAACCCACTGTGGGGGCCCAATGACGACTCCCTTGGCCCTCGCTTTCCTTCCATGACCAAAGCTTATGACCCTGAGTTGCGTCGGCTGGCGCTCAAAGTAGCCCAGGAGCTGGGGATCGAGTTGCGGCAGGGGGTGTACGCGGGGCTGTCGGGGCCGTCTTTTGAGACGCCGGCCGAGATACGCTTCCTGCGGCTGATCGGCGCGGATGCGGTGGGGATGTCCACGGTGCCAGAGGTGTTGGTGGCCCGGCACATGGGGCTGCGCGTCCTGGGCCTGAGCGGCATCACCAATGTGGCCACGGCGGATCCCGATGTGGAGGTCGAGCCCAATCACGCAGAGGTCCTGGCAGCCGGTGAGGCGATGGTGCCCAAGCTTCTGGCCCTGGTGCGCGGAGTATTGGCTGCTCTGGGGACGGGCACGGCCTGAGCGAGATCAACTGGTATGGCGATTATCGTGCAGTTCATTAAGGACTACGCGGTCTGGGTTTATGGGGCTTGTGCGCTGATCGCGCTCTGGTATCTGCGGGTGGCGATCCAGGCTCGTCGGGAGCGGCGCTATGCGGTCTTCTCGCTCGAGCGCGAGCTGGCGCTGAACCGTATCTACGGAGCCTGGTCGGTGGCGATTGCCCTGATTGTGGTTATGGGGCTGGTGTATTTCCTGAGCACGGTGGCCTTTCAAGCTGTCAAGCCCCTGGTGGAGGAAACCCCCCAACCCTTCACCCCCGCTGTGGTTGCCAGTGGCCCCCCCAGCCCCACACCGACCCTGCCTTTGCCTGAAGCCACCGCCACTGCTACGGCGACGCGACCTCGCCCCACCCGCCGCCCCGAGCCGACCGTGATCCCGGCCACCCCCACCCCGGCCATACGGCCCCCTAGCTGCCCCGACCCCAGAGCTGTGATCACCTCGCCGGGTGTCGGCGCTGTGGTAGCGGGGATGGTGCCGATCATGGGCACGGCTGTCCATGAGCGGTTTCAGTTTTATAAGCTCGAGTATGGGCCGGGCTCCAACCCGGAAGTCTGGTCCTATTTTGACGGCGCGGATCACCCCGTGCAGGAAGGGCAGCTTGGCACTTTCAATGCCAGTGTGCTGCCACCAGGCACTTATAGCATCCGCGTGGTGACGGTGGACATCACGGGCAACTTCCCACCGCCGTGTCAGACGTTGGTGGTAATCAAGTAGGCCGGCAATGGGATGGTTCGATTTGCCCGGAAAATCGGTTCACACCTTTTGCGGTCGTTAGAATTGCCGGCCAGGGCCCCCACCCCTCCCTCTGCCCCCCTTATAAGGGTAGGTTTTTGCAGGGTTGGGAGGCTGCCCGGCGATAAATCACCGGGCTAAGAGGGCAAAGCCCCCCTCGGGACCGAGGCCTTCGGGGCTGGATTTTTAGCCCGCAGGGCTTCGCTCTTTAAGCCCGGACGTTTACGACCGGGCCTTCTGGCGAAGAACCTACCCTGAGGATGGGGGAGGGCGGCCGCAGGCCGGGTGGGGGCACCATCCCCTGCCGCGCCCGTACCCGGGTAGCCGAAGGCATTGCCTTCGGCTACCCGGTGCGATTTCCAATCGCCCGCCCCTTAAATTTGATGCCTATTGGGGCAGGGACAAGCCCTGCCCCTACCGGTGGTCGCCCTATGGGGCAGGGACTTGTAGGGGCGACCCTTGTGGTCGCCCTATAGGGCAGGGACAAGCCCTGCCCCTACAGTGGTCGCCCCCTGGGCAGGGACTTGTTGGGGCGACCCTTGTGGTCGCCCCATACCGTCATCTTGATGCTAATGCCCTAAGGGTGGGAGGATGGCGGCCGGGCGGAGCTGGGACTGGGGATCGGTGGTATGAGAGGGATGGATAGCTCTAAGGGTGGCAGTCGTGAGCGCGATGGCCGGCCAGGTATCTGGCAACGATGGCGCGGCCTGCTTGGCGGCTGGCTTGCCGCGTGGCCCTGGCGCCAGATGCGTCAGGCCGACAGCGAACAGGCAGCCCTGGCTCAGTTGCAGAGCCCCTGTCCGCGCCTGCGCTGGGAGGCGGCAGCCGCCCTGGCCAGGCAGTCGCGGTGCAGCCCGGAGGCCGTTGATGCCCTGGTTGCAGCTCTGGCCGATCCGGAGGAGTTTGTGCGCTGGCAGGCAGCGGAAGCGCTGGCAGCCCAAGACGCTGAGGCGGTTTTCCCGGTGCTGGTCGAGGCCCTGTCCGATCCTGAGCCGCTGCGCCGGGCCGGTGCGGCTGAAGCCCTGGGCAAGATCCCTGGGGAGGCTTCGGCCCTGGCCGTGAGCAAGAGGGTGGCCGACCCCGATCCACGCGTGCGGGCGGCAGTGGCGAGGGCGCTGGGCGAAGCCCGCCAGCCAGCCTGCATCTCCGTGCTGATCTCGCTGCTGGAAGATGATAGCCCTGACGTGCGGCGGGAGGCAGCCATCGCGCTGGGCCGTCTGGGCGATGTGCGGGCGGCCGGCCTCCTGGCTGCTGCGCTTGCCGAGGTAGATCAGCCGTTGCTGGTACGCCGGGCCTTGGCGGCTGCCCTGGCCCACGTGCCCAGCCCCGACGCACAACAGACCCTGCTGGCCACCTTGTCCGACCCCGATCCGCAGGTGCGCGGCTACGCGGCCCAGGCATTGGGCCAGGCCGGGGACGAACAGGCCTATCAGGCGTTGGGGTATCTCCTGTCGGACCAGGCTGCACTGCTGCACGGCACTGTGGGCGACGCGGCTCGCCGTGCCCGGGAGATGTTAGAACGCCGTGGTTATGGGAGGGGATATAGGAATGACTGAGCATCCGGTCATCTCGGTTGTGGCGCCGGTCTTCAACGAGGAGCCGATCCTGCACGAGCTGTATCGCCGGGTACGGGATGTGCTGGACGGCGCCGGCGAGTCGTGGGAGCTGATTTTGGTTAACGATGGCAGCTATGACCGATCGCTCGATATCATGCGCGAGCTGCACGCGACGGATCCCCGCGTGAAGGTGGTCAGCTTCGCGCGCAATTTCGGCCATCAGGTGGCGATCACGGCGGGGATGGACTACGCGCGCGGCGACGCGGTGGTGATCATAGACGCCGACCTTCAGGACCCGCCCGAAGTGATCCTTGACCTGCTGGCCAGGTGGCGAGAGGGGTATGAGGTAGTCTATGCAGTGCGCGCTGAGCGCCGCGGGGAGAGTTGGTTCAAAGAATTCACGGCCAAGGCCTTCTATCGCCTGATCTATCGCATCACCGATATCAAGATCCCGCTCGACACAGGCGACTTCCGCCTGATGGACCGCAAAGTGGTGGACGCCCTGAAGGGGATGCGGGAACGGCATCGTTTCATGCGCGGCCTGTCGGCCTGGGTGGGGTTCCGCCAGACGGGGGTGAAGTACGTCCGGGCTGAGCGCTACGCTGGCGAGACCAAGTATCCCCTCAAGAAGATGCTGAAGTTCGCGCTGGATGGCATCACCTCGTTTTCGTATCTGCCCTTACAACTGGCCACCTATGTCGGCTTCATCGCGGCTGGCCTGGCAGTTATCGGCATCATCGTCACCATCATCCTGCGCCTGTCCGGTAGCCAGGCTTTCTACGGCCAGGCCACTACCCTGGTTAGTGTGCTCTTCCTGGGCGGAGTGCAGTTGATTTCCCTGGGCATCATCGGCGAGTACCTGGGGCGGATCTACGATGAGGTCAAGGGCCGGCCCCTGTATATCGTGAGGGAGACGCTGGGCTTCGAGGGGGACAGTTCCTGAGCTCGTGTCGGAAGAACGCTCGTAGTAAGCCACGAAGCGGGGCGGAGTGGCGTTTGAATGGCTCAAAATGCCTCCTGGCAGCCCGCAAGTAGTGTAAAGCGGCATCTGGACGGCACTCCGCTTCGCTCTGTGCCTGACTACGAACGAATCCTCAGGCATGCTCTGAGGGTCGTGCTGGGGTGGTGGCTGCGGACCGACCTTTCTTCAGGAGGGATGGCCCGGCCCAGTCACCACCGCGGCCATCAGAGCATCATAGAGGGGGGCCTGCACCGACCAGTCGAACTGAGCTACCCATTGGCGCAAGGCGGCCGGCGGGCTGGGGTTGGCCAGAGCCTCTTTCAGATGTGCCACCAGCCCGTCGAAGTTATCGTACAGGCAGAGGGTGTGATAGGGGGCCGGGATCAGTTCCGGATAGCTGAGCCGGTTGGGCAGCAGTGGCAGGCAGCCACAGTAGATCGCCTCGACCACTCCTACCCCGAAGAATTCGTGAATGGCCGTGCTCAACACCACATCAGCTTCCCAGAGCAGCCGCGCGTAGTCAGACCGTTCCTCGATGTACCCATAGTGGATCAGCCGTTCCCCCAGCCGCGCGCGGGCGGCCAGGAACTCAGCCGGTGCCACCCGCGGGTTGGCCCCTGCCAGCGCTACCCGGAACGGTATCCCTGCGTCGGCCAGCGCGTAGAGGGCGCGCAGCATCGTCTCCGGGTCCTTATCGTATTCCCAACGCTGGTTCCACAGGATCAGTGGCGGCTGATCGGCCGGCCGGGGCTTCTGCCGGCTGCCAAGGTGGTCGAGAGCTTGCAGATCGCACCCTACCGGCAAGACCACAGCCCGGCTGCGGGTCACCTCGACCGTCTCCAGGTGGGTGTAATCGGGGAAGTGTTTGAGCAGGCGCGGTAGCTCGCTAAACCAGCTCCGCATGTGGTAGGCTGAGTTGAAGAAGATGCGGTCGGCGGCCAGCATGGAGAGGTGCTGGATCATGCCGTAGGTCAGGTCGCGCTTGCTGCCGGGAGGTGGCGGGTAGGTGAGCTGGTTCTCGTGCATGTAGAGTGCCACCGGAACGCCGGCCAGCTCGCGGCGGCAAAGGGCCAGGAAGGCCGGCAGGTTGACCATGCTGGTGGCCAGCAGCAGGTCAGGCCGGTTGCCGGTGGCCAACAGCCGACGTGCCTGAGCGGCCAGCTCCAGCGCACCGCCCTGCATGCGCCACTTCCAGAAATAGCCGGCCATGCTCAGGATGGTGATGTGGTGCTGGCTGTGCGCGGCATAGCCTTCAGCCCAGGCGCGATGGGAACCGGTGTGGTATGGGTTCAGCAGCCAGATGTTCAGGGTAGACATCCTTTCCCCAAATTGAGCCATCCCGCCATTTAGCCTGGCGCCCGCGAGCGCTGGGCAGCCATAACCTTACACCCATAACGTGAAAGTTACAAGGCAACGGTGGGGTGGTAACAGGGTCATTTCATTACTCCAGCCTGTCCCGGCCTCGTCCCCCTGGCCGTGGCGGGCTTCCGGGGGTCTGCCTGTGTTCGCGCCGCCATGCCCATGTGCTGGCCAGCAACGCCAGTTTTTGTAAGCGTATTGTAAGGCGCATAAGGTACTCGTTGGTGTTACAATTTGCATTGTGAGATTGGGTGTGGAGATTGGGATGGTTCAGAAACCGGTTGACACTTTCTGCCTCGCCGGGCATTCATTGCCCCTCACCCCCTCGGGGCGTGGCCCTCGGCCTGCGGCCAGGGGAGAGGGAGGGGTGAGGGCCCTGGGCGGCAATTCTAACGACCGCAAAAAGTGCGAACCGATTTTCCCGGCCAATTGGACCATCCCTCCAGTACCTCCGTTACTCGGAAACCATGAC
>DAOTZS010000184.1:0-3836 GCA_034434335.1 Anaerolineae bacterium
TGCGCTCAGCGGCCTCCGCGATGGTATCATCTGGTGCCAGGGTCTGTGGCACGCCGTAGGACATGATCTGGCCCACGGTCACTGTGGGCTGCACATGGCTCTGCAGCAGGTAAACGAGGGTTTCGTAGACGCTGTGCAGCGTGCCATCGCGGATCTGGGCTGCTGCGGCGCGGCTGTGGCCGCCACCTCCGAGGGCGGTGGCGATCTTACCCGCATGGATGGCATCGCTGGTGCTGCGGGCCACCATTTGGATGTGGTCACCCATGTCCACCAGCATGAACAGCGCATCTGGTTCGTACAGATCGCGTAACTTATGAGCCAGGGTCGAGATTTCTTCCACGGGCTCGGGCACGCTGGCGGTGGCAATGATCACCGAGTGGCCATGGAACTGGTAGGGGTGGCTGTTATCGGCCAGTTGCTGGTAAAGGGCGCGCTGTTCGTCGGTCAGGGGGTGGTGGAGGAACTTGTTGACCAGCATCAGGTTGGCCCCGCGCTCCAGCAGCCAGGCGGCACTGCGCAGGTCGCGCGGGGTGGTCGTCTCGTAGCTCAGCGCACCGGTGTCTTCGTAGATACCCAACATCAGGAGCGTGGCCTCGGTGGGGCTGAGCGAGATGGTTTGTTCGGCCAGCTTTTCCACCAACAGGGTAGTCGTGGCACCCACCTCTTCTCCCCAGAAGGTCCAGCCTGGAGGCAGTTCCCGCATCCTGGGGTGGTGGTCAATAATATGGCCGGCTGTCCTGGCATGCATGCCGCGCACCGGCTGTACAGCCTGGGTGTCCACCAGGATAACGCGGTCTATGCGTTGCCGGGGGAGGTCTTCCAGGTGGATGAAAGGCAAGGTATCGCGATAGATGGCCAGGAAAGCTTCCAGGTTGCGGTTCATCTGGCGTGGCAGGACGGGCACCGCCTTAGGATAGAGCCGCGCGGCAGCCAGCATACTGGCCAGCGCATCGAAATCAGTATGCTCGTGGGTCAGGATCACCACCAGGGGGTCAGAGTCAAGCCTGGACATGGTAGATGGTCAATCCTACGTAACTATTCAGGCCGATTGAAATCGCCCTCCCTGGGCACTTCGTGCCAGGTGTCGGCCTACGCCGACACCTTTCATGTGCGGCATCACCAGAGAGGTCGGCGAAGGCCGACCTCTCTGGCCGCAGGCCCCTAAAGGGTGACTTCCAGTCACCGCCTGAATAGTCACTCTTGTTCCTTGCATGGCCTCTGGAAAGGGCCATTAGGCAAACGCCCGGCCTGGGCCGGGCGTTTGCAGGTCTTGGTGCTGATGCTGGCTCAGCGCTGGCGTTGGGCACATTGGCTGCATAGGGTTGTGTGGGGTAGCAGGGCCAGCCTCTCTGGCTCGATGGGGTTGCCGCATCTCTCGCACACGCCGTAGGCGCCCATTTCCAGTTGTTGCAAGGCGTCCTCGATCTCAGCCAGCCGTTGCTCGGCGCGTTCAAGCAGGGCGAGGTTGAGTTCCCACTGGTAGATCATGGGGTCACCCTCGCCCAGCCCATAGTCACCCTTCGCTTCCAGGCGATCACGCAGGGTGGCTACGTCTCGGAGCACTTCTTCGCGTTCGGCCAGAAGTCGAGCGCGAGCTTGAGCAATCAGGTCATTCTGAGTCGTCATGCCTGGTTCCACCATCGGCCGGGATGTGACCGGCGCCATACTGTGGAGCTAATGGATGGCCAGCTAACGAACGAGGGTCCAGAGGCCCTTTCTCAGGGCCTCTGGATGGCATAGCAATGTCATTTACAGGTAGAGCAAGGGCACGATCTTACTGGGAGAGCTCTTGCGCTACCCTCTCCGGTGCGGCTACATCAGGGGTGCTGGCTGGTCCGGTGCGCGTTTCGGTCCCTTGGGCAGGCTCCGCGCTGTGGGTAGCCACCTCCACGGCACGCATATCGCTTTCCGCAGCGGCAAATGCGGCTGTCGCCTCCAGGGCGGGTGTTTCGTCCTCCGCAGCGGCCGGCGCAGGTTCAGCCGGGGCTTTCAGCTCACCTTTGGCCTCTGCGGCCTCTTCCTCGGCGACAGCCTGGGCATGCCGGGCCCGGTAGCTGGCTGCCCACTCCGCCCATTCGGTTTCTGATACCTGTCGCAGGCTGAGGCCAATCCGGCGGCGGTCTGGCTCGATGCGCAGCACCCGCAGTAGCAGCAGGTCTCCCGGTGAGACGAGGCTCTGCGGATGGTCGGGGCGGATGTCTGCCATTTCCGAGACGTGGAGCAGGCCCTCGACGCCGGTGCGCAGGCGAACGAAAGCACCGAAATCGGTGACCCGCGTGACGACCGCCTCCACCAGCTCGCCAACCTTGTAGTCCTCCTCGACGCGGCTCCATGGATCGGGCTGGACCCGTTTCAGGCTCAGGGCGATCCTCTCACGCTGTTTATCCACCCGCAGCACCTTGACGTTAATGCGATCGCCCACTTTTACCACGTCGCTCGGATGGTTGATAGGGAACCAGGCCAGTTCTGAGATGTGGACCAGGCCATCAACCCCGCCCAGGTCTACGAAAACGCCGAAGTTGGCCAGGCTGCGCACCACTCCCTGGCGCACTTCGCCGACCTGCAACTGCTCGAGCAGGCGCCGGCGCTGCTCGCGTTGCCAGCGCCGATGGGCCGCCCGCTCAGAGAAGATCAGCCGTCGGCGTCGGCGGTCCACCTCAATGACCTTGAGGGGGATCTTCTGATGCAGGAAGGTGGCGAGCTGGGCCTTGCGGTCTTCGCTGGAGATGCCGCGCGGCAGGGTGGAAATATGGGAGGCCGGCACAAAACCGCGCAGCTTGCCGAAAGTCACCTCTAACCCACCGCTGTTGTAGCCGCTGACCTCGGCCTCCAGGATCTCGTTGTTCTCCATCATCTGCTGAGCCACCAGCCAGTCCTTCTCCTGGATAGCACGCGAGATGGAGACGATCAGGTTCCCTTCCCGATCTGACGTCTGCAGGATGTAAACCGGCAAGGTTGCGCCCTCGCGGATCTCCGCGCGTGTGCTCTCGTCGAGGCGACTAAGATCATTGGCAGGCACAATGCCTTCTCGTTTGGCGCCCAGGTCAATGATCACCTCCTGGGGGGTCACTGAGAGCACAGTGCCTTCGCGAATGTCCCCGCGCTGGGGCATGTCATACCCCTCTTGTTCGAGCAATGCCTGCATAGGGTGAACTTCCGCGGGGGGTCTGGTGGGCGGCATGCTGGTAGTCATAGAGAAAGGAACCTCCGAACGATAGAATATATCAGGGCTGATGCTCTGGATGAAAACAGCCCGGCTGTCTTACCTGATGCGCGCTTGGCGGAAGCAGCCGGGCCTCTGATGACACTTCCTTAACCGGGAGTTCCCTCCAGCAGAATGCCGGTCGCATCTGCCGGCTGAACTTTTCCGGGCGCAAGGTTAGCCAAATGGGCAGGATACGAGCGAGCCTGACATTTTATCAGAGAAGAGGCTCGCACGCGCAGCGCAAGGCCATCACTCGGGCCCGCGCACATTTCCAGGTAACTAACTGCGGGCTATTATAACTGAGTGCGTGGGCTTTGTCAATGCGGGTTCGTGAGCTTTCAAGGTTCGAGGAAAGCCCCTGTGGCCCAGGAGCGGACAGCGCCTGGAAACCTATCCCTGTGAGTGGCAGCATGGGAGGGCCGAGGGGCACGCGTCGTAAGCCCTGTTCTTTACGCCTGGCCTACTCTGTAGTAATATGGGGCCCATTCCAGGGATGGTTAAGTTTGCCGGGAAAATTGGTTTACACTTTTTGCGGTCATTAGAATTGCCTCCCAGGGCCCTCACCCCACCCTCTGCTCCCTCCCCTCTCCCGTTCGCCTTCGGCGGCGGGAGAGGGGAGGGAGTGGCAAAA
>DAOTZS010000185.1:0-4476 GCA_034434335.1 Anaerolineae bacterium
GCCGGGAAAATTGGTTTACACTTTTTGCGGTCATTAGAATTGCCTCCCAGGGCCCTCACCCCACCCTCTGCTCCCTCCCCTCTCCCGTTCGCCTTCGGCGGCGGGAGAGGGGAGGGAGTGGCAAAAAGGGGGTTTTGTGGTGGCGGCCGAAGGCCGCCACCACAAAACCCCCCTCTTCAATCCCCCCTCTCCCCTGGCCGCAGGCCAAGGGCCACGCCCCGAGAGGGAGAGAGGAGACAAGGGGGGTGAGGGGCAGAAAGTGTTAACCGATTTTGAACCTCCCTTACTACGAAGGTATGATAGAGGCCGTGAAATTCTCATAAAAAAGGGTTGACAAAACGTAAGAAACGTTGTAGGATAAAACCCGTCATGAACTACACGACGTTAGCTGACAGAGCAAAGATGGTCTACCGAAGAATTGCTATGTTACCCCAGAAAGAAAGAATGGTAGAATTTCCCATTCAAAGGAGATTTAAACGAGCCTACCAGGCAAGGTGGATAACTGAGCCAAGAAGTGTATCCCAGGCCTGCCCATCTTATGCGTAAGTGGTCACACCGGCCGACCGTAAACCAGGCCGGCATTCCAGATCCCATGAGAGGTGCTACATGTTTCGAGAGAACATCCGTAAGCATTACGATCACCTGTCCCGTAGTTATCGGCGTGTAGCCGACTTTATCCTCAACGAATATCGGACGGCTGCCTTCATGACGGCAGCCGCGCTCGCCGACGCAGTGGACGTGGATACCACTACAGTAGTCCGCTTTGCTCAACGCCTGGGATATCCTGGCTACCCAGAGCTGATCGACGATATCCAAAAGCAGGTGAAAATTGAACTTGAGCAGAGCTATGCTACGCCGCCAGAGGAGGAAACTTTGCAGTCCAGGGTTCAGAAGCTAGTGTTGGAGGACCGGAATAATCTCGACAAGGCGCTGGCTCACAATACCCCAGATACCCTCGAGAGGATTCTGGACATTCTGCGCGCGGCACCACGGATCATCGTAACTGGCGAATCATACGCGGCACCATTGGCCGAATCGCTGGCCAAGATGCTATACCAGGCAGGGCTACCGGCGGTGTACGCCAGCGGCGACGTTTACGAGCGTGCTGCTGCTACGGCTCACCTGGCCCGCAAAGAGGTGGTGATCGGCATGACCCCTGTGGAGGGGCCGTCGGGTGTAGCCCGGCTATTGCGGTTTGCTCGCAACGAGGGCGCGGTTACCCTGGCCTGCACACCGTTCCTGAACAGCGAGGCGGCAAGGGCTGCAGAGTACCTCTTGTACGCTCCTGGCGAATCCAGCGCGCCTTTGCCCAGCCTGACTGCTCTCTATAGCTTCTGGACAGCCATTGCCCAGGCTCTGGCCGGTGTTGACCCTGAGGCTGCCGCCAAGCGCGCCGCAGCAGTCAACCGCGCCTTGCAGGAATTGGTATGATCACCGCGACCACCTGGGGACCCATAAGGGTCCCCAGGTGGCTAAGGGGCCGTTCGATGAATCAGGCTGGCGATAGGGCAGACAACGCATGACCTGTGTGGGCTGTGGTAAGGAAACATCCCTGCCACAGCCCTTTGTTGCATAAGACCCGTTCGACAACCCGCCCCTGCTGCGGCAGGTGCAGGCTACAGGTGGCCCATACGGGCCACAGGTGGCCCATCCGGGCCACAAGGAGGGATGGTGTACAAAGAACATATCCGCCGCATCTACGAAGAACTGTCGCCTGCCTATCGGCGGGTGGCCGATTTTGTGCTAAACCACTACCAGGATGCAGCGTTCATGACCGCTACCGAGGTCGCTCAGGCTGCCAATGTAGATACGGCGCTGGTAGTGCGCTTTGCTCAACGGCTCGGCTACAGAGGTTTCCCAGACCTGCTTGAGGACATCAAAGCAGACGTCAAGCGCGACCTGAAGAAGACCTACCTCCCCTTTCCCGAGGAGAGCTCACCCGAAGCTATATTTCAGCGCACGCTGATCCAGGACCGCAACAACCTGGAGTACGTGCTCTCGCATGTGGACATGGGCATCGTCCGGACGGTGATCGAGATCCTGCAGAAGGCTGAGAGGATCCTGGTGGCTGGAGAGGGGACCGCTTTTCAACTGGCCGAGTCCTTTGTCACTCGCTTGCTCATGATCGGCCGCAACGGGCACAGTATACCCAGTGAGCTGAGCACCCAGGTGGGAATTGCGGCCGGAATCCGGCCCTCCGATGCCTTCATAGGCCTGGCGGCCACCATTGTCAACCCCAGTGTCACGGCCATCCTCAAAGTCGCGCGCGCTGAAGGCGCGTATACTATCGGCATTGTCGGTTCATTGGACAACCCGGTGGCTGGCGTGGCCGAGTATGTTATCCATGCCCCAGCCACAAGCTCCGGTATTATGCCTTCATGGACTGCCATCGCCGCCGTACTTCATGCGCTCTTCCAGGGCCTGGCCATCTCGCTGGGTGAAGCAACAGCCGAGTGGATGTTGCGCTCGGACCTGCTGCTGCGCAATTACATTACAGCCCTGCGCGGGCAAATCCCAGCCGCGCGCGCGGCTCTCGCCACGTTTAATTTGCCGCCAGAAGGGACACTTCAGGGGGAGACCTGAGCGGTCTGGCTATCTCTGTCCACCAATGTTCCCAGCACAAGCAGGGCCAGGACGTAACCCAGGTAGTTCTCGTTGAGGAAGCGAGAGAAGAAGAGGAAGATCAGCAGGAACACCCCATAACCCCAGAGCGCCTGGCCGACAGTGTTCTCGTGCGCCTGTCGGCGCAGTAGAGCCACCAACAGCGGAACCCCCACCACCACTTGAGGCACCCAGAAGGGCCAATAGGCAAAGCGGCTGTCTGCCCAACCCAGGGCCAGCACCAGATTAGACGCGCCCCACCCCCATATCTGGTAAGCAGTTGTTGAGGTCCCGCTGGCCCAACGCCAGACATCATCGAACATGGCAGCCGGGTCCCACAGCAGGAATGGCCCGATCAGCAACCCCGCGGCTGCCAGGGCCGGCCACCCCATCCTGGCTGCCCGCCGGAGCCAGGCCCCTGGCCGCCGCCACAGCTCACTGGCTTCCTGGCCGGCCAGGAGCAGCAGGTAGAAGGGGGCCAGAAACCAAGCCGTCGGCTTGCTTGCACAGGCCAGCCCAAAAGCCGCGGCCGAGCCCCAGGTCCACCCCCGCCCGGCCCCCCGACGCTGTCCCTGCACCCACAACCATAATGCCAACACTATCCACGCCAGCACAAAACTATCATTCTGGCCATAAATAAGATCCGAACCCATGATGGGGTTGAGGCCGATCAGTGCCACCAGCAGCAGCTTCGCCTGATGCCCCTGCGCCAGCGTCGGCAGCAACAGCAAGGTCAGCGCAAACAGCAAGAGGTAGACGAGCCGCTGATCGTACCACCCCCCCGTATGGTTGGCCAGCCACTGGAAAGGTGCAGAGAACAGAAAGGTCCAGGGCAGATAGGGGAAGTGGTAGAGAGCCGTGCGGAACTCACTGATGCCCCATTCGGCCATGGGCGTATCCAGGTAATCCTCAACGTAGGGATTGCGTCCCTGCAGCAGAAAGGCCACCGCTGCTTCCGTCTGGATCACCCCGCCGTCGTGCGCATAACTGGCCGGCCCGCTGCCCCGGCGCAGGAGAATCAACTTCCCGGCTGAGGCGAACACCGTCAGCACCACAATCGCCCAGATCAATGCCAGCTTCAGCCGGTAGCGAGTCTGATCAGCATGTATCCACTCCTCTACCAGCAGATAGCCCAAGAGGCAGGCCAGCGCAGCGACGATGAGGAGCAGGCCGATAGGGTCCACCAGTTGCTGCTGCGCCAGCAGCTCCATCGCCCGGGGGGAGAGCAGCCGGCCCAGCCAGGGGTGCCGTGCCACGTCGTTCTGGCGGAAGGGTAACACGGCCGCCTCGGCCAGGGTGTCAATGCGAAGCCGCGCCAGCGTCAGAACAACCAGCAACAAGGCGTCCAGCCGGCGAAGGATGGGGTGATGCATAGAATGCGCATTCATGGTAGCCCGCTCTGGGGCAAAATGACCAGACGACTTTGTCATTTATCCGCCTTGGCCATATAATGTGTGCACCTTGAGTCCGCCGCAAGAAGAGGTCTTGGCCGCCGAGACGCAAAGCACGCAGGGGCTGTTTGAGAGCATGGTAGACAAGATCCACTATCTTTCCGAAGTAACCCTGTTTCGCGATCTCCCCGAACGCGAGCTGGCAGACCTGGAACGGATAACCACTATCACCAGCGTGCCGCGTGGGCGGGTCTTCTATCACCCCGACGATGTCAGCGAGGTGCTCTTTCTAATCAAGCAAGGACGGGTACAGCTCTATCGGATCTCGCCCGAGGGCAAAAAGCTCATCGTCGCCACCCTGGGGCCAGGGGCCATTTTTGGCGAGATGGCCCTCCTCGGCCAGCAGATGCACAACGCCTTTGCCGAGGCCCTGGAGGACTGCCAGCTCTTGATCATGAGCCGCGCCGACCTTGAGCGCCTGATC
>DAOTZS010000186.1:0-13053 GCA_034434335.1 Anaerolineae bacterium
CGAGTTTCCAATAGCGCACACGAGAATGAACCAGCGCTCTGAGCGACGGAAGTCGCTACTACGAAGCCCACTTCTTGTGCCTCTCAGGTTGCCAAGTCCAAGATATGGGTGTCTCCTCTAAATTCGCCAGAGTCCGGCCATTACTGTAGGGGCAAGGCTTGTGTCTGCCCTACGGGGCGACCCCGGTGGTCGCCCCGGCCTGTTGGCACACCCTCTGGCCGATAAATCTGGGACCACCCCCGCCCCCCAAAGCACAGTTTGACAACCGGGCCAACTCATGCTATCATCTGGCCCGTCCGACAGGGAATAGCAGCGGTTCATCTGACAGCTAATATGCATCAGATCTTTTTCGGCACCTACTATTACTTTTACTTTCCGAGCCCGCGGAGAGATGCCCCGCGCCGGCTGGAGAGTGAGGTGCCCTTGAACCGCTGAAACCCCAATCCAGCATAGATTTACCAGACCGAGCGTGGAGCATCGGTTCCACGCTCGGTTTTTTATTTCATCTGACCAGGAGGCACGATCATGACCTGCCGAGGCATTCGCGGAGCCATCACCGCGCGTGAAAACAGCCCAGCCGAGATCATCAGCGCAACGGAAGAACTGCTGCGCGCGCTCAGCACCGCCAACAACCTGGAGCCGGCCGATATTGCCAGCGTTATCTTTACCGTCACGCCCGACCTGGATGCTGCCTTTCCTGCCGAAGCCGCGCGCCGGCTGGGCTGGAATCATGTCCCCCTTCTGGACACGGTCGAGGTTAACGCCCCTGGCGGGCTGCCCCGCTGCATCCGGGTCCTCATCCACTGGAACACCGACCTGCCCCCCTATGCGATCCGCCATATTTACCTGCGCGATGCCGTCCAGCTCCGGCCAGACCTGCGGGTGGATGTGGCGGAACTGGCCCCACAAGGAGCGGCGATGGGCAACCTGGGGCCCGAGCCGGCACGGGCCGAGGCCAGGCCCACTGTGAGCCCCTCGCCAACCACAGTGGTGGCCTATCAGGGCGAGCCAGGCGCCTACTCCCAGGAGGCGATCTACCAGCACTTTGGGCCCCAGGTGGGCACCCTGCCCTGCCACAGCTTCGAGGAGATCTTCGCCGCCGTGGAAGAGGGCCGGGCTACCACCGGACTGCTCCCGGTCGAGAACTCGCAGGCGGGCTCCATCACCCAGGCTTATGACCTCCTCCTCGACCGTGACCTGCGCGTGGTGGGGGAGGTAAAGCTGCGGGTTCGCCACTGTCTGCTGGCCCCGCCCGGCACTACCCTGGCCGACATCCGGCGGGTGCGTTCTCATCCCCAGGCTCTGGCCCAATGCGAGCGGTATCTGAAGAACCGGGGCTGGGAGGGCGTGCCTGCCTACGACACTGCCGGCGCCGCCCGCGAACTGGCTGCCACCAGGGAGCCGGGCACCGCAGCTATCGCCAGTGCCCTGGCCGGCCAGATCTACGGGCTGGAAGTCCTCGAGGCAGGGATCGAGGACTCCCCTGAGAACACCACCCGCTTCTTCCTCTTAGGCCGCGAAGAGCCGCCCCCTGGCGCCAACAACAAGACCTCTATCGTCTTCGCCACCCTCCACGTGCCGGGCGCGCTCTACAACGCCCTGGGCGAGTTCGCCAGCCGTGGCATCAATCTGACCAAGATCGAGAGCCGGCCGCGGCGAAACCGCCCCTGGCACTATGTCTTCTACGTGGACCTGCAAGGCCACTGGCAAGATGCTGCCGTGCACCGGGCCCTGATCGGCCTGCTGGCCCGCACGGCGTTCGTCAAGCTATTGGGAAGCTATCCGGCCGCGCCTGAGGTCAACGGCCGGGCAGTAAGGTAGCCATGGACAAGGAGGGAACGTGATTATCGTGATGAAACATCAGGCCACTCTTGAGGAGATCAGCGCAGTGGTGAGCCAGGTAGAGGCCAGGGGCTACCGCGCTCACCTGTCTCACGGCACCGAGCGCACCATCATCGGCGTAGTGGGGGATGATCGGCCCCTGGAGAACCACCAGTTCGAATTGCTGCCAGGGGTGGAAAAGGTCGTGCGCATCCTGCAACCCTTCAAGCTGGCCAGCCGCGATTTCCACCCCGAAAACACCATCGTGCGCGTGCGGGGCGTGACCATCGGTGGCAAGCAGATTGTGGTGATCGCCGGCCCGTGCGCAGTCGAGAGCCGCAGCCAGCTTCTGGAAACCGCCTATGCCGTGAAGGAAGCGGGGGCCAGTATCCTGCGCGGGGGGGCATACAAGCCGCGCACTTCGCCCTACTCTTTCCAGGGCCTGGGAGAAGACGGCCTGGAGTTGCTGGCCGAGGCGCGTGAGGCCACCGGTTTGCCCATCATCACTGAGGTCATGTCGCCCGAGGCCGTGCCGATAGTCGGCAAGTATACCGACATCTTTCAAATCGGCGCGCGCAACATGCAGAACTACGCCCTGCTCCATGCCGTAGGCAAAACCCGCACCCCGGTCTTCCTGAAACGGGGCATGATGAACACCGTCCAGGAATGGCTGATGTCGGCTGAGTATGTGTTGAGCGGCGGCAACCAGCAGGTGATAGTCTGCGAACGTGGCATACGCACCTTTGAGACCGCCACCCGCAATACGCTGGACATCAACGCCATCCCGCTGCTCAAACAGTGGACACATCTGCCGGTCTTCGCCGACCCCAGCCATGGCACAGGCAAATGGGAGCTGGTAGCCCCCACTGCCAAGGCATGCCTGGCGGCCGGCGCCGACGGCCTGATCATCGAAGTCCACCCTCACCCAGAGCAGGCCCTGTCAGACGGTGTCCAGTCCCTGAAGCCAGAACGCTTCAAGGAGCTGATGGAAGACCTGCGGCGACTCGTGCCAGCCCTGGACCGGACCATCTGAAACCGGGCCCTGCCTTGCAGGTTGACGGCCAATGGATGATGGTTTTGCCATGTGTGTGGTGGGCCTGGGCCTGATGGGGGGGTCGTTCGCGCTCGCCTTACGGCAGGCAGCTCGGGCAGGACCCGCATCCCAGCGGCACGCGCTGCCAGCCCACATTGTGGCCGTGGGACGCAACCCCGCCACGCTGGCTGCGGCCCAGGCGGCCGGGGCCATTGATGCCTGGACCCATGATCTGGCCGAGGGGGTAGCAGAAGCAGAAGTGGTGATCCTGGCCACCCCGGTGCGTACTACCCTGCGCCTGTTGCCCGAAGTGGGCCAGCACGCCAGGGCCGGTGCCCTGGTGATGGACCTGGGCAGCAGCAAGGTCGAGATCTGCGCGGCCATGGCAGCTTTGCCCGAACGGCTGGAGCCGGTAGGCGGGCATCCCATGTGCGGCAAAGAGGTAGCCGGCTTCGCCGCGGCCGAAGCGACCCTCTTTCAGGGCCGGCCCTTCGTCATCTGCCCCCTGCCGCGCACCTCGCCAGCCGCCCTGGACCGTGCCCTCACCCTGGCCAGAGCCACCGGAGCCCGCCCCCTGGTGCTGGACCCCGCCGACCATGACCGTGCGGTGGCAGCCATCAGCCACCTGCCCTACGCGGCGGCCGTGGCGCTGGTCAACGCCGTGGCTGCCCAGGGAGAAGAGCTGCCCTGGGCCCTGGCCTCATCCGGCTTTCGCGACACCACACGCGTGGCCGCCAGCGACGTGGACATGATGCTCGACATCTTGTTGACCAACCGGGCCGCCATCCTGGACTGGCTCCAACTATTCACGGACCAGGTGGCCGACCTGCGTGCGGCTCTGGCCGAGGAGGATGAGAACCGTCTGCGCGCGCTGCTCGCGGCAGCCCGCCAACGCCGCGCCGCGCTGAAGCTATAGCAGAAAGGAAACCACATGAGCCAACTGATTGTCCGTCCCTCTGGCCAGCTCCGGGGCGAAGTCAGCGTGCCGGGAGATAAATCCATCAGCCACCGCGCGCTGCTGTTAGGTGCCCTGGCCGAAGGCCAGACCTTGATCCGGGGCTGGCTGCCCGCAGAAGATTGCCAGGCCACCTTGCGTTGTATGACCGCGCTCGGGGTGCAGGTCGAAATGCAGGACAGGGCCCCGGGCGATGGCCGGCCAGCCAGCCTGGCCGTTGACCTGCTCGTGCAGGGGGTCGGCATGAACGGGCTGCGCGAGCCGGAAGATGTGCTCAACTGCGGAGGTTCGGGGACCACTATGCGGCTGTTAGCCGGTATCCTGGCCGGCCAGCCGTTCACCAGCCTGCTGACAGGCAACGAAGCTCTGCGCCGACGGCCGATGGGTCGCGTGGCCGAGCCGCTACGCCGCATGGGCGCCACCGTGTTGGGCCGCGCTGGGGGCCGCCTGCCACCTCTGGCGATATGTGGGGGCCGGCTGCGGGGCATCCACTATCCGCTGCCCGTGGCCAGCGCCCAGGTCAAGTCGGCCATCTTGCTGGCCGGCCTCTTCGCCGAGGGAGAGACTGTTGTCGTGGAGCCCGGCCCGGCGCGCGATCATACGGAAAGGATGCTGCGCGCCTTTGGCATCCAGGTGGCGAGCGATGGCCCCACGATTCGCCTGGCAGGTGGCCAGGCCCTGCGCGCGACGGGAGGCGCGGGCCTGGATGTGCCGGGCGATATTTCCTCTGCCGCTTTCCTCCTGGTGGCCGGCGCGCTTGTGCCCGGCTCAGAGGTGCGCGTGCGAGGGGTAGGCGTCAACCCCACGCGCACGGGCCTTTTGGACCTGCTGACGGCTATGGGAGCAGAGTTAGAAGTGGTAGAATCAGGGGTGGCAGCCGGAGGCCGGCCATGGGCTGCGCCGGCAGACCATCCCTCCTCCCTGGTCGGAGAACCAGCCGCCGACCTGCTCGTGCGCCATAGCTCCCTGCGCGGGGTAGAGGTTGCGGGCGAGCTGGTGGTGCGGGCCATTGATGAGTTCCCCATCTTAGCTGTGGCCGCCACCCAGGCCGAGGGCACGACCACGATCCGCGAGGCCGCGGAGTTGCGCGTCAAAGAGTCCGTTCGTATTGCCACGGTGGCTACAGAGCTGACCCGACTGGGTGCGCAGGTGGAGGAGCTGCCGGATGGGTTGGTGATCCATGGGCCTACACCCCTGGTGGGCGCGGCCGTGAACAGCCACCGCGATCATCGGCTGGCCATGGCGCTGGCCGTGGCCGGCCTGGTGGCTCAAGGCGAGACGGTCGTGCAGCAAGCCGAGGTGATCAACGACTCGTTCCCGGGCTTTGTGGAAACGATGCAGGCCCTGGGCGCGAGTATCAGTTGGCAAGGGTAATTCCCTCCCCTGTCCCCGAGGGGGACGGGGGAGGGTGGCCGCAGGCCGGGTGGGGGCCCACGGCCCCCATCCCCAGCCCTTCCCCCATCCCTGCGGGACAGGGGAAGGGAGCAGGCCCCCGCGCAGCGGGAGAAGGCTAGGGTACGAGGTTGATTCACATGTCCAACCCTGTGCACACACGATGGCGCGCTTCTATTGTGTTACAGGCGCGTGCCCGTCAACTGCGCCGAGATATGACACCTGCTGAAAGGAAGCTGTGGCAACGCATCCGCTACGGGCAATTGGACGGTGCCCACTTTCGCCGGCAACATGCCATAGGCCGTTTTATCGTGGACTTCTTCTGCGCCAAGGCCCGGCTGGTTATCGAGGTGGACGGCGACATTCATGCCGAGCAGATGGAGTACGATGCAGAACGAACAAAGTGGCTGAACGAGCAGAAGCGCTATCGGGTCATCCGGTTTACGAACGATGAGATTGACCACAACTTGGATGGGGTGGTGGAACGGATTCGTGAGGCGTTAAAGGGGTAGGCCCCCATCCCCAGCCCTTCCCCCGTCCCTGCGGGACAGGGGAAGGGAGCAGGCCCCCATCCCCAGCCCTTCCCCCGTCCCTGCGGGACAGGGGAAGGGAGCAGGCCCCCATCCCCAGCCCTTCCCCGTTGCCCGAACGACGGGGCAACAGGAGAAGAAAACTTCCCTCCCCTGTCCCCGAAGGGGACGGGGGAGGGTGGCCGCAGGCCGGGTGGGGGCCCACGGCCCCCATCCCCAGCCCTTCCCCCGTCCCTGCGGGACAGGGGAAGGGAGCAGGCCATTATCTATGAACAATGCGCTGACACAGAATACATTACCTCAGCCGCTGATTGACGGCCGCACCCGGCTGCTGGGGGTGATCGGCTGGCCGGTCAGCCACACCCTCAGCCCGGCCATGCACAACGCGGCCCTGGCAGCCCTGGGCCTGAACTACATCTATGTGCCCCTGCCCGTGCCGCCGGAGCAGCTCGGGGCCGCGTTGCGTGGGCTGCCGGCCCTGGGCTTTGTGGGCGTGAACGTTACCGTGCCCCACAAGGCCGCCGTGGTGCCCCACCTGGCAGAGCTGACCCCCATCGCAGCCGCCGTGGCCGCGGTCAACACCATTGTGGTGCGAGAAGACGGCTCGCTGCTGGGCGACAACACGGATGGCGCCGGCTTCCTGGCCGACCTGAGGGCTCACGGGATCGCGCCGGGCCGGCCGCGAGAGGCAGGGCAATCCACCCCGTGTATGCGCGCCTTGGTGATCGGCGCGGGAGGTGCCGCGCGCGCGGTGGCGTACGCGCTGGCCGAAGCAGGCGCGGAGGTCGCAGTAGTCAACCGTACCCTGGAACATGCAGTCAGCCTCTGCACGGCCATCACGCGGGCCCTGCCAGAAGCCCAGATCAGCGCCCACCCCTTCCCGTCGGCCCTGGCCAGGCTGGCCCCAGACGCTGACCTGATCATCAACGCCACCAGCCTGGGACTGCATCCGGCCGACCCCCTGCCCTGGGACCCGGCGGTACCCTTCGCCCCCGGGCAAGTGGTATATGATCTCGTCTATACCGGCCGCACGCCGTTCCTGGCCCTCGCTGAGCGCCATGGTGCGCGAGCTATCGGTGGCCTTGGCATGTTGGTACACCAGGGCGCGCGGGCCCTAGAGTTATGGACAGGGCTGCCGGCCCCGGTAGAGGCCATGGCTGCGGCCCTGGAGAGGAATCATCCATGTCACCCCTCCGCCTCTTAACTGCCGGCGAAAGCCACGGCCCCAAACTGACAGCCATCCTGGAGGGGATGGTAGCCGGGGTGCCGATTTCAGCCGACGCGCTCGACCGGGAGCTGGCGCGGCGGCAGGTTTCCTTCGGCGCCGGCGGCCGCATGCGTATTGAGCACGATCACGTGCGCATCACCGCGGGCGTGCTCGCCGGCCAGACAACCGGCGCGCCCATCGCGCTGGAGATTGCCAACCTTGACTACCGCGCCTGGGCCGACAAGGATATCGCGGCCATGACAATCCCTCGCCCGGGCCACGCGGACCTGACCGCGGCGGTGAAATACGGCTATCGCGATCTGCGCCTGGGGCTGGAGCGCGCCAGCGCGCGCGAGACAGCCGCGCGGGTGGCAGCCGGCGCAGTCTGCAAGGTGTATCTGGCCCAGTTTGGGATAGCCGTGGGCAGTTATGTGACGGCCATCGGCGAAGTGGAGGCGGCGCTGGATGAGGGCCTGCCTTACCCAGAACGGTTGGCGCGCGCCGAGGATAGCGACCTGCGCTGCCCTGACCCCGCCGCAGCGGAGGCCATGCGCCAGCATATCCGGCAGGTGATGCAGGCGGGGGATACGGTGGGTGGGGTGTTCGAGGTGGTGGCCCTCGGTGTGCCGGCTGGATTGGGCAGCCATGTGCACTTCGACCGCCGGCTGAGTGGGCGTCTGCTCGCCGCGCTGGGCTCCATCCCGGCCATCAAAGGGGTTGAGATCGGACCGGCCTTTGCTAACGCCCGCCGCCGTGGTACGGAAGTGCACGACCAGATCACCTGCGACCCCGATGGCAACATCCGCTGGCTCTCCAACCGCGCGGGAGGGCTGGAGGGCGGCATTACTACAGGCGAGCCCATCCTCCTGCGCGCAGCTATGAAGCCGATCAGCACCACCCTGACCCCGCTCAGCTCGGTGGACCTGGCCACCGGCAACCCGGCCACCACCCGCTACGAGCGATCCGACTTCTGCGCCGTGCCGCGGGCGGCAGTGGTGGCCGAGGCCATGGTGGCCTGGGTGCTTGCGGATGAGCTCTTGACCAAGCTGGGCGGAGACGCGCTGGAAGAGCAGTTGCCTCGCTTCGCCGCGCTGCGCCGGCCACGCCTGGCCGATCTGCCGATGGATAACAGGACGTGGCGCTTTGGCTACCAAACGGAAGATGAACCCTGACACAGTGGGTTGGAGAGACAGGATGTCAGAACTCAACATCATCCTTACCGGCTTCATGGGTACGGGCAAGACCAGCGTGGGCCGCGAGGTGGCCGCCCGGTTGGGCCGGCGCTTCGTGGACCTGGATGACCTGATCGTGGCGCGAGCCGGCAAGCCAATCCCGCAGATCTTTGCCGAAGATGGTGAGCCGGCCTTCCGCGCGCTGGAAGCCGCAGTCTGCCAGGAACTGCGGACCCCGGCCGGCCTGGTGATCGCCACAGGCGGTGGCGCGGTGCTCGATCCGGCCAACCGCGAGGCACTGGCCGCGGGAGGCGTGCTGATCTGCCTGGATGCTACGCCGGCAACCATTGTGGCACGCCTGGCCGGCAAGGACGGCCGACCTCTCCTGGCTGGCCAGGAGCTGTCTCAGCGGGTCGTTGCCCTGCTGAACCAGCGCGCGCCAGCCTATGCGGCCATCCCCCATCACGTGGACACCAGCCAGCTCTCAATCGCTGCCGTGGCCGAGCGGGTGTTGGCGATCGCCGCAGGCCTGCCCCCAGACGGGTACCGCCTGGTGATCCACCCAGGTGGCTCCCAATCCGTAGGTGACCCTGGCACTGCTCCCTCCTCAGGGCCACTGCCAACCGGCCAGGCTCCAGCTTACGACGTCCTGATCGCCGATGGCCTGTTGCGCCAGGCTGGCCAGCACCTGACCCGGGCCGGCCTGCGGCCAGGGCGCTGTGCAGTGGTGACAAACCCCACCGTGGCCGGGCTCTATGCCTCAACGTTGCAGGCCGCGCTGGAGGAAGCCAGCTTTGAGCCCCTGCTGTTCGAGGTGCCCGATGGCGAGGTCTACAAGACCCTGGGCACGGCCGCGGACCTGTACGAGCGCTTCGCCGCGGCCCGGCTGGCACGCGGGGAGCCCGTCGTTGCGCTGGGCGGTGGGGTGATCGGCGATCTGGCCGGCTTCGTGGCGGCAACCTGGCTGCGGGGGGTGCCTTTCGTCCAGGTGCCGACCAGCCTGCTGGCGATGGTGGATGCCAGCGTCGGAGGCAAGGTGGCTGTGGACCTGCCCCAGGGCAAGAACCTGGTGGGCGCTTTTCACCAGCCGGCTGTGGTTCTGATTGATCCGCAGGTGCTGAGCACTCTGCCGGCAGCCGAGTACCGCGCCGGCCTGGCCGAGGTAGTCAAGGCCGCGCTGATCGGCGACCCGGCGCTATTCGAGCAGTTGGCCGGCGATGGGCCGGCCTCCCTCGCCGCCCTGATCGCCGATGCCGTGCGGGTGAAGGCACGTATCGTGGAACGCGACCCTTATGAGATGGGCGAACGGGCCTGGCTGAACCTGGGCCACACCTTTGGCCATGCCCTGGAGCTCCTCTCAGGGTTCTCGCTCCGCCACGGCGAGGCAGTGGCGTTGGGGCTGGTGGCCGCCGCCGAGTTGAGCGCTCGCCTGGCTTACTGCGACCACACGCTGCCCGCGCGCGTGCGCAGCGTGGTGGCCCGCCTGGGGCTACCGCTAAGGTGGCCATGTGACCCCGAGCAGGCCTATGCGGCTATGGCCGGCGATAAGAAGCGCCGGGGGCGTACACTGCGTTTTGTCCTGTTGCGACGGATCGGGGCGGTAGAGCTGGTAGAAGGGGTACCTGAGGCGGCAGTGATGGCAGCCTGGCGGACGATCTGCCAGGCATAAAGAGGGGGTGCAGATGAAGAACATCCTCGTGCTCCACGGGCCCAACCTGAACCTGCTGGGCACGCGCGAGCCGGAAGTGTACGGCAGAGCGACGCTGGCCGAGATCAACGCGCGGCTCGAGGCAGCCGCGGCTGCACGGGGGGCTACCCTGCGCATCGTGCAATCCAATCACGAGGGGGCGCTGATTGATGCCATCCATGCGGCCAGGGAATGGGCCGACGGCATCCTGATCAACCCTGGCGCGCTGACCCATTATTCGTACGCCCTGCGGGACGCGCTGGCAGCCGTCAACCTGCCGGCTGTCGAGGTGCATCTCAGCAACATCCACGCCCGCGAGAGCTTTCGCCATACGTCGGTGATCGCGGGGGTGTGCGTGGGGCAGATCTGCGGCTTCGGGCCGCTGAGCTACCTTTTGGGCCTGGAAGCCTTGCTGGAAAGGGACAGCGATAGGGCTGGCTAAACGAGCCCCAGTTGCCGCATTACGTCCAGCACCGGAGGCGGCTCCCATAACCACTCGAGCCGCAGCCAGAAACCTTGCAGAACACGTGAGCGGTAAATTCCCTCTGGATCAGGCAAAACTAACCGATAGCGCCTTCGCTCATCGAGCGCATAGAATTCCGCATGCTCTGCTTCAGGATCGACTAACCAATACTCGACAACCCCCGCTTCCTCGTACTCGTAAAACTTGTCCCCTCGGTCGCGGGCCCGGCTTTCCGAAGACAGGATCTCTACCACCAGGTCGGCAGGGCCATCCAAATACGTCTCGCGCAGGCGCGCCAAATGCTTTGTCGCCACAAAGATTAGATCGGGTTCCCGGCCCGAGTGGGCCAGCTTCATCTGGAAGGGTGCAAGGACCACCCGGCCCAGGTTATGCGACTCCACGTATCCGCCCATCACTTGGGCAAGGAACATCACCGTTTGCTGATGCTTGAGCGAGGCCGGGGTATATGTGATCATCTCTCCATCCACCCACTCGGCCAAGGTATCCTCGTCCACTCGGGCCAGGAACTCCTCATAAGTTATGCGGCGTGGACGAGGGGGGTGCTGTAGCAGAGCCTCCAGCAGAGAGCGTCTTAACTCGTCGTCCAGGCCCTCCGGGTCTTGCAGCAATTCTAACAACATCTCCTTGGGAGTTCCCATACCACCTCCAGGCCCCAGTGTACCATGTTCGGTACCAGATGCCAAGTCCATCTCCGGGGGCCTGTCTTAGAATTTGTCGTGGCGGTTCCCATCCGCCGCCAAGAGCGGCGGGCTCAGTTGCAAAGCCCTTCTTGGAGCTCAACAATAGCCCATAGGGCTTCGCTGAATGAGCTCGACGGTTTGCCGTCGGGCTGATCGGGAGCAGTTTTCAGGCAGGCTCTAACGGGAGTGTGTACTACTATCTGTCAGGGGTAGATTTCTGCCAGGCGCTGTAAGGGCAGGGCTTCTCCCTACCCATGCGCATCGAGTTAGGGAGACCAGCCGTGGGGGCAGGGCTTGTCCCTGCCTATTGGCATCAAGTTTAGCGGTAGGGGCGACCCTGGTGGTCGCCCTATACGCATCAAGTTAGGGAGGCTAGCTGGCTGCTCTCTTGGGGGAGGCGAAGACCCTCCCCCGCCAGCCCCGGTACGGGCACAGCGACGCTGTGCCCGTACCGGGCGCGGCAGGGGAGGGTGCTCCCACCCAGCCTGCGGCCAGGCGTCCACGCTGGTGGACGCCTCCATGCATGCAGGAGGATGGCCAGCACGGGCGCAGCGGCGCTGCGCCCGTGCCCGGGTAGCCGAAGGCATTGCCTTCGGCTACCCGGTGCGATTTCTAATCGCCCGCCCCTCAAGCTGATGCCGATGGGCAACTGCAAGGGTCACCCTTACTGGCCGTCACACCCTGACCAATGAATCTGAGACACGGTAGCAACTGACTTGGCCTGGAAGGAACCAGCAAGTATAATGGCCGCTCGTAGTAAGCCACGCAGCGCAGCGGAGTGGCGTCGGACGGCACTCCACTTCGTCACGTGCCTCACTACGAAAATACACGTGGGAGGTATAGTATGAACGAGCCCGTGCTGACACCGTTGCAGGGGGCCTGGCTGGCTTTTCTGTGGCTGCTATGGGCTGGGTTGCTATTCGGCGGGCTGGCCTTTGGCGAGCCGGATGCCGCGCGCGAGCGGCGCATGCCTGCGTGGACCCGTCTGGGTTCCTCGGCCGCATTGGTGGTGGCGGGGTGGAGTTGGATCTGCATAAGCAGAGGGAGCGGAGCTGAAAAGTATGCCCTGCTGATCGCTGTGGGCATGACCCTGGGGCTGGTGGGCGACCTGTGCATGGCGCGGCTGATGCCGCTCTCACAGCCCGTGCTGGGCGGGATGGCAGCCTTTGGCCTGGGACACATGGCCTATATCGCCGCGGCTCTGATGCTGGCTATCCAGTCGGGGCTCACCAGCCCAGGTCCCCTTTATGGTGCGTGGTTGGGATGGTTGGCCATCGGGGTGGCCGGATGGTACTTTGTCGTGTGGCGCGGTCAGAAGCCAGGCACATTGCATTGGGCGGCTCTACCCTATGCGCTGCTCCTGGCCAGCACCGCCGGCGCAGCGACGGGGCTGGCGGTGCAGGCAGCTACGTTTTTGCCCTTTGCAGTTGGCGGCGCCCTCTTCCTGGTCAGCGACCTGATCCTGGCCAGCCGGCTGTTCAGCGGGCGCCGCTTTCCCTGGATTGACGATGTCGTTTGGTTGACCTACGGGCCTGGCCAGATGCTCATCGTCTACAGTATTGGAGCTGTGCGGTGGCTGTGGCCGCGGTGAAGGGGTGATCTTGGCCCATGAAGACGCTCGTCCTCGGCCTGGGTAACCCGATGAGCAGACCATAGTTGTCGCCATCGAGGCGCAGGACGTGCTCAGCTTGAGTGAGGCTCTTACTCCGGCTGTTGCCGAGTATGCCTCAGACGCGGCCGAGTAGGATTAACATCATATTCAGCTTGGCAGCGGCATGGTATACTGACAGCCAGATGAGGGCTTAGGTATGCATGGCCGTTGTTCCGTGCCATGAGAGGTGTGGCCTGAACGGCACCACTGGCCTTCTAAGAAATACACAGCAGAGGTTAAGAGCATGAGCGAAACGAGAAACGAAGCCGTTGATCTGGCACTGATGGAACCCGTGCTGGAACGGCACCACGGCGCAAAGGGGGCGCTGATCCCTGTCCTGCAGGAAGCACAGGAGCTATATGGATACCTGCCGCGTGAGGTTTTGCAAATGGCCTCAGATCGGCTTGGCATCGCCCTGAGCCGGGTCTATGGCGTGGCGAC
>DAOTZS010000187.1:0-4216 GCA_034434335.1 Anaerolineae bacterium
CCCTCCCCTCTCCCGCCGCCGAAGGCGAACGGGAGAGGGGAGGGAGCAGAGGGTGGGGTGAGGGCCCTGGGAGGCAATTCTAATGACCGCAAAAAGTGTAAACCAATTTTCCCGGCAAACTGAACCATCCCAAAAATGCTCGTGGTAAGCAATGTGGCGGAGCGCGGACACTGGCGATTTTCTTCGTAGTAACGATTTCAGTCGTCCAGGACCCGTTGAAAGCGACTGAAGTCGCTACTACCAGGCCTACCGGGTGCGAACGTCCCAGGGCTCGCCAGAGTCCGGTACCGGACATATCTACGAAGGAGGATAGACAGTGCAATATCGTAAATTAGGTTCAGCGGGAGTGAAAGTCAGCGCCATCGCCCTGGGGGGATGGCTGACGTACGGCGATAGTGTGGATGACGAAGTCGCCGAGCAGTGCATTCGGACAGCAATTGAGCGTGGGGTGAACTTCATTGACCTGGCCGATGTCTACGCGGGTGGCAGGGCCGAGGAGGTGGCTGGCCGGGCCATCAAACCGTTCAAACGCAGCAACCTGGTCATCTCCAGCAAGGTCTTCTGGCCCATGAGCGACGACGTCAACGATCGCGGGCTCAGCCGCAAGCACATCATGGAATCGGTGCACGCCAGCCTCAGGCGTCTGGGCACCGATTATCTGGACATCTACTTTGCCCACCGCTTTGACCATGAGACCCCTGTGGAAGAAGTGGTGCGGGCCATGGACGACCTGGTGCATCAGGGCAAGGTGCTGTATTGGGGCACCAGTGCCTGGTCGGCTGCTCAGATCGAAAGCGCGGTGGGAATAGCCCGGCTTCATAACGCCTATCCGCCTCAGGTTGAGCAGCCGCGCTATAACATGCTCGACAGGCACATCGAGGCGGAGATCATGCCTACGGCTGCCAGATACGGCATTGGCCTCACGGTCTTCAGCCCTCTGGCCCAGGGCATCCTCACCGGCAAATACAACAATGGCATCCCGGCCGACAGCCGCGGGGGCACCACCAATTGGCTGAAGAGGGAGCTGACCGAGGAGAACATCGCCAAAGTGCGCCAGCTCACTGCGCTGGCTACGGAGCTGGGGCTCACGATGAGCCAGTTGGCGCTGGCGTGGATCCTGCGCCGGCCTGAGATTAGCAGTGCCATCACCGGTGCCACCCGGCCAGAACAGGTCCTCACCAACATCAAGGCGGCTGAGGTCAGGTTGGAGCCCGACGTGTTGGCGCGGATCGAGGCGATCCTGGCCAACGCGCCAGCCGCCTGAGCAGCAGATTCCCTCCCCCCAGGCTCACAAGGGTAGTTTTTGCAGGGTTGGGAAGCTACCCGGCGATAAATCGCCGGGCTAAGAGGGCAAAGCCCCTCCGGGGCTGGATTCTTAGCCCGTAGGGCTTCGCTCTTTCAGCCCGGACGTTTACGTCCGGGCCTTCTGGTAAAAAACCTACACTTGTAAGCTCCCCCCGGCAGGGGGAGGGAATCTTGGTGGAGGAAGGCTATGGCTGAGGGAATACGCGTGCCTTACCGGGTACTGGTTGAAACGATCGAGCAGGCGCTGGCCCGCGCAGGTGTCCCGCAGCCGGTCCGAGGTATCGAGGCCGAGGTGATGGCCGAAGCTGATCTCCTGGGCGTGCCATCGCATGGTGTGCGCATGCTGCCGCTGCTGCTCAAGGGCCTGCGCGAAGGCCGCGTCAATCCCCACCCGTCAGTACAGCTCCTCGCTGAACATGCCGCCATCTGTCTGCTGGATGGCGATTATGGGCCTGGCCGCTACATCTCGGTGCGGGGCATGGAGCAGGCCGTGGAACGGGCCAGGCGCTTTGGGGTGGGGCTGTGTCTCATGATCCACACGACCCACTGGGGCCGGGCACATGCCTATGCCTGGCGCGCGGCCCAGATGGGGATGATCGGGATCTGCGCGACGAATGCCATCCCGAACATGACGGCCTGGGGAGCAAAGCGGCCAGTGCTGGGCAACAACCCGCTGGCCATTGGTGTGCCACGCGGGCCGGGACGCGATCCCATCGTGCTCGATATGGCCATGAGCCAGGCCGCCCTGGGCAAAATCGCCACCTATCGGCGTGAGGGCAGGGCCGTGCCGATCGGATGGGGCCTGGATGCCTCTGGCCAGCCGACCACCGATCCTGCCGCCATCCTGGCATCCGGGTTGGTCTTGCCGATGGGAGAGCATAAAGGCGCCGGCCTGGCGCTGATGATCGAAATCCTCACCGCTGCGCTGAGCGGCAGTCTCCTCAGCCATGAGATCGTCCGGAACGACCAGACCGGGCTAGACGCGGGTGCCAGCAAGCTGTTCCTGGCGGTGGATGTGGCCAGCTTTATGGAGCCGGCGCGCTTCGCGCAGCGGGTAGAAGACCTGCTGGGGTATGTGCGGGATGGGGTAGGGGGCGAGCAGCCGTTCCTCTACCCCGGAGAGCGCGGCTGGCAGGCTCGCGAGAGGAACCTGAAGGAAGGGGTGCCAATTCACCCGCAGATCGTCGAGCAACTGGCGGCTGAGGGTGTCACCTTTAGCCGGCCTCAAAGCCCAACGCCA
This sequence comes from Anaerolineae bacterium, assembly GCA_034434335.1. GTDB lineage: Bacteria > Chloroflexota > Anaerolineae > CG2-30-64-16 > CG2-30-64-16 > DAOTZS01. The sequence continues at coordinate 2,546 of DAOTZS010000187.1, forward strand.
GAAGGTAGAGAGATCAGCCGGGATGGGCCATAGCCTCTCTGGCCCCTTGCAGGCCGGCAGCGGCCGCGGCCTGCAGCAGCCGCACATCGCTGCCCATGATGATGAAAAGGAACCCCTGCTGCAGGCGCAGGCCCACCGATTCTGGCGCGCCGGTGTCAATGCCGGGGATCTTGCCCGTGTTGCGACAGGCCTGCACAACACGCTCCAGAGCGCGGGCATGCTCCTCACGCCGGGCGCTCTCGCGTGGGTGAAATCCCATGGAGAGGGCCAGGTCAGCCGGCCCCACCATGCACCCGTCAATGCCCGGCACAGACAGGATCGCCTCTGCCTGCTCAACTGCGTGCACGCTCTCGATCTGGACGGCCACGAAGAGCTCATCGTTGATCCGGTCGGCATAGTCCGGGCCGTAGGTCAGAGCTCGCCCCCAGCCGAAAGAGCGCGTGCCGGCCGGCGGATAGCGACACGCGGCGGCCACCGCTTGCGCCTCCTCCGCGCTGTCCACCATGGGCACCACAATGCCGAGCACCCCCGCATCCAGAAGCTGAGCGATCAGGTGATACTGATTGTTCAGCACCCGCGCCATAGGGGTCGCCGGGCCGGTACAGACAGCCGTAATACCCTGGATCAGGGAATCGGGACCCCAGGAGCCATGCTGGCCGTCCAGGCAGACAAAATCCACACCGCTATGGCTCAGGAATTCGGCCGCGACGGGAGAGCCCAGCTTGGCAGAGTAGCCCAGGGCTGGCTCCCCACGTCGTAGCTTCTGTTTGGCCAGGTTGACCTTCATGCCACAACCCCCTGCAGGTTGAGTTCGGCCGCGCGATGGCAGGCCACGAAATGGCCGGCGCGCAGTTCCTGAAGCTCCGGGACGCGCTGGTGACACTCTTCAACCGCATAGCGACAACGTGGGTGGAAGTAGCAGCCAGGGGGCGGGTTGGCCGGATCGGCCACCGAACCCTGGAGCACGATGCGCCGCGAACGCAAGCGCGGATCGGGCTTGGGCACTGCCGAGAGCAATGCCTCGGTGTAGGGGTGGAGCGGAGAGTAGAAAATATCCTGGGCCGCAGCCATCTCAACGATGCGGCCCACATACATCACGGCCACACGGTCACTGATGTGCTTGACGACACTCAGGTCGTGCGCCACAAAGAGATAGGTCAACCCCAGCTCGGTTTGCAGGTCCAACAGGAGGTTGAGGATCTGCGCCTGCACCGACACGTCCAGCGCCGAGACCGGCTCATCGGCGACGACCAGCCGCGGCCGCAAGGCCAGGGCCCGGGCGATGCCGATACGCTGGCGCTGCCCTCCGCTGAAGGCGTGCGGGAAACGGCGCATGTACTCAGGGCGTAGCCCCACCAGCCGCAACAGCTCTGCCACCCGTTCCGTGCGCTCCTCCCGATCAGTCATGCCGTTGACCAGCAGCGGCTCCCCGACGATGTCCAGCAGGGTCATACGCGGGTTCAGGGACGAAAACGGGTCCTGGAAGATCATCTGCATTTCACGGCGCAGCGGCTTCAGCTCCTCGCGCGACAGGGTCGCGATGTCCACCACCTGCCCCGCCTGGGTGCGGAAGAGGATCTGGCCGGCGGTAGGGTGAACGGCGCGCAGGATGCAGCGAGCCGTGGTAGTCTTGCCACAGCCGCTCTCCCCCACCAGGGAGAAAGTCTCACC
>DAOTZS010000188.1:0-5261 GCA_034434335.1 Anaerolineae bacterium
TTGTGGTGGCGGCCGAAGGCCGCCACCACAAAACCCCTTTTTGCCACTCCCTCCCCTCTCCCGCCGCCGAAGGCGAACGGGAGAGGGGAGGGAGCAGAGGGTGGGGTGAGGGCCCTGGGAGGCAATTCTAAGGACCGCAAAAAGTGTAAACCAATTTTCCCGGCAAACTGAACCATCCCCTATTCAGGCCACTGAAATCGCCCTCCCCGGGTAACTACCTACCCTGATCGGTTTGCAGATAACGTAGCGCAGGCTGTCAGCCTGCATGCAGGCCTGGCGGTCTGCGCTACAGGGGCGTACCTTAGCCAGCGTCTTTTCCTTTATGGCGCTTGCCCAGAGACCCCCGGGTAAGTAGTTACCTCCCTGGGCACTTCTTGCCAGGCCTCGCCCCGAGGGCTCGGCCCGAGGGGTGTCGGCCTCTGCCGACACCCCTCATGTGTGCATCACCGGAGAGGTGGGCGAAGGCCGACCACTGGCCGCAGGCCCCAAAAGGGTGACGCCTCGGGCGAGCCCTCGGCGTGGCCCTTCCAGTCACCGCCTGAATAGTTACGAAGAAATTACCTGCCCCTTGCCATTCTACCGCCTTCCCAGTCGGCCGTCAAGGACGCGACGTGACGGCCACCCTCAAGATGACCGTCACCCCACGTTACAGGTATTCTTCCTTCAATCGCTCGAACTCCGTGAGGCAGATACGCAACGCGTCCGGAAGTTGCCGAGACTCGATCAGCCTGGCTGCGGTTCTTATGCTGCCGAGCAATTGCTCAAATACCTCTGGCGCGTCTGGCCGGGACTTGATGCGTTCCACGATGAGAGGGGCCACTGCGTAGTACTCGGTCAACAGGCTATCCCCCTCAGGAAGGCCCCGGACAAAGTTGTCGCGGAACCAGCGCATAGTCTCAAGTTCTGCGCAGTTGTCCGGCAAGCCTGCGTATTCTACACAGGCAGTAGTGAGAAAACAGCCCGTGTGCGAATTGGGCTCTCTCTTGAAGCTTCGATCCAGGCGCGCACCGATGGTTCCTCTTTCCTTGTCTATCCAGATGTGATCGTGTTTGTCATATCCTTTTCGGCTCAGGTAGATGTTTGTCTGCCCTGGAGAGTTCTTGATTACCAGGCGCTCATTAGGGCCGTATCGGATCACCTTGGTACCCATTGTGACCTCCTCTAAGTGGAACACCGGCAATCTTCCTCGTAGTGGCGACTTTCGCAACTTGAGGAGTTATTCCGGCAATCGTTGCTTCGCCCCTGGGGCAAGGCCTCCCGGCTCGTGGCCCTCACCCCACCCCCTGCCCCCTCCCCTCTCCCGCCCGCCTTCGGCGGCAGGAGAGGGGAGGGGAGAAAAGGGTTTTTGCGGCAGCGGCCTTCGGCCGCTGCCGCAAAAACCCTCTCATAATCCCCCCTCTCCCCTGGCCGCAGGCCAAGGGGAGAGGGGAGACAAAGGGGGGTGAGGGGCAGTGAAGGCCCGAGGGGGCAGAAAGTGTTAACCAATTTTGAACCATCCCAGCTTCGCCGCCCAGAATATCCCTTATAATCTCAATCCTCCTTCCCCGCAAGGCGGGGAAGGAGGCAGGGGATGGGGCGATGTGCCTCAAAGTGCGTAACTCCTGTAAGCTATGAGTTGCTGTTCCCATTCAGGCTACAGAGCGTGTGGCGCAGAGCGGACAGCCAGGCCGCGGCCGGATGGTGCGGTGGCCGTCAGGTCCCCCCCAATCAAGGAACATGGATGGCTACCTCAGCTTCCTGGAGACCGCTCCGAGATCTAACCCTCAACATGTGCAGGCCCGGATCAAGCATCAGCGGCGTATGGACTGGTCCACTCCAGAGGGCCCGGCGCGTGATGCGCAAGTTCCCTTGTGAGCTAAGCAGAAGACGCCCACCATGCCGCCGGAATGACAAGGCCTCATATCGCCCTTCCAGGTCTGTGAACCCCAGATCGCGCCCCAGCAGGCTTATCCCCTCTCGATTGAGGATCACTTTCTTGCCCGGGATGAGTGCCTCGGCATGGGGCAGCCAAGTCTGACAGAAGGGGCATGTGCTGCGACCGGTAGCCACTATTTCCTCACCACACTTGCGGCAGCGCAGCACCCATCGGCGAGCGATATCCAGAGCCCGGGCCCACTCTTCAGCGTATGGGCGCAGACGATCTACAGATGCCTTCGGATTGCGGGCGCCTGCTATATTGAAGGTGGCCCGGAACAGTTGGGCTAGCTCCTCGCCGAGACGCCGTAGCTCCGCCTCCTGGAAATGGAACCAGGCATTGGATGAGCGCTGATACCTGCCATCCGGTGGCCAGGTAGCCCCTAGATTGACCACCTCCTTGTAAGCACGCACAAAGAAGAAGGGGTCCAGGCCGGCGAACAAGATGCGATGCAGCAGGACCGCCAGAGACCAACGATCGCTGGCCAGATCCGGCAGCCGGGCAACATTGGTGACCAGTTCAGGTGCCAGGCAGGATCCTTCAAAACGACCTCGCACCAACGGTGCCATCCCGGGTTGGTAAGCACCGCTCAGGGGAGCGGTCAGGACACCGCCTCCGTCAACATCCACTAAAGTCAATCGTAGCGTAAGCAGGTCCACGAAGACATTAGGCTCCATCACGTCGGCATGCACAAAGTGGTGACGGTGCAAAGCGGCCAGCCCCTCTGCCAGCCAAAGAGCCACCTGGAGGCGTGCAGCCAGCCCGCGGCGGTCCTGGTAGAGTTGCTCATATATGGGGTCCGAGAGCGGTTCCCCAACTGCCTTGGGCATCAGGCATCCGACTCGCCCATCTTGCTCGGCCACTACCACATGCTGAGGCAGACTGAGAGCCGGATGCCCGTTATTCTCGAACCTCTGGCACAGGTACTGGACTACACCTACCAGGTGGCGTCCGGCCGGGCTCTGAAGCGATGTACGGTAGAGCTTGAGCACCCAAGAGCCCTGGTGCCCACCAGGCTGATCGATTTCGTAGACTTCAGCCTGTGACCCCTCGCCCAGTTTCCGCTTCAGCACCACCTGATATACCGACTGCGGATTCAAGGCGTCTTTGAGTTGCATGGCTACCTCCGCCAGCTTGAGCCTTCGCCTGCTGCCTCCGCCCCAGGTCTTGCCAGAGCCTGAGCGCCTGTTCACTCACGATGAGTGCCAGGCTGCGGTTGTCGCTGGTGGACAGGCGCTGACTGATCCAGGCCTCCAAGATGCCGTGGGGATCAACTGTGCGGCCTTTCGCTGTGCTATCCATGACTTGCCTCTGCACCTCGCCCAGTATCGCCTCGGCCGTCGAGAGGGTCTGGCCCTGGACCAGAGCGCCATCGGTTCCGATCAGGAGGATACAGCCTTCTGGCCACACCTTGGGTAGCTCAATATACCCCGGCTCGATCGCTGCCTGTGGGTCACCCAGGTAGCGCACGATGGCTCCGGCTGGCCCGACCTGCGGATAAAGCAGGTTCTGCATCCATTGCAGGGAGCCAGTAGTTAGCACGGCCGCGCCATCCCCCACATAAGCCAGCAGGAGCCGATCAGCTAATTCCACACCCAGGATCAGAGTTGTTGCCGGCGATGGCTGAGTTAGATTCCTGGCCTGGGCCTGCAGATGTATAGCTCGTTGGGCTTCTGTAAAGATCTGGGCCAGGACGGGGCGCGTGAGAAAGCAACCCGCTTGCCAGCGCTGTACCAGCCCATTTAGCACCACATGGATAGCCGTGCTGGCTGCCAGGTGCGCTCTCGGCGAGCTACTGATTCCATCGGCCACGGCCGCGATTTTGCAACCGGGCAGATCAAGGCAGCCACAGGCATCCTGTTGCACATCCTTGCCTCCGATGGAAGTCGCGGATGCCAGCAGACCTCCCAGATCAGTTCGATTGGACAGCGCACCCCACCCAGACAGATATCCATCCCACTCTGGTGAAATGGGCATGGATGGTGCCTGCACCGACCGTTTTCCGCGTCTCCAGAACTGCCACTTCGTATGGCACATCGTATTACTCCTTTCCTTAGTACCAAAGAAAACCGCGGCTATGTAGTGCGTATCTCCGCCCTCGGCCGGGCCTGTCTCCCGGCAGCATGGTGGGGTGTTTTGGGCGGCTTCGCCGCCCAAAACACCCGCTGAGAGATTCCCCCGTTCTCCCCCTTGCAGGAGAGAAAGGCAACTACGCCGTTACAGCCAGCGCCGCAGAACTGATGCTCTCCATGAAGAAGTCCCTCAGTTGAGCGCCGGTATCCACACGCGCGAACATGGGACTCCCATCGGCCCGCTGGCTGGCTATAGCGCTCAGAGTTGCGCCATCCGCATCATCCCCATAGGCCGCTGTGGCGATGGCGATCTGAGGCCGTCCGAGCTCGTTGCTGGTGTTTTTCTTGATCGTTTGCGCTACACCTACCGGGTCGGAACCAACTGTCTCCTGCCCATCAGACATTAACAGGATGGTCGCAAAGCGCGGGATCAGAGGATCGGCATCATCCAGCCAACTTTGGGCAATCTGATGGGCTGTCGTCAACGCGTGGCCAATGGCCGTCAGGTCGCCGTGCTTGCCCAACAGGTCAATGTCCAGATCTTCAGGCACCACTTGTTCCAGCCGCCGAGGGTGTAATGCCACGTCGATCCGGTTGTCGAAGGTGATCACAGACAGCCAGAACCGATCACGATTGCTGCTGGCCTTGAGGCGCTGCAGCAGACTGCCAGTGTCGCGGCTATCGCCCTGTTGTTGTCGCACCAGATGATAAATGACCGACTCGGCCTTGACGCGGCCGGTTTGGCTCTCCTTGCCACTCATAGAGCCGGAACCATCCAGCAACAAGAGGATCAACTCCTCGGCTGTGCGAGGACGCTTCTCCTCACCCCTAGGTAATACAGATGCCATTTTTCACCTCCCTCAAGATTTGTACCGCGAGCCTTGGCTCGCTTGCTGACAGCAGCATGAGTGCTGCGCTGTCGCCTATCTGGGATGTTAATCGGTGGCCGGCCGGCTTTCCCACAAAGAGAGCATCGCCTCCGCTCCCCGCATCGCCGGCAGGCCCTCCACGGCCTCCGCCGCCTTCTGCAGCGTGCGGAACACCTCTACGCCCATGGCAAGTCCGGCTATGGCCTCCTCCAGGGCGCGAAAGGCACGTTCCAGCAGAGGTTCCGAAAGCTCGCCAGCGGGTGTCAGGGTGACCCGTGCGCGTGCCTCTCCCTGGATCGGCTCCAGCTCCAGGCATGCCAGCGAAAGGCGGTAGTTCAGCATGCCCACAGCCAGCAGCGTGGCCTGGCGGATCTCCTGCGGAACGCTGCCCAGAGGTACCAGTAA
>DAOTZS010000189.1:0-17956 GCA_034434335.1 Anaerolineae bacterium
CGAAGTAGTGGGTGTAGAGCATAGCGGTCGCGGCCAGGACAAAGCCGGCCCACCAGTGCCGGGCTTTCCTGCCATCCGCCGTGTGCACAGCCTGCAGGAGCGCGTATCCAGCCGTGCAGGCCAGCGCAGTCAGTTGCGTGTACATGCGTGCTTCTTGTGAGTAGTACACGTAGAGGGGCGAGAGCGCGGTTAGCAACGCAGCCAGCAGCGCGGCAACCTGGCCCTCAGGCCCGTTGCCGAAGAGCCGACGGGCCAGCACCCAGGCCAGCGCGGTTGTGAGCACGCCCCAGAAGGCGGAGGGAAAGCGCAGCAACCACTCGCCCCTGCCCACCGGCACATCCGGAGCAGCATAGGGGCCTTGTACGCGGAGGAGGCGAACCCACCCCGCCACCAGGTAGTAGTACAGGGGAGGCTGGATATCTGCCGCGGTCCAGCGCGTCAGCTCTGGGAGGCTCTGGCTGGCCATGTGGGCCGTGACGGCTTCATCGTACCACAGGCTCTGCGCGGCCAGGCGATGGAGGCGCAGGCCAGCAGCCAGCAGCAAGATGCAGAAGAGCGGTAGAGCAGCACGGCCGACGTGGCGCCTGTGTGTGCCCTGGCCACACATCTCAAGTTCGTCCATGTGTTCTCAGAATAGTTACCAACATTCTACCACACCTGAGCTGCAGGGGGTGGCTCCTGCGAGGCACAACTTGCAGCCGCAAAAAGACAAGGGATGTCGGGCGCTGGAACCGCGGACTTATCCACCATCACCTGAGCCAAGACGAATTCGTTGCCCAACGCGTTCCCCTCGGGGCCAGGCACGGTCAGCCGCTCCCCGGTTTGCCAGTCATACCACCCAACCACAAGCTGGTATCCTGCCTGGGCCGGAGGCGGCTCGGCCGGCAGGCGCAGGGTGTGGGCATCCCAGGTCGCGAAGGGGGTAGCTGGCCCGGCATGCCATGTGGAAGTTGGCCGGGGGGCGAACCAGGTCGGGGTGGCATCTCCGTTGGCCACCAGATGACCGTCGGGGTCGCGCAGGTGGAGGAAGACGGTATAGTCGCGATCGGCTGGGCCGGGGGCCTGCCAGCGCAGCAGTACCGGGAACTCCTGGCCCGGGGCAATGCGCGCTGGCGCGGCAAAGGCGGTCAACTGCACAGACCATGCCGTGTTGGCGAAGGTCACGTTGAGGGGTGTAGAGCGGGCCGGCCCGCTCAAGGGCTCCAACCGGCCCGCTCGACGAGTCCAGGCCGGCAGATAGAGCCGGCCGTCAACCTCGATCCGGCTCGCTGTCTCATCCGGGGGTAGTTGTGGGGTCAGTAGCCGGCCTTCCGTCGCCACCGCCAGGCTCGGGGCCCAGGTCAGGGGCAGATACCAGGGGATGCTCTCCGTCACCACCTTTTCGCCCGCCGCCCAGCGAGCAGGCGGATACCACAGCAAAGCTGGCATGGGGCGGATGGCCGTATCGTCCACCACCTGGCCGGCGGGGGTGACCACCTGGAAGGAGATGGCTGTGTCCGCAGGGAGGGGCCCTTCTGCCTGCCAGTAGAAGCGAAAACGGGTGAGGCGCCACCTGGGGTCATCCACCAGGTCGTAGCCCAACAACCTGATCTGGCTGCCGAACCGGATGTCGAGGGGATAGGTCGGCGCGCGCGCCCCGGCGCGCGCGAAATCGTAGAAGGCATCAGGCAGCTCTGGCATGCCGGCTGATGGGGCTTGCCCCCGCGCCAGCAAGATGTATCCATCGGCTGCATCCACCAGCCGGAACTCGCCAGAGGTCATCAGCCTGAGCAGGGTGCTGTGTACATCGTTGGGATGCATATCGGTGACCCCCGCCACGTCTACCAGCACATAATCCGCGTCGGCCACGATGGGGAAGGTGTAGATCACCCGGCGGTGGGCCAGATGAGGGTGAAGGGGTGGGGTGGTGGACAGGGCTGCCTCGGGCGGTATCTGTGCCGCAAAGCGGGCCAGAAGGCGATGATGTGCGGTGACCTCGGGCCAGACGAAGTCGCGGGCCAGGGGTGTCCAGCCGTGGCCGGCGTGGTAGCCCAGGGACCAGGCCAGCAGCCAGATGGGGATCAGGACGGCGGCAAATTGTTTCCCCCTCGCCGACAGCCGACCAGCCAGCGACGATAGGCGCCGCGCGCCATATGCGGCCGCAACGATCAGGGCAGGGGCCAAAGGTGCCGAGTAGTGCTGCGCGCCGGAGAACTGGCCGGGATAGTTGCTGAAGGTGTTGGCCACCAGGACCGGCAGGCCCAGCAGCAGGTACTCCGGCGCCAGGAGTGCCAGCCAGCCCACCGGAGCCAGCAGGCCCTTGAGATACTCCAGCCTGGCCAGCTCCCTCAACATGGCCACCGCGCCCTTCAGCAGCCCAAACAGCCCCCCTTCCAGTCCGGTGTAGCGGGCCTCCAGATAGACGGGCCCTTCGCTCCCATAGAAGCTGCGGGCAATCGGCCCTACGATGAGGAACATGGCCACATAGAGCCAGAACAGGCTTAACCCCATCAGCACCAGGCCATGCCGCAGCCGGGGTGTGAAGAGGTGCCTGGGCGGCGAGCCGGGGCCCGCTGACCTGTGCCTTCGCACCAGCGCGAGTATCTCGTCCAGGGCCAGGTAGAGCCCCAACATGAAGGTCAGGGACGGCAGGTTTTCCTTCACCAGCATGGCGACGAGCGCCCAGGCCCACATGAGCCGATAGCGGCGCTGTACGGAGTAGTGAAACGCGCAAAGCAGCGGGGCCACGATCAGGGGGTCGGCGTGGAAGTCGGCCAGATTGGCGGCCTGCAAGGCCGGGAACATCAAGTAAGCCAGGGCAAAGGCCAGGGCAGCCCAGGCCGTGAAGGGCTCGGCTGCGCCTGGGGCCCCGCCCTGGCTGCACCCTGGCCGCCGCGCCAGGGCGTCCCGGGCGATCCAATAGGCCGGCACAGCCCCCAACGCCAGTGCCACCGACTGGACGACCAGCAGCATGGCCGCATCGTCCCACAGGTAGTAGAGCAGGGAGATGGGGATGAGGATCGGCTCCAGGTGGTCGGTCATCCGGGGCACCTGGCGGTCGTGCAGCGTGCGCTCCATGAAGCGGCCGTGGGCTGTGTTCCACAGGGGCTGGTCAAAGTAAGAGAGGTCGGCGGCGTAGGTGTGGAAGGAGGCGTGACGTTGCAGGCTGCAGGCAGAGAAAAAGGCGGCGTAGGCGACGACCAACAACCAGAGCAGGTATCTCGGCAGGGAGGCGAGCTGGCGCTTACCCAGGAGGCCTGGACGGAAACGCGTCTGTTGCGCTGTCACGGCGAGCTCTTTCGTGCTTTTGGGCGGGAACTCCGTTCTTGTCGCAGACGATAGTGGTCTGAGCCAGGGTTGTTATACCTGCCGGATTTCGTCCAACAGGTGGCGCAGGCGGCGGATATCCGTCTGGACTTCCTCGATCTCGGTCAACACGTGGGGGGATACTGCCAGGAAGTCGCGGGCGCGGATGGCCTCCAACTCCACCAGGCGTTCACGGCGGGCGTTGAGCCGCGACACCAGGAAGTTGAGCTCTTGCGCATGCTGGCGTTCCACTGCCACCCGCGCGGCCTGCTCAGAGGTGGCCGCGGCCGGCGCGGCGCGCAGGGTGGCATCTTCCGCCGACAACCAGTTCACCAGGAACTGGTTGCCGATGGCCAGCAGCCCTGGCACACCCTGGCTGTGGACACGCCGCAGGTGCCCCAGGCGTTCCAGGTTGTGCACCCGCTGGTAGAACTCGGCGCGGCTGCCGCCAACTATCTGATGCAGGTCCGATTCCGCGATGATATTGGCCTGATGCACAGCCCAGATGACCTGTCGGTCGGCCTCGGTAAGGGAGTTGAAGTCGTTACGGAAGAAGCCGGCCAGCAGCGGGTCTACCTCCAGGTCCTCGTCCGTGACCGGCCGCAGCCAGCCTTCGGGCTGGAAGAGGCGAGAGCAGAGCAGTTGGAGAAGGTAGGGATGGTTATTGGTGTAGTCGCAGATGGCCTGGATCACCTCAGGGGCGGCCTGCACCCGTTCGTCTGCGGGGGCCTGGGCCTGAGTGATCAGGGCGTGGGCGCTGGGGGGGCTCAGGCTGCTCAGCGTCTGGGACATGTCGAAGCCGGTCAGGAAGGGTGAGGTGGGCCAGTCGTGGCAGATGTCGTGCATCTGATAGATGGCGCGGGTGGAGGTGGCCACCACCCGCAGCCCGGCGCCGGCGGTGAGCTCGCGGTGAAGGCGCTGCATGGCTTCCGGCTCGGTCCGCGCCAGCTTGATCAGGGCTTCGGTCTCGTCGCAGAGCAGGAAGAGGGTCAGGCCCTTGCGATAGGCTGCGCGGCGCAGGCTGGCCAGCAGGGTCGGTACATCCTCTTCGTCGAGCAGGCTCAGCGGCAACTCCAGGGCCTCGAAGCGCTCTTTCTGCTCTCCAATGGCATCGCGCAGGTATTGGCCCAGGCGCGCGAAGGTGTCGCATCCCTGCATGTCCCAGTAGATGGGCAGCCAGTGGGGCTCGCTCTGCGCGAGCAGCTCCAACTGGCGCAGGAGGGAAGTCTTGCCCATGCGCCGGTTGCCGATAACCCAGTAAGCATGGTCCTCCCCGTGCAGCAGATAGTCGAGCATCTGCCGGCGACCGTAGTGCCTGTGGCCAGTTACGTAGACACCGGTAACGTAAGGGTTGCGCATCGTGGTCCTACCTTTGTGGCCATGCGGCCTCTGGTTAGAGGCTAGTCGCCCCGTGTCCGCTCAAGCAGCTCGTGAGCGGCCTGAACATCGGCCAGGGTGATGCGGAAACGCTTCTCCCCCAGCATGTGGTTGACTGCTTCCAGCGCGTACTGTTGCAGCCGGTGGGGCCGGCCCTGGGCCTGGGCGATCACAAACTGAATGGCTTCCTCATCCCACTCATAGACACCACGCACCGGCTCCACTAGCAGCTCGCGGGCCTGGTCATCGGTGAAAGGTTCGAGGGGCACCTCGTTGAAGAGGTTGTACCAGGGACTCTCTATCCGGTCCCACGCTTTGCTGATCTGCACCCCGGCCACCACCGCGCCCAGGTTCTCGGCCAGGGAGCTCATAAAGATCCTGCGCAGTTGCTGTTGCAGGATGGAGCTGTAACCGTTGACGACGTCCATCTCGTCCAGCAACAGGATGATGCGCACGTTGCGTGGGGCAGCCACAGCCTTGAGAGGTTCCAGCAGCGCCTTGAGGTCGGCCATGAAGTGTCTGTCGGTGTACTCGGTGGCCGGCACCGTGTGGAGGTACAGGTTAGGCACCTCGCCGGCCAGGTAGGCGCGCAAGACCCCCCAGATGGCGTCCATGAGGAGGTAGAAGAACTCGACTTCGGGCGTCCCCTCCAGGTCTATGGAGACGGGGATGAAGACCCATTCCGGGTCCTCGGCCTTGCGCAGCGCCTCTGCCAGTTGATACAAGAGGCTCGTCTTGCCGATGCGGCGTTCGCCGTGGATCATGATGCTGTTTTGGTGCAGGGCGTTAAGGATCTTGCTGAGGAGTTCATCGCGGCCGAAGAACATCTCCTCCTGGCGCACCGGTTCCCCCGAGATGTAGGGGTTGAAGTGGCGTTCGAGGGCTTCGCGGCGCCGGGCTGCCAGTGCCGCCTGGCGTTCCTGCTCGCGGAGATGGGTGCGCCAGCTTATGCCACCCGCGGTGGCCAGGCCGCCCAGCGCGAGCAGGCCAAAGGCCAACATCGGGTAAAAGGTCTCGGCAGGGATCACCCGCCCGCCAGGGAGACGCACGACCCGGGGCACGATGATCGTCACCGTCGCCACGGCTGAGTAGTTGAAGGAGGTGTCACGCGCCTGCACCCGCAACAGATAGGAGCCGGGAGCCAGGCCGCGGTCTCCAAAGGAGATCAGGGCGCTGTCATGCACCTGCGGCTCCCGATCCACCCCCACCAGTTGAGAGAGGTAGATGAGGTGTTCGGGCCGCGTGGAGAGGTCCCCTCCGACCAGGCGCACGGCCTGCAGGGTATCGCTGGTCAGGCGCACGCTGCCATTGATCGGCCGCAGCAGGTTGACCGTTTCCACGCGCACCCAGGGAGCAGTGCGCTCGGGACGATAGCGCACCAGCCCTCCCTTGGTGCCTATCCACAGCTCACCTTCGGCGCCTGGCGCGATGGCCAGCACCTCTGGGTTGGGCAACGCATCCCCTGTGTATGATTGCCAGGTGCGCGTGTCAAAGCGGTCCAGGCCGACGCGCGTTCCCACCCACAGGCTGTCGCCGGTGAATTTGACGGAGAGGATCAGCGGACTGCTCAGGGCGGCATCAATGCGTTGCCACTGCTGATCGCGATATTGCCAGAGCCCATCACCATAGGTGCCAACCCAGAGGGTGCCATCGGGGCTCTCGGCGATACCGTTGGTCACGATGAGGTTGAAAGGTGTGCCGCCGGGGCCATTCACTGGCTGCCATTCGCCATAGACCAGGCGCAGCAGGCCATCGCGATCGGTGCCGCACCAGAGGACACCATCGCGCGCGCGGTGTATGGCGTTGACCCGTTTCCCCGCCAACTCGCTCACCGGCTGAAAACCGTTGGCCTCGTCCCAGCGGCTCAGCCCTCCCTCGCTGGCCAGCCAAAGCCGGCCATTATTGTCCTGCGCAAAGGCATAGACCGGAAAGCGGATGATCCCGGCCGGCGCGCCAAAGAAGTGCCACCCGTCGTCGCCCTCTAACCGGTAGCCGACATCGGTGCCGGTGGCCACCCAGACGCGACCCTGGCTGTCTTCGAAAAGGGTCACCACCCGGTTGTCGGGCAGGCCGTTCTGATCGGTGTAGTGCAGCCAGCGCGTGCCGTCCCACATCGCCAGGCCGTTCTGCTCGGTGCCCGCCCAAACGCGACCGGCCTTATCGGTCAGCACGCTGTTCACGCGCTGGCCCTGGAGGATCGGGTCGGAGACCAGGGACCAGATGCCGCCTGCGTAGCGACTGACCCCCGCGATGGTACCCATCCACAGCGCCCCATCCTGATCTACCGCCATGGCGCGCACATACTGGTGGACCAGGCCCTTGCTGCCGGCGGCAATATGGGCAAACGGCGCCTCTGAGGGATAGGGGCCCTGGCTGTAGAAGACCCCTTGATCAGTGCCCACCCATAGCCGGCCATCGCGGTCGGCCACCAGGGCGAAGACCCGCAGGCTCCGGTCCTCCCCCAGCAGAGGCTGGCGCTGCCAGCTCCCCTCCTGGTAGTACACCAGCCCCTCCTGAGTGCCGGCCCAGATACGGCCGGCCTGGTCACCCCACAGGGCATAGATGGTGCCGCGCACCAGTGCGCTCTGGTCCAGCAGACGCCACATGCCGGCCGCGTCCCGCTCCCAGACCCCCTGGCTGGTGGCCCCCACCCATAGCCTGCCCTCCGGCCCCTCTGTAATGGCCCAGATGAGAGTGGGGGGTATGTCTGACACCGCGCGCACGCGGGTGCCGTCGTAGTAGGCCAGGCCGGCCGTTGTGCCGATCCACAGCGTGCCCTGCCGGTCGAGCCACAGCGCGCGCACATCGTTGCTGGGCAGGCCGTCGGCCTCGGTCCAGACCTTGCAGCAGGCGCCGTTTGCCCCTCGGCGGGCCAGTCCCCCAGCTTCGATGGCGAACCAAAGGGTGCCGTCTGCGGCCTGGGCTATCGCCCGTACCCGGCCGGCGGGCAGACCATCACGGGGGGTCAGCCACTCCCAACTGCCGTTGTAGTGGCTTGCCCCTCCCTCGCTGCCGAACCATAGCGTCCCATCGCGCGCCACAAACACAGCCAGCACGTTGTTGGACAACATGCCGTCGCTCACGGTGAAAGTTTGCCACAGATCACCGGCGTTACCCTGAGCCAGGGCATGGCCTGGGGCCAGGACTAACACCAGTCCCAGCACGACTGCCCAGCCCCGCAGTCTTGCCCTGCGCGGCGGGCGAAGGAGCGACGAAAAATGGCTCATTTCAGGCATGGACATTTCCAGGAAAGTATGCTATACTGGTCGGCGTCCGACGGGATGGGCGGACGATTCTCCATGGGGGTCTCTGCAATCGTACCTTTGGACCATTGCGCCGGCGGCCGGAAGAGTATAGAATATATCTGCTGGTTCGCCAGCCAATACCGCGCTCCGTTGACCTTGTCCTACAGGTCATTCAGAGAATCCAGCGCTTGGGTGGAACAGGGAGGGGTAGGAAGCCATGAACCACAGAGTGCATGCTACGATAGTTGCCCTGTGTGTAATTCTGATCCTGGCCTGGCCCGCCATAGCCAGCGCCGACCCAAGCCCTCGTCCTCGGCATGCAACTCACGTAGTCCAGCCGGGCGAGACCCTCTCCAAGATCGCGGCCCAACATGGCGTCACCCTTGCTGCGCTGATCCGGGCCAACGGCATCACCAATCCAGATCGCATCTTCGTGGGCGCCGTGTTGACCATCCCCGAGCCATCCGGCGAAGCTGTTGCGCAGCCGCAGCGGCCCCCTGTCGCCAATAGCGCTGCTACACCTCTGCCCACAGGCCGCTGCACCAGCCCCTACATCGTGCGGCCCGGCGAGACCCTGTACGGCATCGCACGGCAGTGTGGCCTGTCTATCGGCGCACTGGCCAGCGCCAATGGCCTGAGCACCAGGGCCATCATTTACGTCGGGCAGCGGCTTATTATCCCCGCTCAGGATGGCCATGAAGCCTCCCGCCCGGCCACCTCTACCGTTCAGCCGGTCGTCACCCCTGCGGCGCCGGCCAGTGGGCGGGTTTGCACAGACCCCTACCAGGTACGCAGCGGTGACTTCCTCTCTTCCATTGCCCGGCTTTGCGGTGTGACGGTGGCTGACCTGCGCCAGTGGAACAACCTCCACAGTGACATTATCTACCCCGGCCAGTGGCTGAGGACCAGGCTTTCCTGGTCGCCCCTCACCCCGTGGGATTCCCTGACGACCCTTGCCGACCGGGTACCCGAGTTGACGCCAGAACCCTCGCTGGCTGCCTCGCTCCCACCGGCCGGGCCGGCGCTGCCCACCCCCACCCCGCGTATAGATCCCCCTTTGGGGGATTGATCCCCCTTTGGGGGACTGATCCCTACGCTTGGGTTTCGCTTTGCCGGCCAACCCCGGCCTGGCCGTATCATAGCACGAACGTCAACAAAATGCAACTACGTTATTTGCCGACGGCTATCTGCGCCAGGCCGGCAGCCAGGGTGGGAGAGGCGCTGGCCCAGCCCAGGCTCACCTGGGCCGGCCGGATGCTGTCCACCGCTTCCAGCGCGCTGCCGGCCGGCGCGCCGACAACGCCGATAAAGGCATGGCCCCAGCGAAAGTGTGCGCGCAGGTCCGTCGTCACCCCCAGGGTTTGCAGCGCGGCTACCGCCTCCTGGCTCAGGCGCAGAGAGGCTTCGTCGCGCACGGCTCCGGCTACGATGGTTCCGGCTGGCAACCTGGCCAGCCAGGCCGCCAGCCGCGCCCCGGCCGCGTCATCGCCATGGGTGTCGAAAGCCGCGGCAGCCAGCAGTTGGCCGTCCTCTGACCGCAGCGCCACCAGGTTGTAGCCCCTCTCGTTCGGAGCCAGGTCTACACCGTCCACGTAGATGTGGGCAAAGTCGCCCGTCTCCTCGCCGGCGCTGCGGACAAGCAGCGACACAGGGCTCTGGACACCACTCTGCCCCACCGGCCAGGGGCCACCTCCCAGGGCCGCTACCGGGATCAACGCCGAGAAGCGCAGGCGCACATCGCTGAGGGGTGGGCGCCGGGGATCCCCCGGCACAACGAAGGTCAGCCAGCCTGGCTGCGCCGGCAGGGGCTGAGAGCCAACGACCTGCCCTTCGACGACCAGGCTCATCACCTGGCCCGGTGCCAGCGACCAGCCCTGGAGGCGTACCTGGGTAGCCTGTGCCGGGAGCGGCAGCAGCAGCCGCGCTTCGCGGCGGCCCGCATAAGCCACGCCAGTGCTCATGTCGAGGCTCCACCCTTCGGCCAGGACCGGCCGGCCCTGGCCGCTGCCCAGGGTAAAGACCCGTGGGGGGTGCAGCTCCTCCGCCACCCGGTAGAGGGCCAGGGGACCTTCTTCGCCTGCCAGCTCCAGCGGCAACAGGGAGAGCAAAGCTGCCTCGGCCTGGCGCGGGACCTTATCGCGGTGCACCATGACATAGCGGATGTTCAGGGTGGCGGCCCACGCGCGCGCCCGGCTGCGCTCGGCCGCGCTGATCTCCTCCGCGGCCAGGGCCGCGCGCAAAGCGTTGTGTTGGGGCACGTCAGCGGCGTTGGTCAGCGCGATCAGCCGCGCCAGGGTGGGGTCTTCGCTGAAATACTGGAACTTGAACTCGGGATTGCGCGAGGTGTTGCCACCCAGCAGCCGTTTGCCGTGCCGCGTCTGGTACCATAACTGCTGCATGATCACGATATCTTTCTTGCCAGCCACCCGCGCGCCGTTGCGCCAGCCCAGGGGGATTTCCAGCAACGCGAAGTCACCTGGCTCATCTGCCACCTGCGTATACAGCTTGGGCACACGCAGGTCGAAAAGGGGCAACGGCACCGACAGGTGTTCGCCCAGCAGCAAGGCCAGCAGGAGCAGAGCCGGGATGGCCGGCCATCGGCTGGCGACCGTTTCCGACCGCGGCTGGCCTGGCCAGATGCCAAGGGCCCGACAGGCACCCTGCGCCACCAACGGTGCCAGGCTAACCAGCAGCATGACGCTGTAACGGCTGGGATAGCGGTTGCCCTTGAAGAACGGCAGTTGGGCCAGCAACCTGAAAGGCAACGGGCAACCTGTATCGTGGCCGGCCACGCGCAGGCTGGGTCCCAGGGTCAACAAGAAGAACACCACGGCCGCGAGCAGCCAGAAGCGGGCCTCTGGACGACCGCGGCCGCGGGCCCAGCCGATCACGGCCAGGGCCAGAGCGGTATAGCCCAGGTAGATGTGTTGCCCTTTGTTCACCGGCCAGTGCGTGCCATCGGCGGCCGGCAGCGAATCGTGCGCCAGCTCCCGTACCAGCCGGCCAAAGAGGGGATGGAGCTGGGTTGGGAGCAGGTAGCCGGCCAGGTCAGCGGAAAACAGGTCGGCGAAGCCGCCGCCAGAGGTGAAGAAATCCCCCTCGGCGCGCAGGTCGGGCAACATGTTGGCCAGGAAAGGCAGGATGCCCAGGGTAAAGAGTATGCCCACGGCCAGGAAGCGCAGGAGCAGGGCCTTGAGCGCGGGCAGCCGGCTGGACAAGGCAGACCACAGCGCCACCAGCGCGGCCAGGACGAGCAGAAAGGAGGCAAAGGTCAGTTCAGCGTAGGCCTGCAGGATCATGAAGAGCGCAGCCAGCGCCGCATCGCGCAGGGTGCCACGCGGACGTCCGGCGCGCACCAGATACAGGCCGGCAAAGGGCACCCATTGCGAGCTGGCGATGTTGCCCTGGCCCAGCGCCGCGTAGAACATCTTGGCCGACGCGAAGGCGTAGAACGCGCCGGCCAGGAAAGCAGCCCACTGTTGAGTGCGGCCCGCCAGCAGCCGGTCTGCGGTGGCTACCCTGGGCTCATTCCTCGCCCGGCCGGTGACCAGGAATTCCAGGCACAAGAGATATGTGCCATAGCCGCCCAACACAAAGGAGGAGAGGAGCAACAGGTTGTAGGCCGGCACCACGCCAAAGACGAGCTGCAGCGGGATACTCAGCAGCCCGTTGAGGATGGTGAGGGTATAGAAGGCCAGGTTGATCCCCACTGGCCAGAACTGCCAGCGGCAAAGAAAGGGATTTTGGGGCTGATCCACCAGCGCGTGTTTCAACCACCACAGGTTCCACGCCAGGGACGGGTCGTCAATGCCATCTCCGGGCACGTGGGTGGGGAAGCGCGTGACCAGGGGCCAGGTCAGCAGCACACCCAGCCCCAGGTAGCCTATCAGTACCCAGGAGGACTTACGTGGCACTATGATCCTTTCCCGAGCCAGTACTGTGGGCCCCCACCCGGCCTGCGGCCACCCTCCCCCCGTCCCTTTCGGGGACAGGGGAGGGCATTCCCCTCACAAGGGTAGGTTTTTCGCCAGAAGGCCCGGACGTGAACGTCCGGGCTGAAAGAGCGAAGCCCTGCGGGCTAAGAATCCAGCCCCAAAGGCCTCGGTCCCGAGTTGGTGGCCGCATTATGCCATCGGCAACCAGAATGAGCAAGGGGCGGGCAGGTAACAGCTTACAGTCCCGCGCAGAAGGTTTGTCTTTTCACACTGCTTGCGTTAGAATGATAAGGTTGAAGGGATAAGTAGCTATTGAAGGCCTGGTGAGGGTCGGACCGCGCTCATGCAGGCCAGATCGGAGAGCAAATGGGCCGCTATCAGGATGCCCTGGACTATATCTTCAGCTATGTGAATTACGAACGGCTGGCTCGCTACCCTTACAGCGCAGTCACCTTCAACCTGAGCCGCATGGTGGAGCTGCTGGAGCGTCTGGGGCGTCCTCATGATGCGTTCCAGTGTGTGCATATCGCCGGCACCAAGGGCAAGGGTTCGACCTCGGCCATGGTCGAGTCGGTGTTACGGGCGGCGGGCTACCGGACGGGGCTCTACACGTCGCCGCATCTGCACACCTTTCGCGAGCGGATCCGCCTCGACGGTGAGTTGCTGGCCAAGCGAGAGCTTGTGGCGTTGTTGGAGCGTTGCCGGCCGGCCATTGAGGCCACCCCGGGGCTTACCGCTTTTGAGATCATGACTGCCCTGGCCTTCACCCACTTCGCCGAGCAGAAGGTCGAGTGGGCAGTGCTGGAAGTGGGCTTGGGTGGCCGGCTGGATGCGACGAATGTGGTGCACCCTGCGGTGTGCGCCATCACGTCGTTGAGCTATGACCATGTGGAGCTGCTGGGCCACACCCTCTCCCTGATCGCCTGGGAGAAGGCCGGCATTATCAAGGCCGGCGTGCCGGTGGTCAGCGCGCCACAGGAAGATGAAGCCATGGTCGTGATCGAGCGCGTCTGCCAGGACACGGGTGCCCGGCTGGTGACTGTGGGCAGGGACTGGACCTGGGAGGCGGCAGATTTGGCCGGCGCAGACCTGGATGGCCAGAGCCTGACCATCTGTGGGCCGGGTGGCCGGCCCAGGCTGGAAGGGTTGCGGATCCCCCTGTTGGGCCGGCATCAACTGGTAAACGCCACGACGGCAGTAGCCGTCCTGGCCGAGCTGAATGCCCAGGGGGTGGTGATAAGTGAAGAAGCGTTGCGGGCAGGCCTGGCCCGGACGCGTTGGCCGGGGCGCTTTGAGGTGTTGCAGCGCCGGCCGGCCCTGGTGGTGGATAGCGCTCACAACGCCAACTCGGCGCTGAAGCTGCGCGCCGCGCTGGCCGAGTGGTTTCCCCGGCCACCCCGACGCCGGCTGGTCCTGGTCTTCGGTGCTTCGGCCGACAAGGATATCGCCGGCATGTTGGAGACCTTCCTCAGCCCGGACCCCACGAACGGTTACCAGCCGGCCGACAAGGTGATCGTCACGCGCAGCGGCCATCCGCGCGCTGCCGACCCGGCTCGCCTGGCCGATCAGGTGCGCAGCATCTGTGCCACCTGCCCCATCAGCGTGCACGATAACGTGGACAGCGCCCTGATCGAAGCACTGGCCTGGGCTGACGCGGACGACCTGATCTGTGTGACCGGCTCGATCTTTGTCGTGGCCCAGGCCCGCCTGGCCTGGGCGAAGCGACACCCGGAAACATTTCCGCCCAACGATTGGGTGTTCGAGGATGAGACGGCCGGCCAGGCCGTCTCAGATGAGGAACGTGAGCTGTTGGTGGTTTAGGAGGGACTTTGATTTACCTGGATCGTGGACGATTTTCAACATTAGACTATCCTCTGCCTTTGCTCCAGCTCCTGCCGCGCAGAAAACGGACGCGGCAAGAAAGGGCCTCCCGATTGTATGGCCTGGAAACCAGCGAGCTGGAGGGCAATGAATATCCTGTCCTGCCTTTGCAGGACACGGTGGTCTTTCCCAACCTGGTGACGCCGCTCTTCGTCGGTCGCGACCGCTCGATTCGCGCGGTTGAGGCTGCCGAGGCTGCCGAGACCCCTCTGCTCGTCGTCGCCCAACGGGACCCCGAGGTCATTGAGCCCGATATCTCGGACCTTTATACGGTGGGCACCGCGGTGGAGGTGGGCCGCGTGCTGCGCATGCCTGATGGCAGCACTACCGTCCTGGTACAGGGGATTGAGCGGGTGCGGATCCTGGAGGTCATTGACACCGAGCCTTACCTGCGCGTACGTGGGGTGCCCCTGTATGAAGATGAGCGGCACGATATGGCCAGCGAAGCGCTGATGCGCGCGGTGTTGGCGCTCTTCGAGAAGATTGTCCAGCTCAACCCCAATGTGCCCGAGGACGCCTATGTGGCGGCCATGAACGAGCGCGAGCCGGGCAGCCTGGCCGACCTGCTGGCCCACGTGCTGGACCTGGAGGTCGCTCAGAAACAGGAGCTGTTGGAGACGCTGGACGCCAATACGCGGCTGCAGCGCTTGAGCATCATGCTCGGCCAGGAACTGGATGTGCTGGAGCTGGAGAACCGCATCCACTCTCAGGTGCAGCAGGAGGTGGACAAGAGCCAGCGCGAGTACTATTTGCGCGAGCAGATGCGCGCCATCCAGTCCGAGCTGGGCGAGGGTGACGACGTCGAGCGAGAGATCAGCGAACTGCAGAAGACCCTCGAAACGCGCGGCCTGCCCGAGGAAGCGCGGGCCAAGGCAGAGAAGGAGATCAAGCGCCTGGCTGCCATGCCGGTGGCTTCCCCGGAAACCACCATTGTGCGCACTTACCTGGACTGGCTGTTGGGCCTGCCCTGGCAGGAGGCCACCGAGGACAACCTGGATATTGCCCGGGCTGCTCAGATCCTGGAGAAGAACCATTATGGCCTGCCCAAGGTCAAAGAGCGCATTCTGGAGCACATTGCGGTGCGCAAGCTGGCCCAGAATAAGATGAAAAGCCCCATCATGTGCTTCGTCGGGCCCCCTGGCACAGGGAAGACCAGCCTGGGCAAATCCATCGCCGAAGCCTTGGGGCGCAAGTTCGTGCGCCTCAGCCTGGGGGGTGTGCGCGATGAGGCCGAGATCCGGGGACATCGGCGCACCTATATCGGCGCCATGCCGGGCCGCATCATCCAGACCATGCGCACGGCCGGCACCATCAACCCCCTCTTCATGCTGGACGAGGTGGACAAGCTGGGCATAGATTTCCGGGGAGACCCGGCATCTGCGCTCCTGGAGGTGCTAGACCCGGAGCAGAACCATGCCTTCAGCGACCATTACCTGGAGGTCCCCTATGACCTCAGCAAGGTAATGTTCATCACGACGGCTAACACATTGGACCCGATCCCACCGGCCCTGCGCGACCGCATGGAGGTGATTGAGTTCCCGGGCTATATTGAAGAGGAGAAGCTGGCCATCGCCCAGCGTTTCCTGGTGCCACGGCAGCTCGAAGCCCACGGCCTTTCGCCAGACCAGGTTCATTTTTCCGAAGAAACCTTGCGCACCATCATCCGCGAGTACACTTACGAGGCGGGGGTGCGCAACCTTGACCGCGCCATTGCCAACATCTGCCGCAAGGTCGCCCGCCGCGTGGCCGAGGGCAAGCGCGCGCCCTCGCGCATCACGCCGGGCATGCTGGTCAAGTTCCTGGGGCCACCCCAGTACAGCGAATGGCTGCCCAATGAGGTGGATGAGGTGGGGGTGGCCAACGGCCTGGCCTGGACCGAGGCCGGCGGCGATGTGATGCAGGTGGAAGTCTCGGTGATGGAGGGCAAGGGCAACCTGACCCTGACCGGGCAACTGGGCGAGGTGATGCAGGAGTCGGCGCAGGCCGCGCTGACCTATGCCCGCTCCCATGCCGAGGCCTTTGGCCTGGGTGATGTGGACTTCGACAAGCTGGACCTCCATATCCATGTGCCGGAGGGTAGCATCCCCAAAGACGGGCCTAGCGCCGGGGTCACCATGGCCACGGCCCTGATCTCTGCTCTCAGCCAGCGGCCGGTGCGCCACGACGTGGCCATGACGGGGGAGATCACCCTGCGCGGCCGCGTGCTGCCTGTGGGGGGCCTCAAAGAAAAACTCATGGCTGCCCATCGCATGCGCCTGAAGACTGTGCTCATCCCCAAGCGCAACAAGAAAGACCTGGCCGACGTGCCGCGCAAAGTCCAGCGCGACCTGGACCTGGTGTTGGTAGAGCGCATGGAGGAGATCGTGAACCGGGCCTTGTTGCCCTCTCCGGTGCGTCCAGTGCTGCCCAAGGCCAAGAC
Organism: Anaerolineae bacterium; assembly: GCA_034434335.1. Taxonomy (GTDB): domain Bacteria; phylum Chloroflexota; class Anaerolineae; order CG2-30-64-16; family CG2-30-64-16; genus DAOTZS01. Next base: position 16,143 of record DAOTZS010000189.1, read on the forward strand.
CAGGCCCAGCCGCAAGAAGAGCATGGGTACCAAAACCTCGACAGCCGTGGCCGTACCGTGATCCGGGCTGAGGGCCCTACCTGCTTGCGGGAGACGCCTCATGTTGCGAGGCCGCAGCGCACTCGCTTTCATCGTTTTGGTTTTGATCAGCCTGGGGGCGATCTTGGCCCTGACCGGCCGGCTGAAGCTGCCCGGCAAGGCCACTCTGGTCCTGCCGTTGGACCTGGAGAAGATCATCCCCCAGGGCTGGGAGGTGGTGCAGGACCAGCAGGTGTCGTGTGACTTCGACCTGGATGGGGAGGACGAGTGGCTGATCCTCTACCGCTACGATGAGACCATGGTGGGGGAGGTGGCGCGCGGCCCTATCGGTGGCGTCATCTACGACGCGCAGGCCAGCCCGGTACCACAGGAGGCGGCCACCCAGGGCCCGTATCGGCCGGCCTTCCTGGTCCCCTATAAGCTCCTGCCCGATTTCTACACCGGCAAGGGCCAGGGCTATCTGGGGGAGAGCGAAGTGCGCTTAGTCCTCTATCAACCCAATGCCGAGGGCCAGCAGTGTCGGGCGGAGGAGGTGACCGTCCTGGGCTATAGCGACGGCCCCCTGCCTACCCGCCTGTCAATCTTCCGCTGGGCCGGGAAGGCGGTCGGGTATGAGGGGGTGCATTTCGTGGGCAACGCGCGGGTGGAGCCTAACCCTTTCCCCGAGCCCACCAAACAGGTCAGGCAGGTGCTGACCTATGACCGGCTGCAAAATCACCGCAGCCTGCTCTGCGAACGGCGGGAATACAACCGGCTCGATGTGCCCAATGCTGTGCAGTTCCAGGAGAACGGGGAGGGTTACACCATAGATTTCTGTTTCAACACCCCGCGCGACCCCGCCTATCCCGAGGCGGTCGTGCTGGCCCTCTTGCGCGGGGGCGAGCCGGGGCCTGGCGAGCAAGGGGGCGATTCTCCAACCGGCAACAGCTTCCTGATGGGGGGCGCGGTCTTGCCGCCCGGCCTGGGGGATGCCGTTGTTGCCAGGCGTGCGCTGCGCGTGCTGGGGATTGCTAACCAGGGCGCGGTGGCATTGCACCCGAGCGAAGGCGAACCATGCCCGGCAGAGAGGCTGCAGCCAGGCCAGGCTACGGATTGGTGGTGCGGTCGGGAGCGCGCTGAGGTGCTCACCGAGATTATGCTGGATGGCCGGCCGGCCCAGGTGGTCTGGCATCTGATCAGCGTTGCCAGCGACAAGATCAGCGCCGACGTGCACTGGCGCGTCGAGCGCGCCGAGCTGCGTTAGAATGGCAGGTGTGAGTACCCCGTCAGCCTCTGAGGTGGATCGTTGGCTAGCCGAGGGCCCTGGAGAGCGGCTGGCCTTCGTACCTCCGCATACGGCTGCGCCCAGGTTGGCCGAGACCCTCATTGCCCTGGCCAATGCCCACGGCGGGGTTGTGATCCTGGGCGTGGGGGCCAACGGCCGGCTCATCGGCGTGGGAGACCCCAACGAGGCGCGCGCGTTGGTGGAGGCAGCCGGGCTGCTCCCCTTCCCACCTCTGATCCTGCCTCTGCCCCGCCTGGTAGAGCATGAAGGCAAGCTGTTGTGCGTGGTAGAGGTGCCGCCGGGCCTCCCGCACGTTTACAGCCTGGATGGCCGCTACCTGACCCGCTCGGGCGCTCAGAACCGGCTGCTGACCACGACCGAGCTGAGTGCCCTGCTCCTGGAGCGCGGGGAAGCCGGCTTCGAGGCACGGCCGGCCCCGGGCGCCACCCTGGACGACCTGGACCCGGCCCAGGTGGCCAACTATCTGGAGGTGGTGGGCGGGCAGGCGGGG
>DAOTZS010000190.1:0-22110 GCA_034434335.1 Anaerolineae bacterium
TGCCTCCCAGGGCCCTCACCCCACCCTCTGCTCCCTCCCCTCTCCCGTTCGCCTTCGGCGGCGGGAGAGGGGAGGGAGTGGCAAAAAGGGGTTTTGTGGTGGCGGCCGAAGGCCGCCACCACAAAACCCCCTCTTCAATCCCCCCCTCTCCCCTGGCCTGCGGCCAGGGGAGAGGGGGACAAAGAGGGGTGAGGGGCTGTGAAGGCCCAAGGGGGCAGAAAGTGTTAACCAATTTTGAACCATCTCGCATCCTGGAGAATGAAATGCCCCGCGCGGCCGGCAGTGGTTGCCTTTCCTCCCCAGGTTGTTGTATAATACGATTGCCGTTAGAACATTTGCACGGGTATTGACCGGCTGGTAGTACCGATCCGGAGGGCGTCAGGCATGGCGAAGCGACGACCAAAGCCCCAATCCAGGCCCGTCCCTGGCTGGCTTGTGCGCGGAGAGGTGATCGGCGGCCTGCTGGTGGTGTTCGCCCTGATCACCCTGCTCAGCCTGTTGTCGCCCAACCGGGGACGGCTCACCACGGCCCTGGTGGCCGGGCTGCGCGTGGCTTTTGGCGTGGGGGTGTGGTGGCTGCCCGTACTGGTAGCCGGCCTGGGCCTGTGGCTTGCCCTGCGCGGGGTGACCGAAGGCCAGGTGCTCTCGCCCAGACGGCTGGCAGCCGGACTGGGACTGTTCCTGGTCTTCGAGGGGGTTGCCCACCTGATGGCAAGCGGGGAAAGGGACCCCTGGGCGCTGGCTCTGGACGGACAGGGTGGGGGCGCGGTCGGCTGGCTCTTCAGCCAGGGACTGATCGTGGCCCTGGGCATGCCGGCCGCGCTGGGCACGCTGCTGGTGTTGGCCTTCGTCTCCCTGTTGGGGCTCAGCGGGCTGAGCCTGCCTGAGCTGGGGGAGAGGCTGGCCAGCGCGTGGCACTGGATACTGGGCACAACCCCAGAGCCAGAGGGGCTGAAAGTCAGTCCACCCCTGCCCCAGGGCCACGCCGATCCGGTATGGCGGCGCTGGTGGCGCCGGCTGCGAGGGTGGTGGTTGACGCGGCGGCCATGGCAACCGCCGCTGGCGCCCCCTCCCTGGTCCGATGAAGGCCCGGCCAAGGAGCCCACCCGAGGCGTGCAGGCGCCAGAGACATCAGGTGCCCTCGGCCCGGCTCAAGCTGGGGCAGCCCAGCCGGCCAGGGTGGTCCCGCGCATCATCGGCGGCAGCGGCCAGGCCTGGCGCCTGCCGGTCTTGAGCGAGATCCTGGAAGAGAGCAGCGAGCTGGATATCCAGGGGGAAGACCTGAGGCGGCGGGCGCAGATCATCGAAAGCACCCTGCTGGGGTTTGGGGTGCCGGTGCAGGTGGTGGAGGCCAACCAGGGGCCGGCGGTGACCCAGTTCGGGCTGCGGCCAGGCACGATCATCCGCCGCAACCGCAAGGGGGAGGAGACGCGCGTCAAGGTGCGCGTGTCGCAGATCCAGGCCCTGGCCAACGACCTGTCGCTGGCGCTGGCAGCCTCGCCCATCCGCATCGAGGCTCCCGTGCCAGGCCGCGACGTGGTGGGCGTCGAGGTGCCCAACGTCCAGATCTCCCTGGTGGCGCTGCGCGGGGTGATGGAATCGGAGGAATTCCAGAACTTCCAGGGGGCGCTGAAGATCGGCCTGGGCCGCGATGTCTCGGGCCAGGCCGTGGTGGCCGATCTGGCCCGCATGCCCCACCTGCTGATCGCCGGCGCCACCGGCTCGGGCAAATCGGTGTGCGTCAATTCCATCATCACGGCCCTGCTCCTGACCCACACGCCCGATACCCTGCGCTTCCTGATGATTGACCCCAAGCGGGTGGAGTTGACCATCTACAACGGCATCCCGCACCTGCTGGCACCGGTGGTGGTAGATGTTGAGCGCGCCGTGCCGGTGCTGCAATGGGCCACGCGCGAGATGGAGCGCCGCTACAAGCTTTTCGCGCAGATGTCGGCCCGCAACATCGAGATGTACAATGAGAAGCTCAGCGCGCGGGGTGAGCGGGTCTTGCCCTACATCGTCATCCTGATCGACGAACTGGCCGACCTGATGCTTTCCGCGGCTGAGGATGTGGAACGCTATGTCTGCCGCATCGCTCAGATGGCCCGTGCCACCGGCATCCACCTGGTGATCGCCACCCAGCGCCCCAGCGTGGACGTGGTCACCGGGCTGATCAAGGCCAACTTCCCCGCCCGCATCTCCTTTGCCGTGACCTCCCAGGTGGACAGCCGGGTGATCCTGGACACGCCGGGCGCGGAGCAGTTGTTGGGCCGCGGGGATATGCTCTACATGGCGCCGGATAGCAGCAAGTTGTTACGCCTGCAAGGCTGCTTTGTCTCCGAGCGCGAGACGCAGCGCCTGGTGCGCTATTGGAAGGGAGCGCGCGCCTTTATGGAGGAAACTGAGCTCTCTGAGCTGGCGCCGCCTCCCGAAACGCAGCAGCCTGAAGCGCCCGAAGGGGCTGGTGAGGTCTTCCCCGAGCCCAGGCCGGGCTGGCTGCCCGGGCAGGAGATGTTGCAGCAGCCCCTGTGGAAGGAGATCGCCGAGGCCGAGCGGGCTGCCCGGGAACGGGACGAGCTGTACGACCAGGCAGTGCAGGAGGTGCGCAAGGCCGGCCGGGCCAGCGTCTCCCTGCTGCAACGCCGGCTGCGCATCGGCTATTCACGCGCGGCGCGGCTGATTGATCAGTTGGAGGCGGGCGGGGTCATCGGGCCTGAGCTGGGTGGCAGCCGCGGCCGCGAAGTGTTGCCGGAAAAGTCAGAACAGGCGGAGTAGCTGCCCTTCTTACGAGATGAGCGATGCCCGAACACCATCCCACACCCTTTCCCCTCCGCCGATACCCGCTTGTCCTGCTCATCCTGCTCTACCTGGCCCTGGGGACGCTGTTTGCCTGGCTCACCCCAGCCTGGCAGGCCCCTGACGAGCCGGCGCACTATAACTACATCCGCCACCTGGCCACCCAGGCCCGCTTCCCGGTGCTGCAAATGGGCGACTATCCCCACTCCTATCTGGAGGAGATCAAAGCCCGGCGCTTTCCGCCTGATCTCAGCATCGAGCCGATCCGCTACGAGTTCCACCAGCCGCCCCTCTATTACATGCTGCTGACACCCTTCTACACTCTAGCGGCCGGCTCCCTGCTGGCGCTGCGTCTGGTCTCGGTGCTGTTGGGCGCGGGTACCATCGTCGTGGCCTGGGGGATTGGCCGGCGCCTCTTCCCGCAGCGGCCAGCCGTGGGCCTGGGGGCCGCCGCCTTCGTGGCCTTCCTGCCCCAACATCTGGCAAGCGTCTCCCAGGTGGGCAACGACGCGCTGGCCGAGCTGCTCTTCGCCCTGGTGCTGTGGATGTTGGTCGAACAGGTGAGCCGGGAGCCGGAGGAGGTGCCCGCGGCCCGAACGAACGCCCGGGGTGGGCTCTCCGGGGAGGGGGTGAGGCTGGGCGTGCTGTTGGGCCTGATCCTGATCACCAAGACGACCGCGTATATCGCGTTGCCGCTGGCTGTCGGCGTATGGATCTGGCGGTGGTGGCGCCAGCGCGCCGGGCTGCGCCAGGTGATCGGTGAAGCGGTGGCCATTGCCGTGCCGGCCCTGTTGATCGCCCTGCCCTGGTACGCGCGCAATGTGGCCGTCTATGGCTGGCCCGATTTCCTGGGCCTGATCCGCCATGACGCGGTGGTGGTTGGGCAGATGCGCACGGCGACATACCTGGCGCAATATGGGTGGGGAGATTACGGCCGGCGCCTGGTGGAGTTCACCTTCAAGAGCTTTTGGGGGGTCTTCGGGTGGCTGGGCGCGTTCATGGACAGCCGCGTCTACTTCGCCCTGATGCTGGTCAGCCTGGTGGCCGCAGGCGGCCTCCTCCTGCGGTTGCTTAACCGTGCCGCAACTGCTGCGCCGATGGCCCGTGCAGCATGTCTGCTGGGCTGGGTGTCGGCCCTGACCCTGTTCTCCTATGCCTGGTACAACGTGCAGTTTGTGCAGCATCAGGGCCGCTACCTGTTCATGGCCCTGATCCCGGTCGCCCTGGCCTTCGCTTTGGGCTGGGAAGGGGCCTTGCTACCGCGCTGTAGCCGTTGGCTGGCGGCCGGATTGTTACTGCTGGCGGTGGGGCTGGTTGCCTGGGGCCTGCTCACAGGCCGCGGATTGCCGAAGTGGCCGCTGGCACTGACCCTGGCCGCGAGCGCGGCCCTTGCGGCACGGCCCCTCCTGCCACGGCGGCTCGACCCCTTGCTGGTCGCGCTGCCCTACGCCTGGCTGCCCCTCGTGAGCCTCTACGCCCTGTTTGGGGTGATCGTGCCGCAGCTCAGGTGATAACTGCTCTCCAGCCAACAGGTGATCTATGGCCTATCGCGACCTGCGTGAATTCATAGCCCGACTGGAAGGGGCCGGTGAGCTGATCCGGGTCAAGGCTCCCGTCAGCGCGACGTTGGAAATCAGCGCCATCGTGGACCGTGTCAGCAAGGGGAAGCCGGAAGAGAATAAGGCCCTGCTGTTTGAAAACGTGCGCGGCTACGAGATACCGGTGCTGGTCAACATGTTCGGCTCGGCCAGGCGCATGGCGTGGGCGCTGGGGGTGGAGAGCCTGGACGAGCTGACCGCGCGGCTGGCTAACCTGCTGCGGCCTGAGCTGCCGCGCGGGCTGGGGCCGGCCCTGGACCGGGCCGGCGAGCTGGTGGGGGTATTGCGCAGCATCGGCCTGGGGCCACGTCTGGTGCGCCGCGCACCCGTGCAGGAAGTGGTGCTGACCGGCGAACAGGCCACCCTGGACCACCTGCCCATCCTGCAGTGCTGGCCCAAAGACGGCGGGCGCTACATCACCCTGCCCGGGGTGATCACCCGCCATCCGGTGAGCGGCATCCGCAATGTGGGCATGTATCGCCTGCAGGTGCACGACAGCCGGACGCTGGGAATGCACTGGCAGCTCCATAAAGGGGGCGCCGAGCATGAGCGCGTGGCCCAGCGCCTGGGAAATCAACCCATCCCGGTGGCGGTCAGCCTGGGCGGCGATCCGGCAGTGATATGGTGTGCCTCGGCACCTTTGCCCCCCGACGTGGACGAGTTCCTGCTGGCCGGCTGGTTGCGAGGCAGGCCGGTGCCCCTGGTGCGCTGTGTGACGCAGCCGTTGGAAGTGCCCGCGGACGCCGAGATTGTCATCGAAGGGTACGTGGACCCCTCGGAAGCGCGGCCCGAAGGCCCCTTCGGCGACCACACCGGCTACTACACCCCGGTTGAGGACTACCCGGTCATGCATATCACGGCGGTCACCCATCGGCGGGCACCCATTTACCCGGCCACGGTGGTGGGCCGGCCACCCATGGAGGACTACTGGATGGGCAAGGCCACCGAACGCCTTTTCCTGCCCCTCATCCGGCTCTTCCTCAGTGAGGTGGTGGACATACGCATGCCGCCGGAAGGGGTCTTTCACAACCTGGTGCTGGTGAGCATCCGCAAGCGTTATCCAGGCCAGGCCCGCAAGGTGATCAACGGGCTATGGGGCATGGGCCTGATGATGCTGGCCAAGGCGATCGTGGTGTTCGATGAGGATGTAAATATCCACAACACGGCCGAGGCGTACTGGCACCTGTTCGGGAATGTGGATTGGGCGCGGGATGTCATCATCCAGGAGGGCCCCACCGACGCGCTGGATCATGCGTCCTATCGTTTTGCCTATGGCGGCAAGATCGGGATCGACGCCACGGCGAAGGGCCCGGCCGACGGGTATACGCGTACCTGGCCGGAGATGGTTGCCATGCCCGCCGAGTTGGAGGAATTGATAGACCGCCGCTGGGCGGAATATGGCATAGGCAGGGAACCCTCCGCCGGCCGGTGAAGGGGCAGGAAAATGTATCAGATCCGGCAGAACATCGCCACCAAAGAATGGGTTGTTATTGCCACCAGTCGCGCCCGGCGAGCCCAGGAGTTTACCCAAACCAAAGAGCGGTTGAGCGGTGACCGACCGGAGTGGGACGCGGCCTGCCCTTTCTGCCCGGGAAACGAAGAGCCGGCCCCCATCGAACAGATGCGCCTGCCGGCCGAGGGCCCCTGGCAGGTAAGGGTGGTGCTGAACAAGTATCCCGCCCTGTTACCGGAGGGCCCGCGCGTGCGCCACTTCGCCGGCATCTATCGCTGGATGTCGGGGGTCGGTGGGCATGAGGTGGTCATCGAAGCACCACGGCACAATTGGTGCATGGCCTTGGGCACGGTCGAAGAGGTGACGCAAACCCTGACCGCCTTTCAGATGAGGGGGCTTTGTCTGGCGCAGGACCCGCGCATTGAGCAGATCATCTGGTTTGAGAACCATGGCCTCGAGGCCGGCACCTCCCTTGACCACCCCCACGCGCAGATCGTGGCATTGCCGGTCGTGCCATATCACATCCGCTGCCGGGCCGAGGAGGCTCGCCGCTACTTCGATGATACCGGCGTGTGCGTGTACTGTCAGATGGTGGAGGAGGAGCTGGCCTCGGGTGAGCGCGTGATCGCCGCCAATCGCGATTTTGTCGCTTTCATCCCGTTTGCTGCGTTCTCGCCCTTTCACACCTGGATCGTCCCGCGGCGGCACAACCCCGATTTCCTGGCCGCCAGCGCCGAGGAGCTCAGCGCGCTGGCAGACATCCTGCGCAACGTCTTGCGCCGGCTTTACTTTGGCCTGCGCGACCCCGATTACAACTACGTCATCCGCTCTGCCCCCCTGCGCGACGTGGGCCGTGAGTACATGCACTGGTATGCCACCATCATCCCCCATGTGACCAAGGCAGCCGGTTTTGAGATGGGCAGCGGGATGTTCATCAACCCTGCGCTGCCGGAAGAGAGTGCCGCTTTTCTGCGCGCGGTAGAGGTAGGGTAAAGGTAACTATTCAGGCCGATTGAAATCGCCCTCCCTGGGCACTTCGTGCCGGGTGTCGGCGTAGGCCGACACCCTTCCTGTGTGCATGACCAGAGAAGTCGGCGAAGGCCGACTACTGGCCGCAGGCCCCAAAAGGGTGACGCCTCGGGCGAGCCTTCGGCGTGGCCCTTCCAATCACCGCCTGAATAGTTACGGGTAAAGCGCGCGTCTTGGCCCAGGCTATGGTTCGATCTCCGCCACTGACTCCACGATGCGTCCTGGCTGGTAGGGATAACGGGCCACATCCTCACGGCGGGTCACGCCGCTCAGCACCAGGATCGTCTCCATCCCCGTCTGCACGCCGGCAATGATGTCGGTATCCATGCGATCGCCGATCACCACCGTGTTTTCAGAGTGCACCCCCAGGTAGTTCAGCGCGGTGCGCATCATCAACGGGTTAGGCTTGCCCACGAAGAAGGGCGCGACACCGCTGGCCCGCTCAATGAGCGCGGCGACGGCACCACAGGCCGGTGCCAGCCCTCCCTCTGCCGGGCCAGAGGGGTCGGGGTTGGTGGCGATAAAGTGCGCGCCGGCCATGATCAGGCGGATAGCGCGGGTAAAACCCTCCATGGTATAGTGGGCCGCCTCCCCCAGCACCACGTAATCAGGCTCCTGATCGGTGATCACATAGCCGACATTATGGATCGCCTCGGTCAGGCCACTTTCGCCGATGACGAAAGCCTTCCCGCCTGGCTTCTGCGTCTGCAAAAAGCGCGCCGTCGCCATGGCCGAGGTGAAGATCTGCTCGGCGGGGATGTCCAGGCCGGCCACCCGTAGCCGATGCGCCAGGTCTACAGGGGTATAGCGGGAGTTGTTGGTCAGGACCAGAAACCTGGCTCCCCGGCTGCGCAGGCGAGCGATAAAGCGGTCGGCGCCGGGAATGATCTGGGAACCTCTGACGAGCACACCGTCCATGTCAACCAGATAGTTCTTGGGTGGTTCCACCTCCACCTCCTGGGCATAGCTGGTGGAAAAGCCGTCATGTGCCCAGCCGAGGCAAGACGGCCAGCAGCTCGGGCAGTTCGCGGATGCGGGCATCGGGCACGATGTGGGGGGCCTGCTCGATGCGCTGCGGCACTTCTATCAACACCGCCTTCATTCCCACCCCCTGCGCGCCGGCCACGTCCGTCACCAGCCGGTCTCCGACATATACAGCACGCTCTGGCCTGACGTTCAGGGCAGCCAGCGCGGCGCGGAAGATATCAGGATGCGGCTTGGCCACGCGCACCTCGGACGAATAGACGCGCACCGGAAAGTACTCCAGCAGACCTCGACGTGCCAACGACTCGTCCAGGTAGCGCGCTGGCTGGAGGGTGTTGGAGATAACGGCCAGGCGCAAACCGTGGTCGCGCAGCGTGTTCAACACCTCGCGCGCGCCAACGCGCAACGGTGTAACTTCGCCGCTCCCCCGGCAGTAAGCCTCGGCCGCGGCCTCTATCAGCCCGTCGTCGGCAGGGATGCCGTGGTGAGCGAAGAACCAGCGCAGAACATCGGAGATATCTATCCCGCGCTGCTCGGCCACGGCCTGGTGGTAGCGAGCCTCGCTGCTGGTGGCCAGTGCATGGCAGAAGGCCTGGCGATCGGCCGGCGCCACACCCGCCTGGGCCAACACATCGTACACCCGGCTGACCCGCATGGCCAGCCGCGCCTCATAGCTTCCGCGGCCCTCCCCCAGATCCACCAGCGTGTCGCCCAAATCAAAACAGACTGCATCAAAGGGGATCATAGCTGCCTTCCTGCGGGGATTATACCATATGCCAGTCTACCGGGCCTCACAGGCGCCTTTGTGCGGTGCGGCAAAGCTGCAACCAGGGCCCCCCAGCCTGCTCCTGCTGCAAGGGCAGCTCTGAGATGTAGAGCAGAATATGTGGAAAAAGGTGGCTTGTGGCGGCAGCCTTCGGCTGCCGCCACAAGCCACCCTCTTCAATCCCCCCTCTCCTTTCAGCGGCTCAAGTTGGTGTTAGAACGAGGAACGTGGTAAACTTGGAGCCAAGTATATACGTCTCTGGAGTCGGGAGGTACCAAAATGCCTGCAGACAAACTCGATTTCATCCGCGCCGAGATGGAAAACTTGCGCGAGAGCAACCTTTTGATCACCATCCGCACCATGGGCTCACCGGCCGATGCCTGGATGGTGGTAGACGGCCGGCGGGTGCTCAACTTCTGCACCAACAACTACCTGGGGCTGGCCAACCATCCCCGGCTGCGCGAGGCGGCCAAAGCCGCCATTGACAAGTGGGGGGTCGGGCCGGCCGCGGTGCGCTCGATCGCCGGCACCCAGGAACTCCACCTGGAGCTGGAACGCCGGCTGGCCGCCTTCAAGAAGGTCGAGGATGCCCTCTATGTGCAGAGCGGCTTCTGCGCCAACCAGGCCGCCATCCCGCCCCTGGTAGGCAAGGAAGACGTGATCTTCTCCGACCGCCTGAACCATGCCAGCATCATTGATGGCTGTCGCCTCAGCGGCGCCAAGATCGTCGTCTACGAGCACTGCGACCCGGCCGACCTGGAAGCCAAGATCAAGGAGCACCTGCCCAACTACCGCCGCGGCCTCCTGGTTACCGATGGCGTCTTCAGCATGGACGGCGACATTGCCCCCCTGGATAAGCTGACGGAGATTGCCAACCGCTACGGCGTGCTGACCATGGTAGACGATGCCCACGGCGAGGGGGTCTTGGGCAAGGGAGGCCGCGGTATCGTGGATCATTTTGGCCTGCATGGCGTCTTCGACGTGGAGATCGGCACGCTCAGCAAGGCGTTCGGCGTGGTAGGGGGCGTGATCGCCGGCAAGAAAGTGATCGTAGACTATCTGCGGCAAAAGGCGCGGCCGTTCCTCTTCTCCAGCGCGGTCACCCCGGCGGACACGGCTGCCTGCCTGGCCGCAGTGGACCTGCTGGAAGAGTCGGAAGAGCTGGTGCAGAAGCTGTGGGCCAACGCCGAATACTTCCGGGCGGAGATGAAACGCCTGGGCTTCGACACCGGCCATTCTCAGACCCCCATTGTGCCGGTCATGTTGGGGGATGCCGGGCTGGCCAAGCGGTTTAGCCAGGAGTTGTTCGAGGCGGGGGTGTTCGCCATGTCTATTGGCTTCCCCACCGTGCCGCGCGGGATGGCCCGGATCCGGGTGATGAACACAGCCGCCCACAGCCGAGACGACCTGGATCAAGGGCTGGCGGCCTTTGAGAAGGTCGGCCGCAAGCTGGGCGTGATCCGATGACCGAGCGCCCCTTCCAGGAGAATCACTTCCGAACGGAGGCATATCCATGGACCTGAGATTTTGCTTTGGGATCCTCTTGCTCATCCTGTCAACGCTGCTGCTGGCAGGATGTAATCGGGAACGCCCAGCTCCTACCCCGGTGCGAGCTACGGCGGCCCCTGTCGGGACGACAGCTCCCACTTCGCCGCCGCCGGCAATCCCAACAGTGGCAGCTCTGCCCACCGTGGCCACCCGCGTCGCTCTCCCATCGCCTCAGTTACCCACACCCGTGCCACTGGTGGCGGCCAGCCCTACACCGCCACCGCCCGCACCCCTCCCCCAGCTCAACCCCACCGCCATCCCAGCCACCGGAGCGGGCGAGCAATACTTCATCTACAAAGTGGCCCTGGGCGACACCCTGGGCGAGATCGCCGAGAAGTTCGGGGTGACCCCCGATGCCATCCTGAGCATCAACACCCTGGCCGACCCCGATGTGCTGATGGTGGGCCAGGAACTGAAGATCCCCGGCACACCACCTGCGGGGTATGGCGGCCGGCGCACTTACACCGTGCGGCCAGGGGATACCCTCTCCTCCATCGCCCTGCGCTTTGGCGTATCAGTAGCCGAGCTGCAGCAGGTCAACAACATTAGAGACGAGGATCAGATCTTCGTTGGCCAGGAGCTGGTGATCCCGGCCAGCAGCACGGTGAGCCAGCCACCAACTCCCACCCGCACCTACACAGTCCAGCCTGGCGACACGCTGTTCTCCATCGCTCTGCGCCATGGCGTGACGGTGTGGGCCTTGCAGGTGGCCAACAACATCTCGGACCCCGACGCGATCTACCCTGGGCAGGTGTTGGTGATCCCCTGAGCCGGGAGGGAGGCGCGCCGCGGCCTTAGCCCGGCCTTGGCTGCCTGCCTCCACTCCGCATCGGGTCAGCCAGTTGGGGGCCGGCTGTCACCGGGAGTTCTGGCGCACGCCCCGAAACGGCCTATACTGTCTTCAGGCTCTGCCGACGAGTCGTCCTGCGCCTTCTCTCCGGAGTCTGGCGTCTTTCTCGGTAGTGACGACTTCAATCGTCTTCGCTCTCGTGTGCCTCAGGATCAAAAGGAGGGTATAAGAAATGGGACTACTGGTTGGAGCGTTTGTTGCTGCAGTGGCAGTGGGTGCCCTGGTAACGATCTTGATCGCTGCCGCCACCGCGCGGCGTGGGCGCTCAAACTATCGTTCGGCGAGCCTGGCCGGACTGGTGGTTGCGCTGTTGATCTTCCTGGGCGCGGCGGCCATGGATTCGTTTACTCAGGTGGAGGCCGGCTCGGTGGCCGTGGTGAAGCAATTTGGCCGTGCAGTAGGGGTCTTCCAGCCCGGCCTGAACTGGAAGGTGCCTTTCATCCAACAGACGGTCACCTATCGCACCCAGGAGATCATCTACGAAGCCAGCGAAGACCCGACGGCCTCCAACGCCGATTACAAGGACGTGGAGGTAGATACAGCCACCTCCGATGGGCAACAGATCTATGCCCGCTATACGGTGCGCTTCAGGATTGACGGCAAGAAGGCGATGGAGATCGTCAACAACCTGGGCACCGAGGCCGAAGTGGTCGAGAAGGTGGTCAAGGCGAGCAGCCGGGTGCATGTCCGCAATGTCCTGAAACAGTTCCCGGCCAGCGACCTCTACTCTGGGAATGTGGAGCGGGCCCAGAACGCCATCGCGGCCCGGCTGGCGGAGGACTTCAGCAAGGAGGGCCTGGAGCTGGTATTCTTCGGCCTGCGCTCGATCCATTTCACCGAAGCTTATCGCAATGCCGTGGAGCAGAAGCAGATCGAGAAGGAGAACATCACCACCAAGGAGAACCTGGCCAAGCAGGCCGAGTTCGAAAAACAGCGCATTATTACCCAGGCCCAGGCAGAAGCTGAGCGGCAGAAGTTGGAGCGCATCGGCGTGGCCGAAGGTGAGGCAGAGGCCATCCGGCTTAAAGCGGAAGCCGAGGCCAAAGCCATCCTGGTGAAGGCGCAGGCCCAGGCCGAGGCCAACAGGCTGATCGCAGCCAGCCTGAGCCCTGATGTGATCCGCTGGCGGGCGGTGGAGAACTGGAGCGGCAACTACCCGCTGGTATTGGGCGGCCAGGGCACCTTTATCCTGCCCGGCGACCTCTTCGCCCCCCAGGCCAGCACATCAGGATCTACTACTTCACCCGGGCAGTAGCTGCGCTCGCAAGGCAGGCGAGGAGGAATGTATTCGCGCCCTCTTGACAAGGATATGCTAAAGTACTATACTCGAATCGGCAGCGGGCGGTAAACGCAAGCTGCGATTGGATGGGGTGCCATTGGCCGGGGAGTGGGTATGGAGTATAAGGACTATTACAAAATCCTGGGCGTAGACAGGAACGCGGACGAAAAAGAGATCAAGAAAGCTTATCGGCGGCTGGCGCGCCAGTATCACCCCGATGTAAACCCTGGCGACAAGGCCGCCGAAGCGCGCTTTAAGGAGATCAACGAAGCGTACGAAGTGCTGAGTGACCCCGAGAAGCGTCGCAAGTACGACGATCTGGCGTACAGTTACCAGCGCTGGCAACAGGCGGGAGGTCAGCCGGGCGGGTTCGACTGGAGCCAGTGGATACGTACAGGCCCTGCAGGTGGCGTGCGGGTCGAGTACGCGGACCTGGGCGACCTGGGGGATCTGTTCGGTGGCTCGGGCTTCTCCGACTTCTTCGAGGCCCTTTTCGGGGGCATGGGCGTGGGCACGCGCGCCCGGGGCCAGCCTGTCCGGGGCCGAGATTTGGAGCAGGAGGTCGAGATCACCCTGGAGGAGGCTTTCCGCGGCACTCAGCGCCTGATGCAGGTGGATGGGCGTCGTCTGGAAGTCAAGATCCCGCCGGGTGTGAAGACCGGGTCGCGGGTGCGGATGGCCGGAGAGGGGTTGCCAGCCGGGCCTGGTGGCGTGCGGGGCGATATCTACCTGCGCATCAAGGTCTTGCCTCACCCCACTTTCGAGCGGCAAGGCGATGATCTGCATTGCGAAGTGCAGGTAGACCTGTTCACCGCGCTGCTGGGAGGTGAGGCGCGGATACCCACCCTTTCCGGCACCGTGGCCCTGCGCATCCCTCCTGGCACCCAGTCGGGGCGCATTTTCCGGCTGGCCGGCCAGGGGATGCCCAAGCTGCACGCGCCCGGCGAGCGAGGAGACCTGTACGCCAAAGTGCGTGTGATGCTGCCGGAAAAGTTGAGCGAAGAAGAGCGCCGGCTGGTGCAAAAGTGGGCTCAGTTGCGCGGTATCAGCCGTTGAGCAGAAACGGCGTGACCTGGCCCCACGTCAAGCCGGTCTAAATCCATATGGAGCAAGAGGTAGGGCGTATGTCGCAATCTCCCGATCTTTGGGATGAACCGCAATACGCGATCAGTGTGGCCGCCGAGATGACGGCCTTACACCCGCAGACTCTGCGCCGCTACGAGGAGCTGGGCCTTATCCGTCCCAGGCGCAAGGCAGGGCGCCGGCTCTACTCCCTGCGTGATATTGAGCAGGTGCGCTATATCTCCCGTTTGAGCAACGACCTGGGGCTCAACCTGGCCGGTGTGGAGGTGATCCTGCGCCTGAAGGAGCGCATCGTCGCCTTGGAGGCAGAGATTGACCACCTGTGCTCTGTCCGCGCCAGGTTGGAGGCGCAGGTGGCGGCGCTACAAGAGCAGTTGCACAGGTTCAGCGACTGAACCTGGACGAATGACCACAAAAGGAGCGTGCCCCCATGATACAAGAGCGAGATCTGCAGGAGCTCACTGCCCTGGTGAGTGAGAAGGCTCCCATTTTGAGCCTTTATCTAAATGTGGACCCGCATCGTCGCTCCACAGAAGAGTATAAGCTGTCGTTGCGGCAATTGCTGGCTCAGGCTGCCGAGCAAGGTGCAGCCCCGGCCGATATCGAACGCATCGAGCGCTTCTTCGAGCACGAGTATAATCGCCAGGGCCGTGGGGTAGCCTGTTTCAGCGCTCAGGCCCTCGATTTCTGGCGTAACTACGTGCTGCTGATGCCGGTGGAGGACTTTGTGTTTGTGGGGCTCAGGCCCTATATCAAGCCCCTCAGCGACCTGTGGGATAACTACGACCGTTTCGGGGTGATCATGGTAGACCGCGAAGGCGCGCGTATCTTCATCTATCACCTGGGCGCGCTGGAGGACTCGGCCGGCACGTTAGGGGCCGAGGTCAAGCGCCACAAGCAAGGAGGGTGGGCAGCCCAGAAGCTACAGCGCTACGAAGACCAGGAAGCGCGGCATAACTTGAAGGAGGCTGCTGAATGGGCAGACGAATACCTGCGCCAGCACCAGGTGACGCGCGTGGTGTTGTCGGGGACAGAGGGGAATGTCGCGCAATTCCGCGAATTGCTGCCCCGCTCCCTGCAAAGCAAGGTCATCGGCCAGATCAGCCTGGACATCAACGCTTCTCCCGCGCAGGTCTGGGAACGCGCCTTTGAGGTGGCCTCGGCAGCCCAGCGCCGCGCTGAGGCAGAACTGCTGGAGCAGGTAATCACCCTGGCGCACAAAGGGGGGGCGGGCGCCATCGGCCTGGCCGACGTGCTCCACGCGCTCCATGCCGGCCGGGCGCATCACCTGCTGGTAGATAGAACCTTCCACGCACCGGGCCGGCAGTGCGCCGGTTGCCAGGCCATGATCGTGGAGGAGCTTGCTGCATGCCCCTATTGTGGCGGCGAACTGGTGCCCACAGCCGATGTGGTTAACCTGGCCATCCATCGGGCCATTGACGCAGGGGTGAAGGTCTCATCACTCGACCATGGCACGCGGCTGAGCGAGGTGGGCGGCATCGCAGCCGTCCTGCGTTATTGAGCAGGCGCCGGGCCTGGTAACCAGGCCCTGTGATGAGTGGCCTGACCGGGCCAGGCCCGGGTAGCCGTCATGTTTGCGTTGTGTTAGAAGGAAGAAAGTAGGAGAGAAGAAATGATGCGCTTTGATCGTTTTACCGAACAGGCTCAAGAGGCGGCGCGGCGCGCCTATGAGATTATGCAACAGTACGGCCACACTCAGGTGGACGTCGAGCACCTGTTCCTGGCCCTGCTCGACCAACCGGCCAGCCTGGTGGCCGACATGCTGGAACGCCTGGGCGCGCCGATCATGACTTTCAAGGAGAGGCTGATAACCAACCTGCAGCGCACCCCACGCACGGCCGGCCCCATCTTGTATCCCCAGCAGGTGGCTCAGGTCTTCATCACCCCCCGGCTGAAACGCGTTATTGACCAGGCCACCGAAGAAGCGCGGCTGCTCAAAGATGAGTACATCTCCACCGAGCACCTGCTGTTGGGCATCGTGGGTGAGCGTAACAGCTTCTCAGCCAACCTGCTGCGCGAGGCCCGCATCACGCGCGATATGATCCTGACCGCCATGGAGCAGGGCCGGGGTGGGCAGAAAGCCAGCACCCCCGCAGCCGAGAGCCGCTACCGTACCCTGGAGCGCTACGCCCGCGACCTGACCCAACTGGCACGCGAGGGCAAACTGGACCCGGTTATAGGCCGCGACGCTGAGATCCTGCGCGTGATCCAGGTGCTCAGCCGGCGGACGAAGAACAACCCGGTGCTCATCGGCGAGGCCGGGGTGGGGAAGACGGCCATCGTGGAGGGCCTGGCCCAGAAGATCGTCAACGAAGACGTGCCCGAGACCCTCATCGGCAAGCGCCTGATGAGCCTGGACCTGGGTGCCATGATCGCCGGCACCCGTTTCCGCGGCGAGTTCGAGGAGCGGCTCAAGGCCACCATCGAAGAGGTGCAGCGGGCCGAGGGCGAGGTCATCCTCTTCATTGACGAACTGCACACCGTGGTGGGCGCCGGCGCCGCCCAGGGAGCCGTGGATGCCAGCAACATGCTCAAGCCCGCCCTGGCCCGCGGCGAGCTGCGCTGCATCGGCGCCACCACTCTGGATGAGTATCGTCAGCACATCGAGAAGGACAGCGCCCTCGAGCGCCGCTTCGCGCCGATCTACGTGGACGAGCCAACCGTCGAGGAGACCATCGAAATCCTGCGCGGGGTGCGGGACCGGTACGAGAAGCATCACCAGATCACCTTCACCGACGAAGCGCTGGTGGCCGCGGCCAAGCTCTCGCACCGCTATGTCACCGAGCGGCGCCTGCCCGATAAGGCCATTGACCTGATAGACGAGGCCGGCGCGGGGCTCAGGGTGGCCCTGTATACCATGCCCGATTCGCTGAAGGCGAAGAAAAAACGCCTGGCAGAGCTGAAAGCGGAAGAGGACGCTGCCTTCACGGCCAACGACTACGCCCGCGCTGCCGAGCTGAAGAGCGAACGCCTGAAGCTGACAGCCCAGTACGAGGCCGAGCGTGCGGCCTGGCGAGAGAGCTCAGGCCTTGACGATGTGGTGGACGCCAAGGACATCGCAGCCGTGGTAGCCCGCTGGACGGGGATCCCGGTCAGCACTATGCTGGAAGGGGAAACTGCCAAACTGCTGCGCATGGAAGAGGAGCTCCACAAGCGCATTGTGGGCCAGGATGAGGCGATCAAGGCCGTGGCCGACGCGTTGCGCCGCGCCCGCAGC
Source organism: Anaerolineae bacterium (assembly GCA_034434335.1). GTDB lineage: Bacteria > Chloroflexota > Anaerolineae > CG2-30-64-16 > CG2-30-64-16 > DAOTZS01. Next base: position 16,625 of record DAOTZS010000190.1, read on the forward strand.
GGGCTGAAAAATCCCCGCCGGCCGATCGGCAGCTTTATCTTCCTGGGCTCCAGCGGTGTGGGCAAGACCGAGCTGGCCAAGGCCCTGGCCGAGTTCCTCTTCGACGACGAGGATGCCCTGGTGCGCATTGACATGAGCGAATACCAGGAGCGCCACACCGTCAGCCGGCTCTTCGGCGCGCCGCCCGGCTACGTTGGCTACGACGAGGGCGGCCAGCTCACCGAGGCCGTGCGCCGACGCCCCTACCGGGTGATCCTCTTCGACGAGATCGAAAAGGCCCACCCCGAGGTCTGGAACTCCCTGCTGCAGATCCTGGAAGATGGCCGGCTCACCGACGGCCAGGGGCATGTGGTCGACTTCCGCAACACAGTGCTGATCATGACCTCCAACATCGGCACCACGTTCGTGAAGTCGGGCGGCACCCTGGGCTTTATCAAGCAGGATGAGCTGACCAGCCAGGAGCGCCAGTTGCGGGAGAATATCGAACGGGACCTGAAGCGCACCTTCCGCCCCGAGTTCCTCAACCGCATTGATGAAATCATCATCTTCCACGGCCTGACCCAGGAGCACGTGCGCCAGATCGTGGACCTGCAGATGCGCGAGATAGCCGAACGGCTGGCCGAGCATGGCCTGAAGATCGAGCTCACCGAGGCAGCCCGCGACTGGCTGGCCAAGGAAGGGTATGACCCCCAATTCGGTGCCCGGCCCGTGCGTCGCACCCTGGAGCGCTATGTGGAGAACCCGCTGGCCAAACGTCTTCTGCAGGGCGAGTTCGGCGAGGGGGATACGGTAGTGGTGGATGTGGCCGAAGGGGAAGACGGCAAACCGGTGCTCACCTTCACTGCCCGGCCGGCCGAACCGATCGCGGTGGAACTGCCCGTGGGTCAGGTGGCCGAAGGCGGACAGGGTTGATCGTTGGCTCTGGGGATGGTTCGATTTGCTGTGCTGGCTGTACGAGCGGCTCCAGGGGGCGCAGCGGCGCTGCGCCCCCTGGAGCCGCAGCACTTTACGGAGCTAATCCAGGAGTTTCCTGGCCATCGCTTTTCGACTCCTCTGGAAAGGGGTAGCGTGGTGGAGCATCTGCGCGAGTATCTGGCAGACCTGCAAGACGAACTGGAATGGGATAGCTTGTTTAAGCGAACGTAACCGCAACTAGTGGCGGCTGCACGCCGCGCTAAGCAAGAAATTGCCGAAGGTCACGCGCAACCACTGGACTATGATGCACCGAGTCTACATATTTGACAGCCATGCTCATCGCGAATATACTTATAACCGTCTCAGGGGCTGTAGCTCATCAGGGAGAGCGCTACAATCGCACTGTAGAGGTAAGGGGTTCGAGTCCCCTCAGCTCCACCAGTGGCCCATCTCGTGGCTATCTGGAAGCCAGGGGGCCACAGGGTTACCATCTGGATAGCCGGCGTTGAACGGAAGTAGTAGGCCAGCCCCACAGCGAGCGGGGAACGGTGTAAGCCCCGCAGGCGGCACGGGGCCCGCCCCCAAGGCCGAACTCGTCCGGGAGCTGCAAAGACGAAAGGTAGTCAACGAGTCACAGAGTCTGATAGTCTTGTAGTCGAATAGTCGCATAGTCTCGTAGTTCGACTACCTGACTATCCGACTAGGAAGACTGCCTGACTATCCGACTAATCTTTGCCGGAGGTGCCCGTTAGCGCACGAACCGAGTGGTCGGATTAAGGGCCTGTAGCTCAATTGGGAGAGCGCTTGAATGGCATTCAAGAGGTAAGGGGTTCGAATCCCCTCAGGTCCACTACCGGCAACCAGGGTGGTACCGCGGAGTCCCCTTCGTCCCTGAGGATGAAGGGGACTTCTGTTTTCAGGCAACGAGGTACGCATGGCAGAGAGATATCTTCCTCAAGAGATCGAACCCAAATGGCAAAAGCTGTGGGCCGAAAGCGGGCTGTACGCCACCCGCGAGGACCCCACGCGGCCCAAATTTTACTTCCTGACCATGTTGCCCTACCCTTCGGGCGACCTGCACATCGGCCACTGGTACGCCATGACGCCGTCGGACGCGGCGGCGCGCTATCGCCGCATGAAGGGCTATAACGTCTTCTTCCCCATTGGCTTCGATGCCTTCGGCCTGCCGGCCGAGAACGCGGCCATCAGGCACGGGGTTCACCCCTATCAGTGGACCATGGCCAATATCGAACGCATGCGGGGCCAGTTGCGCAGCATGGGCGCCATGTGGGCCTGGGACCGCGAAGCGGTCACCTGCGACCCCGAGTACTACAAGTGGACCCAGTGGTTCTTCCTGAAACTCTACGACCATGGCCTGGCCTATCGCAAACTGGCGCCGGTGGATTTCTGCCCCCACTGCAACACCACGCTGGCGCGCGAGCAGGTGCAAGGCGAAGATCGTCACTGCGAGCGCTGCGGCACCCCGGTCATCCGCAAGCTGCTCAAGCAGTGGTTTTTCAAGATCACCAACTATGCGGAAGAGCTGAAGCGGTTCGATGCCATTGAGTGGCCGGAACCCATCCGCGTCGCGCAGCTCAACTGGATCGGGGAGCGCAGCGAGGGTGCCGAGGTGACCTTTCCCATTGCCGACCCTCCCGCCGCCACGAGCGAAGAGGAGGCGGAAGTGCTGCGGACGGGGATCGTCGTCTTCACCACGCGGCCCGACACCCTGTGGGGTGCCACCTTCATGGTGCTGGCGCCCGAGCATCCCCTGGTAGAGCTGATCACCCCCCCGAGCCATCGTGAGGAGGTAGCCGCCTACCAGTTTCAGGCCAGTCGGCAGAGCGACATCGAACGCGCCGCGGCCAAGCGTGAGAAAACCGGCGTCTTTACCGGCGCGTATGCCATCAACCCGGTCAACGGCGAACGCATCCCGGTCTGGATCGCCGATTATGTGCTGATGACCTACGGCACCGGAGCCATCATGGGCGTGCCGGCCCACGATGAGCGCGATTTCGCCTTCGCCCTCAAGTTCGGCCTGCCCATCATCCCGGTCATCGAGCGCACCGATCAGGTGGCCAAGAGCGCCGTCTGGGAGGGTTCGGTGGATGAGGGCTTCCCCGCCGCGCTGACGGCCGGCGGCTTCGCCTGGCAGTGGCTGCAGGTCCCCGGCCGCGGTCGTTTCTACGCGGTCACCCTGGCCGGCGATGGGCAGGTGGCGGCCTACGCCAGGCTGCTACAGGCGCACCTGAAACCCGGCCACTGGGCCGATATCGTCGGCCGCGGCTGGCAGGTGGTGTTCGACGATGGCCCTATGACCCTGGATTCGGTCGCCGCGGACGCCGCGATCATGGCCCGCTGCCGCGCCGGCTACGACTACATGCGCCAGTTCCGCACCACCATGGAGATGTGGTGGGCCGTCGAGTGGTACCGCGATGTGCTGTTCCACGCCGATTACGGGGCCATGATCAACTCAGGGCCGTTCAGCGGCACCCCTGGCGAGGTGGCCAGGCAGCGGGTCACCACCTGGCTGGCCGACCAGGGGCTGGGCCAGTATGCCATCAGCTATAAGATGCATGACTGGCTGATCAGCCGGCAGCGCTACTGGGGCGCGCCAATCCCCATGATCTACTGCGATCACTGCGGGATTGTACCCGTGCCGTATGAGGACCTGCCCGTCATCCTGCCGACCGATGCGGTGGTGCCACCTTCGGGCGAAAACGCGCTGCTCTTCCATGAAGGCTTCCTGCACGTCAAATGTCCCCGGTGTGGGGCAGATGCCAGGCGGGAGACCGATACCATGGACACCTTCATGTGCTCTTCATGGTATCAATACGCCTATGTCTCGCCCTACTGGAAGGCCGGCCAGAAGCTGAGCCCGAACGACATCCCCTGGGACCCGGAGAAGGGCGCCTATTGGCTGCCGGTGGACCAGTACACCGGTGGCGCTGAACACGCCACCATGCACCTGCTCTACACCCGCTTCTTCACCAAGGCCCTGGCCGACATGGGGATCGTGCCGTTCCGCGAGCCGATGCTGCGCCTCTTCAACCAGGGCATCATCCTGGGGCCCGATGGCCAGCGCATGAGCAAGAGCAAGGGCAACGTGGTGGCCCCCGACGAATGGGTTGAGCGATATGGGGCCGACACCGTGCGTGCTTATCTCATGTTCATTGGCCCCTGGGACATGGGCGGCCCATGGAACTTCCAGGGCATCGAGGGGGTGCGCCGTTTCCTGGAACGGGTGTGGAATGTGGTGTTGGAGCCGGCCGGTGAGAAGCAGAAATCCGCAGACCCTGGGCAGGAGGCTGATCTGGAAGCCCAAATCCGCGAACTGCGCCACTGGACTCACCGTACCCTGAAGAAGGCCACTGAGGATATCGAGCAGTTCAAGTTCAACACCCTGCTGGCCAGCCTGATGGAGTTCAACAACTACCTGATCAAGGCCAAGGAGACGGCCGTTTATGGCACGCCAGCGTGGGAGGAGGCGGTAGACACCCTGCTGCTCATGCTGGCACCCGAAACCCCCCATATCGCCGAGGAGCTGTGGCAGCGCCGGCATGGCAGCGCCGAATTCCGCGCCGAGGCGAGCATCCACGTCCAGCCCTGGCCGGCCTATGACCCCGAATTGGCCCAGGCAGCGACAGTCACCCTGGTGGTGCAGGTCAACGGCAAGCTGCGCGATAAGCTGGAGGTGCCGGCCGACATCAGCGAGGAAGAGGCGCGCAAGCTGGCCCTGGCCCGGCCGGCCATCCAGAAGTGGATTGAAGGCAAGACCATCCGCAAGGTGATCTTTGCCGGCGGCAACCTGGTCAACATCGTGGTGGGATGAGCCTGGACGTGCCCGGCACCCCACAGGTGACTGGCATGTAGAAAGTGCACAGGACATGAGCAGATTGCAAGAACTTGAGGAACTGCTTGAGAACCTGACACGCTCAGAAAAGGCGCAGCTTCTGACAATGGTTCTTCGTTGCAGAAAGAGAGCATATCATGCGTGAGGTGATCTCAACCACGGCCGCGCCGGCTGCCATTGGCCCCTACAGCCAGGCAGTGCGGGCCGGCGATTTCATCTTCTGCTCCAGCCAGATTGGCCTTGACCCCGCGACCGGTGCGTTGCGCGCTGGTGTGGAAGCCCAGGCTGAACAGGTGCTGGATAACCTGGCGGCCGTGCTGGCCGCGGCAGGTGCCAGCCTGGCCGATGTAGTGAAAACCACCCTCTTCCTGGCCGACATGGCCGACTTTGCCGCGGTGAACACTATCTATGGCAAGCGCTTTGGCGACAACCTGCCGGCCCGTTCTACGGTCCAGGTTGCCGCGCTGCCCAAGGGCGCGCTGGTGGCCATCGAAGCCATCGCCTATGCACCCCCGCGCTGAGCGGATACGGCTTTCATAACTATTCAGCGGTGACTGGAAGGGCCACGCCGAGGGCGCGCCCGAGGCATCACCCTTTTTGGGCCAGCGCCGACCTTTCTCAGGATGTATACAAAGGGTGTCGGCCTCCGCCGACACCCGGCACGCAGTGCCCAGGAGAGGCGATTTCCATCGGCCTGAATAGTTACCGCCAGACTACA
>DAOTZS010000191.1:0-14958 GCA_034434335.1 Anaerolineae bacterium
AGTGCCCAGAAGGGGCGATTTCAATCGGCCTGAATAGTTACCTCCCGTCTAGCGCCCACTGCCTGTGCGGCGCCATAGCAGCACCAGGCCGGCCAGGATCAGCAGGAGCGGCCAGAGCACGTCAAAACGGAGCCACCAAAGCCAGGGGAAGTGGAGGTTGCGCAGGAGAGCCACCACCCCCAGGAAGATCAGCACCAGGCCAACGATTACGGCCCCCTGCGAGGAAGGCTGGGCAAGCGCCTCACGCACCTCCGTGGTCAGAGCGCGGGCCTTCTCGGCGATCTCATCCGCGGCGGCGCGGGCTGTTTCGGGTGCGGCCAGAGGGCTTTCCCCCTCATAAGGCACGATCACCCACATCACCAGGTAGACCGGTATCCCTATGCCGCTGGCCAACCCCAATAACAGGAAGAAGATGCGCACCAGGGTGGCGTCAATGTGCAGGTATTCGGCCAACCCACCACATACCCCGGCGATCATCCTGTCGCTGCGACTGCGATAGAGTTTCTGAGCCATATGTCCTCCCGCAGCTCCTTTGCCAGGTAATCGCTGCAACTACTCGTGGCGCAAGATGAACTGGCGCAAGAGCAGATAAGCGCCGAACAAGATTAATGCTACGGGCCAGAGGATGTTGATCAGGTTGCCGGTCGCCACCATCAGCCCCAGGCCCATGATAGCCAGCACTCCAGCCGGGATCAGCGCCCACTTCATCCGGCCTTCGGGGGTGCGTAGCAGAGAGAGCAAGGCGAAGGTGGCTGCTAGGCCCAGGAAGAAGACCCCGCCTGTCTCAAGGCCAGGAAGCGTGTCGGACAGACCCGCCACCAGTGCCAGCGTGAACAGCGTCCCGCCTGGGATCACTGCCCACCAGAAATCACGCCTGGTCAGATAGATGATCCAGAAACTGAGCCCGATGGCGGCCAGGAAGAACGCGCCGGCCAGCACCCCTAACCGATCCCCCATCCCGATCAAGGCGGCAATACCCAGCAGTGTGCACCCTGGGATCACTGCCCACCACTGTTCGCGGTTGCTGACAAAGACCCACAGGAACACCAGGCCGCCCACAGCGAAAAGCAGAGCCCAGATTGCCTGCCCGAACTCGCCGAAGACACCCAGGTTCTGCAGCAGGAACAAAATCCCCACCACGACCAGCAAGATGCCGATCCATATATGGCGTTGCGTGTCTTGCATCCTTTCCTGTCCTCCTCCATCCGGGAATGAACTATTTTCCGCCACGGGATGGTTCAAGCCCGGTTAACACTTTTTGCCCCCTCGGGCCTTCACTGCCCCTCACCCCCCTTTGTCCCCCTTTTCCTCTCGGGGCGTGGCCCTTGGCCTGCGGCCAGGGGAGAGGGGGAATAAGATGGAGGGGTTTGTGGCGGCCGAAGGCCGCCACAAACCCCCTTTTTCCCCTCCCCTCTCCTGCTCGCCTTCGGCAGCGGGAGAGGGCAGGGAGAAGGGTGGGGGCTCTGGGCCGCAATTTCAATGACCGCAAAAAGTGTAAACCAATTTTCTCGGTGAATTGAACCATCCCTCTACTTCAATACGCAAAACTTGTTCCGGGGTCGCGTGGGTGAAGCGATGCCCTTGCTTCACGGTCCAGCAGCCAGACCAGCCTGCCCTGCCTGGGGCGCACCAGGGCAGCCGGCAACGGGCCGGATGGGGACAAGCCGGCCAAAACAGCACGCACGGCGCAGGCTTTATGTGCTCCCGTCACCAGGAATATCACCTGGCGGGCCGCATTCAACACCGGCAGCGTAAGGGTGACACGCGGCACCGCGGGCCGCGCATACTCTGGCACCGCCGTCGCTATGGCCAGCCGACCCTTTTCCTCCAGTGCTGGCAGGCCCGGGAACAGGGATGCCGTGTGGCCATCCTCTCCCATGCCCAGCAGGATCAGATCGAACCTGGGCCGGCCGGCCTCAGCCAGGTCGAAGCACCGGCGCAGTGCCTCTTCATAAGCGGCTGCGGCGGCTTCCGGTTCCAGCTCGCCGGCGATGCGCACCACGTGGTCGGGCGGGATCGGGACCCGGCTGAGCAGGGCCTCATGGGCCAGGTGGTAGTTGCTGTCGGGGTGGTGGGGCGGGACGCAACGCTCATCGCCGAAGCAGACCCAGACGTGCGACCAGGGAATGGCATCCCGGTAGTCCGGGCCGGCCAGCAAGTGGTAGAGCCTGGCAGGGGTCGAGCCACCAGCCAGGGCCAGGGTGAATCGCCCGCGCCTCTTCACGCCGCGACGGGCAACCGTCACCAGCCGGCGGGCGGCCTCATGCGCCACGGCCTCTGGATCGGGCAGCACGACGACCTCTGGGGCCTTTTCTTTCATCGCCGGCCACCTTCACCCGCCAGGCCGTGACAGCTCAGCCGCCAGCGCCGGCCCGACCCGGCCAGCAGCCGGTCAGCGCCTGGTGGGCCCCAGGTGCCCTCTTCGTAGAACTCCAGGGGCGGGGCTGTCTCAACCCGCCATCCTTCTGCCAGCATCACGGAGCCCTTGTCCCAGCCAGCCTGGATCGGGTCTATGATCTGCCAGCTCAGCTCGATTTCATCGGCGCGCGCAAACAGCGAGGCGTCCCCGATCATGGCATCCAGCAGAAGGCGCTCGTAGGCTTCCGGAAGCGCGGCCTGACCAAACTCACTGCTGAAATGGAACTCCATGTCTACCGAGCGCGTACGCATGCCCGCGCCGGGGATTTTGGCTTCAAAGCGCAGGTGGATCCCCTCATCGGGCTGGATGCAGAAGCTGAGGAAGTTGGCCCGGGAATCTCGGCTGCCGACCTGAGGAAAGAGTTTATGCGGCACATCTTTGAACTGCACGGTGATCTCGCTCACCTTGGCGGCCAGCATTTTGCCAGAGCGCAGGTAGAAGGGCACTCCCTGCCAGCGCCAGTTGTCCACATACAGGCACAAGGCCGCGAAGGTGGCTGTGGTTGAGCCCGGCGTGACCCCTCGCTCATCGCGGTAGGTGCGATACTGACCCCGCACGCTGTGCACAGGGACTTCTTCGGGACGTAACGGGCGTACTGCCTGCAGGACCTTTACCTTCTCATCGCGCAGGAACTTGGCGTTGAAGGCCGCCGGCGGCTCCATGGCTGTTAACGTCAGCAGTTGCAACAGGTGGTTCTGGAAAACATCCCGCAAGACCCCGGCCTGGTCGTAGTAACCCGCGCGGTTACCCACCCCCTCCTTCTCGGCGACCGTGATCTGTACGTGGTCCACAAAGTTCCGGTTCCACAAAGGTTCAAAGATGGCGTTAGCAAAGCGAAAGGCCAGGATGTTCTGGACCGTTTCCTTGCCCAGGTAGTGGTCAATGCGGTAGATCTGGCTCTCGTCAAAGACCTGGTGTAACTGGTGGTTCAGGGCCTGTGCACTGGCCAGGTCGTGGCCGAAAGGCTTCTCGACGATAATGCGCACAAAGCCCGGAACCCCGCGGTTCATCCCCGCGGCGCCCAGATGGGCGACGATGGTGGGGTAGAGTTGGGGAGGGGTGGCCAGGTAGAAAAGGTGGTTGCCGCACGTGCCACAGCGGTCGTCCAGCTCGGCCAGGCGAGCAGCCAGGGCGGTGTAGGTGGCGGGATCGTCGTAGGCGCCCCGGCAGTAGTAAAGCCGCGCAGCGAAGCGCTCCCAGGCAGCGTTGTCCCAGGCGGCATTGGACACCTGGCCGCTGCGCCGGGCATATTCCCTCACCCCCTGCCGCAGGTGCTCCCGAAAAGCCGCATCATCGAACTCGCTGCGCGCCACGCCGATCACCGCGTACTGCTCGGGCAGATGCTTTTCGGCATCGAGCGTGTAAAGGGCCGGGATCAGCTTGCGCTGGGTCAGATCCCCGCTGGCGCCGAAGATAATGATCGCAGTCGGTGCCGGTACCGGCACCCCCTGAAAGATGGCAGATTCTGTCATGGTCATGGCCGCAGGTACCAAGGACAGAGAGCGCTGCTCTCGTTCGTTGGCCTATTACCCCCCACCGAATTGCTGGCGCACCAGGATCAGAGCCGCGATAGCCGCCGCGACGGCAAAGCCGGCCATGGCTACCAGCGCCACACGGCGTACATTGCCGCGCCGTGCGATCATCCCGCCCACAGCCAGCCCGATCAGGGAGCCGATCAGGATGGCAAGGGCATTGTCGAACGCCACGAGCAGTATCAGAGCTATCGCCGCCAGGATGGCATACTTCTCCGAGAGGGAATCGTCTCGCATGGCGCTCTCCCCCCATGCCGGTGTGATCATGCCCCTCGCATCAGGCTGAGCAGCCGCGCCGGCACCTCTGCCCGGTTGTCAGTTGTCACCCGTACCACCACTATATCGGACCTGCCCAACCGTTCTGCCAGCTCATCGGCCAGCGACTCGCGCACCACCACGATAGCATTGGGCACGCGTATCGGATCAGATAGCGGCTCCAGCGCGAAGGCAAAGCCGCCGCCGGCGTGCAGCTCCAGCGGCCCAATCTCGTCCACCACCAGCCAGTCCACATTGGCCAGCAAGGCCGCCGACAGCACCCCGCGCGCCCATTCGGTAGCCCCTTCCACGAAGCGGTAATTGCCTACCGTAGCCGGCTCATCGCCCCGCACCAGACGGGCCAGGGTACGATGTTGGCCTGTGGCCAGGTCCATCATCTCAATGCCGGTCTTGGTGCCGTTCTCATCTAACAGCGGCGGCGAGACAAAGCCGGCGATCTTCATCCCGGCCGCGCGCAACCCTGGTAATACCTTCCAGCAGGCTGTGGTCTTGCCCGCCTGCTCAGGGCCAGTCAGGAGTATGAACATCGTTGTCCACCTCTTTGAAAGCGACGATAGGATAAGGACAGGACTCAGCGTCTATGCCCATTCGCAGAGCGCCTCCACGTAAGCTGCCGACCCATCTCGCAACCACCCGTCGAGCTGGGCCTGCTCCTTCAGGTTCTGCCCGCGGCGTCGCGGCACCACCACGAAACGGCAATCCAGCTCGGGCAGCGCGGTCATGTCTCCCCACAGCTTCTCGAACTGGGCTACCGGGAAGACATCCTCCTGGCCATGCCCCCACCGCTTCTTGACATCCTTGAGGGTGATGTAAGTTGGCATGCGGCTGGCCACATTACGGATGGCCGAGGCCACCTTGCCCGAGGTATCTCCGGCCTCCTGTGGATCACTGGTCAGGTCGGCACGGGTGAGCCCAAAGACGGCCAGGAGTTTGTCAATGTGCAACCAACTGGTGTTCGAGTTGTAGTAGGAGAGGCTGAACTCGTCCTCCTCGCGCGGCATGGCCAGCCCCTCCAGCAGGCGCAGCCGACCATCAACTCGCGCCAGCCCGCCGCCACGGTCGTCAATGGTGCGGGTGATCACCTCAGCAGTGAAGGTGGCACCCAGGGTGATAACCAGCCCCAGGATGGTCGGGTCCACATCGGTGCCCAGGGCGTCAATGTTGTGCACCATCAGGTACTGCAGGTGGGGGTTTTCCTGCAAGAGGCGGGCCAGGATGCCGTTCTTGAACAGGTTGGGCACCTCATACCAATGGCCGACAGGGTGCAGGCATTGAAGGGGCACGTTATCGGTATAGTCGCTGCCCTCGCCGGCGCGGCGCGCCCACTCGATCAGGGCGGCGCGCAGGCTATCGCGCACCTTCTGGGCCTGCTCGTCCAGCAGTTGCTGGGGCATCTCCTCCCAGGCAAAGCGCAGATCGCGCGTCATTGGCACCAGGCGCAACCCTACGGCGCGGCCCGGGGACAGGTACAGCGGCCCGGGGTAGCCGTAGTTCCTCTCGCCGGCCAGATAAGCCCGGATCGGCTCGTGGGTCAGGTAGCTGGTGGTGATGACATGGGGCAAAGGCCGGCCGCATAGCCGGCCGATGCGTCGGCTTTTGGCCAGATGCACCTCGATAAAGGTGCGGTGTCTGCCACCCAGCCGGCAGAAGGGATGCAGCGCCTTCACCACACCCGCGCCCTGCGTCCAGCGGCTGCCAACCCCGCCGGCCAGCGTCACCACTGCCACCGCGCCGGCTGCCAACGCTTCCAATCCCAACCTGCGATAGCGGGCAAGCTCCTCCCCACCCTGGGTCAGGTCATAAACATCCTCGGGTTCCACATCGCGGATATCCGTATTGGCCGGCAGCCGGTTCTGCGCCAGGCCGATGCGCCCGGCGCGCAGGTCGGCGCGGATCTGCTCATGCTGCAGGCGATCGAAGCCATACTCGGCCAGCAGCGAAGCCAGATCGCGCTCAGCTCCATCCACACGGCTTGCTCGCGGCATGAGCCTGTCGAACAGCACCTGCACCATGCCAGATAGCTCCGGCTGAGTACGGCAGGCAGCCGCGAAGAGGTCCAGCTCAGCGCGGCGGGCAGGGGTGAGTTGCTGGCGATCGCGGCGCACCAGTTGGGGCACGACCAGGGTGTAGTAGCCAGCCGGCATAAGGGGTAGGCGGGTGGGGGGTGGTAGATTGGTAGATTGGCAGAGGGGGAAGGAGGGGCGAGAGCCCGAAGCCTCCCTATCCACCAATTTACCGGTTCCCCAATCTACCAACTTACCAACCTCCCCATCCACCATTCCCAACAACTCCGCCCAAGTGCCGCGTTCGTTGATAGCAAAATCATAGACCACCGGCTCCATGGCGAACGGCAAGGCAGCTTCCAGTTGGCGTTTGGTGGTCTTCATTATCTCCAGCAGGCGGTCCTGGGCTGCCGACCTGACGGCCGGGTCGAAGATGAAGCCCATGCCACCCCCTGACATGCCGCCCAACATCCAGAAACCCCAGAAGCCGGCTCCGAACTCGGCCCGGGCGCGGGCGATCAACAGCTCCGTGTACAGGTTGCTGGCCCAGGGGATGATAGTTTGGATCGGGCCATAGAAGTTACGGGTGGTCAGCGCACCGATGCGGCGTACGTCACCTGCCTTGAGCGCAGCGACCACCTCGTCGAGGATGTGGCAGGCTTCCTGCCGGCCCAGCCATTCGGCCTCCGAACGCAGCAGATACTTCTCGGTGACCATCTCCAGGATGGGACCGACGTTTTGCGCCATGCCGCCGTGGACCAGCACCAGGCTCTCCTGCAGCCGACGCCTGGTTTCGGCCGAGACTTCGTCAAGGCTGAAGATGTGATGGCTGGGCAGCAGCCGGCCGCGGCTGATGCCGTACTCGGGGTCGCCCTCCTGGGCCAGTTCACCCTGGATCAGCTTGACCCCGGGCCAGATGCCGCCGGAATCCTGCCAGCCACCGCCTGAGCCGGCCAGCCACTCCCCCAGGATGGCGCGGGCAGCCACCAGCCGGCGCTCGTGTTCTGCCAGTGGCCCCTGCAAAGTGCGCGCCTGGCCGGTGGCCCGCATGCAGACGGCGATCAGGCAGGCCAGCAGGCTGGTGGAGACGGCCAGCCGTGAACCTTTAGGGATGCCGTTGACGGCGCTGACCAGCTCGATGCCACGGCCCGGCCCTACCAGGCGGGCCAGCAACTCCCTCAGGTCCTGCTCCGAGCCCTCCATGCCCGGCGGCACGATACCCGCCGCGATCAAGGCGGCCTTGAGCAGCCCCAGGTAGTCGCGGGCGAAATCGAACACCTCGCGCAGGTCGGTGATTTCGGCCATGGCACTCAGGTCCACGCTGGCCAGGCGCAGCACCGGCTCGTCAATCACCCGGAAATAGGCCTCCACCGGTGGCCGGGGAGCTGGATCGCGGCCGCGCACGCCCAGGTCGATGGAAACGTTCAGCACGCGCGCGCCCTCGGGGAAATCCATCCCCAGGAAAAAGATGTCACTCCAGGCACTGTGCGACAGGTCCATGCGCACCGGTGTGGCCTCGCGCAAGAGGGGGAAGAGCCCGCTGGGGGAGGGTTGCAAGAGTTCCGGCCGCACCCGCAACGGCTGGTCCGCGGGATGGCCAATGCGGAACATCCACTGGTTGCCGCGCACCGAGCGCACGCTGCGCCGCACCTGGTCGGCCAAAGTCTGAAAGCCGAGATGGTGATAGGCGGCAGCCAACGCGCTGGAGATGGCCTCATTGGGCCCCTGCACAGCCTGGGCTCTCAGGAAAACCTCTATAGCCTCTTCAAAGCGCCGGTGGAGCAGGTAGTTGTAACCGTCGAAGGGGATAAAACCCCTGGGCTGCAGGCCAGGCTTCTCGGGCAGGTGAAAACGGTGGATGGCGTACAGGAAGAAGAGGGCACGCACACGCTCATAAAGGTTATCGCTGACCCGCCGGAACCTGTCTAATGCCTGGCATTCGGCCATCAGCTCGGCCAGCGAGGCCTGGCGGCAGAACGCATCTACCGAGCGGTTGCGGATCTGGGGATCAGGCGAGGTGATGATCTCAACAAGGTGTCCGGTCACAGCGCTCCTCTTGCCATGATGATGAATCATCCCAACCGACGGAGGTCCTGGGCCTCATCTTTCCGCGTGCAACTCCCGCAGGGCCAGGAGCTCCAGCAACAGCCGCAAGACCTCCAGGCGGTCTACGCCACTCAATGCCAGGGCCAGTTGGGCGGTGAGAAGGCCGTACTTCACCCCTACATCGTAGCGCCACCAGGGGCGCTCCAGGGCCAGATAGCGCTCGCGGGTGGCCAGCTCCGCCAGCGTGGGTGAAAGGAAGATCCCCCCGCGGCCAGCGTTCTCGGCCACCTGGCGGGCCAGGATCTCCATCACCGTTGGTGTCAAGACGTGCAGGCCGAAGAAGCAGAGGTAGTGGCCCGCGCGCAGACCTGGCACCAGCAGCTTTTGCTCGGCCTCGGTGGGCGTTGGCTTTTCCAGCACGTTTTCCACCACATAAAGGTCCTGCCGGCCTGGCACGCGATGCCCGCCCACGGCGCCATAGTACGGCAACAGGCTCTCGCGCGAAGCCTGCACCGCGGAGACAGCACATGCCTCAGCCTCGGCCACCTGCACGAGCTGGCGCGCGCAGCCCTGCGCATCCCGGCTGATGTACAGGTGATCGCCCACCAGGTGCAAAAACGGCTCATCGCCGACAAAGGTACGTGCGCAGAACACTGCATGCCCATACCCCAGCGGTTCTTCCTGGGGCACAAACCTCAGGCGGCTGGCGTAATCCCCCACCGCCTCGGCATAAGGAACCTCATCGCCGGGGCAGACGACCACACAGATCTCCTCGATCCCGGCCCGCAGCGCCTCTTCCACAATGATGCGCAGCACAGACTTCTCGGCGCCGTCTCGGTCAATCAGGGTCTGGAGGGGTAGAGTACGTTGGTTGCGGCCGGCTGCAGTGATGACGGCCTTGGTAATCTTCATAGGCAAACCTCACGCGATTATGGTCCGGGGGCAACTCACAGCGCACCTATCATACCACGACCGCGGCGGGTCTGAAAACTCAGACCCCCCGGCGGCTGAGGAGTGGCGTAGGTCAGGCTTTCAGCCTGACCCAGCCTCACACGGCCTGAAGGCTGTGCTACGGAAGGGCACGCCGTCGCGTCGTTTCCCAAGAGGGCGTGTTATAAGGGATAGCCCGCAACCCGGCGCCCCACAAGACGAACACAGCAAGGTTTATGATGTCCCGTTCGTAGTAAGCCACGCAGCGTAGCGGAGTAGCGTCCGCTCGTAGTAAGCCACGCAGCGCAGCGGAGTGACGTCCGCTCGTAGTAAGCCACGCAGCGCAGCGGAGTGGCGTCAGACGGCACTCCACTTCGTTGCGTGCCTGACTACGAACATATCATACGAGGAGGTTGGTGTGATACGTCCAAACGAGCAACGAGTGGTTGTGACAGGCCTGGGCCTGGTGACCCCGCTCGGCCACAACGTGCCCGACACCTGGGCCGCATTGCTGGCAGGGCAATCGGGGGTGGGGCCGATTACCCGCTTCGACGCCAGTGACCTGAAAACCCGCATCGCGGCAGAGGTGAAGGACTTTGACCCCACCCGTTACATGGATAGGCGCGAAGCCAGGCGTATGGACCGCTTTCTGCACTTCGCGGTAGCTGCCGCGCAGGAGGCGCTGGCCGATGCCGGCCTTGACATAGGGGCCTGCAACCCGCAACGGGTGGGGGTGGTGATCGGCTCGGGGATCGGTGGGGTCAGTACGCTGCTGGAGCAGAACGATGTCCTGCGCGAGCGCGGCCCTCGCCGCGTCAGCCCGTTCACAGTGCCGGCCTTGATGCTGAACAGCGCCGCTGCCCAGGTGAGCATCATGATCGGGGCTCGCGGCCCCAACCTGGCCCTGGCCACCGCCTGTGCTACTGGCACCCACGCCCTGGGCGAGGCAGCAGCCATTATCCGCCGCGGCTGGGCCGATGTCATGATCGCTGGGGGTTCCGAGGCAGCCATCGTGCGCATGGCCATGGCCGGCTTTGACAACATGGGCGCGATGAGCTCTCGCAACGATGAGCCGGAGCGTGCCAGCCGGCCTTTCGACGCCGGCCGTGACGGCTTTGTGATGGGCGAGGGGGCCGGAGTCCTGGTGCTGGAGCGGTTAGACCTGGCCCTGGCGCGCGGGGCACGCATCCTGGCCGAACTGGCCGGCTATGGTGCCACTGCCGACGCC
The DNA here is from genome assembly GCA_034434335.1 of Anaerolineae bacterium. Classification (GTDB taxonomy): domain Bacteria; phylum Chloroflexota; class Anaerolineae; order CG2-30-64-16; family CG2-30-64-16; genus DAOTZS01. The sequence goes on from DAOTZS010000191.1 coordinate 10,435, forward strand.
TACCACATCACCGCGCCGGCCGAAGATGGCACCGGCGCGGCCGATTGCATGCGCATGGCCCTGGCCGATGCCGGCCTGCCACCCAGCGCGGTAGACTATATCAACGCCCACGGCACCGGCACACCCCTCAACGACATCAGCGAAACGCGTGCCATCAAGAGCGCTTTCGGTGAGCACGCTTATCGGCTGGCTGTCAGCTCGACCAAGAGCATGACCGGCCACCTGATGGGTGCGGCTGGTGCCATTGAGGCCGTCTTCTGCGTGCTGGCACTGCGCGATCAGGTCCTGCCACCCACGATCAACTACGAAGTGCCTGACCCACTCTGCGACCTGGACTATGTGCCCAACCGGGCGCGGCCGGCCAGGGTCGAGGTGGCAATGTCCAACTCCTTTGGCTTCGGTGGCCACAACGCCACCCTCATCTTCAGGCGCTTTTCCGCATGAGCGTGCAACGATGAACGGCGAGCGCTATGCTCAGATCACCGGCTGGGGCATGTATGTGCCCGAGAAGGTGTTGACCAACCACGAGCTGGCACGCGTGGTTGACACCAGCGATGAGTGGATCGTTTCCCACACCGGGATCCGCGAACGGCGGATCGTTGCCAACGAACGGGAGAGCACGGTAACGTTAGCTGTGCGCGCAGCTCGCGCGGCGTTGCGGGTGGCGGACCTGGCCGCCACCGATCTGGACCTGGTGATCGTGGCGACGGCTACCCCTGAGTACATCTTCCCCTCTACTGCCAGCTTGCTTCAGGACGCCCTGGGCGCCACGCGGGCGGGCGCATTTGATATCAGCGCGGGCTGCACCGGCTTCATCTATGCCCTCAGCCTGGCCGGCGATGTGGTGCGCAGCGGCAGTGCCAACCACGTCCTGGTCGTTGGTGCAGAGACCCTGAGCCGCATCACCGACTGGACCGACCGTAACACCTGCGTGCTATTCGGTGACGGCGCGGGAGCCGTAGTTGTCAGCGCGTGTAAGCAGCGCTGTGGCCTGTTGGCCTCGGTGCTGGGCAGCGACGGCTCTGGCGGTGAGCTACTGATGATACCCGCCGGCGGCAGTCGGCAACCGGCCTCCTATGAGACGGTCTCCAACGGTGGCCACTACATCAAAATGAACGGCCGCGAGGTCTATCGCTTTGCCACCACAATGATGCCGAGGGCAGCTCAAGAGGTGGTCCGCAAGGCCGGCTGGCAACTGGCTGACCTGGCCCTGATCATCCCCCACCAGGCCAATGTGCGGATCATTGAGGCCGCGGCCCGGCGTCTCAACCTGCCGCAGGAGAAGTTCTTCATCAACCTGGACCGCTACGGCAATACCTCGGCAGCCTCGGTGCCGATCGCCTTGTGTGAAGCGATTCAGCAAGGCCGCGTTAAGGCGGGGGACCGGCTGGTGCTGGTGGCGTTTGGGGCCGGGTTGACGTGGGGGGCGGTGGCGCTGGAGTGGGGTATACCGATGCCGATCAAGCCACAGCCGTGGTTGCGCCGCTGGCTGGCATCCCTGCGCTTCGGCTGGGCAACCATGCGTTCAGCCTGGTTGCGCGCGGCCCGACGCATCTACAACTGGCTCCTGGGCCCTGAGAGGCGGGATCACTGGCACGACCGGCTGCGCCAGCGGGTGAGAGGCGAGGAAAAGCAACCCTCTCAGCCCCCCGAACCTCCATCCGGCGGCACCAGCGCGCCATGAAACCAAAGCGCCGGACCTTGGTGAATGTAATATTCAGGCCGATTGAAATCGCCCCTCCTGGGCACTTCGTGCCGGGTGTCGGCCTCCGCCGACACCCTTTGTATGCATCCTGAGAAAGGTCGGCGAAGGCCGACCTCTGGCCGCAGGCCCAAAAAGGTGACACCTCGGGCGAGCCCTCGGCGTGGCCCTTCCAGTCACCACTGAATAGTTACGGTGATTTTTAGGAGACACCCACGTCCTGAGCCTGGCAACCTGAGAGGGGCAAGACGTGGGCTTCGTAGTAGCGACTTCAGTCGCTCAGAGGCGCGTACAGAACGACTAAAGTCGTTACTACGAAGCAAAACCGCCGGTGTCAGGTAAAGCACCCTTCTTATTACCCCAGACTGGCCCGGATCTGCGCCGCCAGGCGGTCCAGCTCAGCGCGCGAGGGGAGATGAGCCTGCCACCCGAAGCGAATACGGTCGCGATCGCCCCGGTAGCGGGCCAGGACGTGCAGGTGAAAGTGGAATACCTCCTGGCCCCCGGCCGGCTCGTTAGCCTGGAGCAGAGTTATCCCATCGGGTTGCAGAGCCGCTTTGACTGCCCTGGCGACCTGGATGGTCAGGCCAAACACGGCTGTGGCTGTCGCCTCATCCAGGGTGTAGATGTCGGGGATGTGGGCGCGCGGGATGACCAGCACATGGCCCGGAGTGGGTTGGTTGATGTCCATGAACGCCAGAGCCTCAGCGGTCGCAGCGACGATACTGGCCGGTGCGCAGCCAGCCGCGATTTGGCAGAAGATGCATGGCTCGGTCATGGTGCTTTCTTAGCTGGACAGCGGCGATGCCCTTATGTAGCGGCCTGCGCCGGGCTGCCGGGCAAGTCACCCAATGCGGAACGGTAGCACCGATAGGCGCGCTCATCGAAGCAGATGAAGATCACCTGCTCGATGCGCTCCTCCTGGGCCAGGAAACGACGCACTTCATCAACCGCGATGCGGGTGGCCCGCTCCAGGGGAAAGCCGTAGGCCCCGGTGCTGATGGCCGGAAAGGCGATGGTGCGGATGCCGTGCTCCACGGCCAGCGCCAGGCTGTTGCGGTAGCAACTGGCTAACAGCTCATCCTCGCCGTGATCGCCACCCCGCCAGATCGGCCCGACGGTGTGGATCACCCATTTGGCCGGCAGGCGGTAGCCCCTGGTGATCTTAGCCTGGCCGGTGGGGCAGCCGCCCAGCGTGCGGCACTCGGCCAACAACTCAGGCCCGGCCGCGCGGTGAATGGCGCCATCTACCCCGCCGCCACCCAGCAGCGACGGATTGGCCGCGTTGACAATCGCGTCGACGCGCTGTTGGGTAATGTCTCCCTGCACCACTACGATTCGTTCCTTGCTCAGAGCCATCGCAGACCTCCCTCAGATCTCGTAACGCGCTTTCTTGTGCGCGCGTAGCGCTTCGATCTCGGCGCGCTGCGCCTCATAGCCGGGCCGGCCCAACAGGGCGTAGGCGCGCACCTTGCCGGCTTCAACCCCGGGCTGGTCGAAGGCGTTGATGTTGTAGAGCTCACCACTGATCGCTGTGGCGACCTCCAGCAGGTAGAAGAGCTGGCCCAGGGTAAAGGGGCTGACCTCAGGCAGTCGGAAGGTGGCATTGGGCCGGCCGGCATCAGCCAGGGCCAGCGCGGTGCCCTCGGCCTCGGCGGCCAACAGCTCGTTGAAGGTGTGGCCGGCCAGATAGCTCACCGCTGCCTGCCCCCCATGGGGCGAGACGGCCTGCCAGGCCGGGATTGGCAGCTCGCGCTTAAAGTGGTCCACCACGATGAAGGTAATGATCTTGTCGTAAGGGCCGGCCATGTAGAGCTGCATTTGCGAATGCTGGTCGGTGACCCCCAGCGCCTTGACCGGGGTTGGCCCAACGTTGACGACCTGCCCGCTGCGGTCATGGGCTTTGCCCAGGCTCTCCGCCCAGAGCTGCGCGTACCAGTCGGCCACGGTGCGCAACCCTTGAGCGTAGGGCATGATCACGCTCAAGGGCTTGCCACGGCGGTAGGCCAGGTATTGGGTCACGGCAAACATCAAGGGGATGTTCCGCCACAGGTCTGGGGATCGGCTCATGCGGTCGGCGTAGGCGGCCCCGGCCAGCAAGTCGCGGATATCGATCCCGACCACCGCGGCCGGCAACAGGCCCACCGGGCTGAGCACTGAAAAGCGCCCCCCCACCCCTTCGGGTACGACGAAGCTGCGCAAACCCTCCTGCGTGGCCAGGGCTCGCAGGCTGCCCTTCACCGCATCAGTAGTGGCGATGATGTGATCAGCGTAGCGGCCCGGCCCCAGGCGTTGGATCAGCAAATCGCGCGCCCACAGGAGCTGTGCCATCGTCTCGGCCGTGTCGCCCGATTTGGTGATGACGTTGAAACACGTCTCGGCAGGATCAAGCACGTCGAGCAGGCCGGCCAGCCAGTCGGGGTCAATGTTGTCGAGCACGTAGAGGCGGGGGCCTGGCCGTTGCGCATCGGCCAGTTGATTGTGGTAGGGATGGAGGAGCGCGTTCTGCAGGGCGATGGTGCCCAGCGCTGACCCGCCGATCCCCAGGACCACAAAGTTCTTAAAACGGTTGCGCACCTCATCGGCCGCGCTGAGCAAGTCAGCCACATCTTGATAGGGCAACTCCATCCAGCGTAAATCGCCGGCCTTGCGGCGTTCCTTGATGGCGGCCAGGGCCGCCCGGCTGCGTGGGGCGAAGTCGTCCAGTTCTGCCTCGGTGAAGCCGTGGGCCTCGCCGATGGCATCAGCCATCAGGTTGTTGAAATCGAATCTGATCCGCATGGCGCCTTTCCATACCGGATCTACACGACGCACCATAGCAA
>DAOTZS010000192.1:0-12608 GCA_034434335.1 Anaerolineae bacterium
CCAGAGCTTTGACGAACCCCTCCTGGCCATGCTTGCCGGTGCAGTAGGCAACTTCGTTCTTGTAGCCGCGCAGGCTGGAGCCGCTGGCAATGCCGATGATGTGACCTCCCCCTTGCGCCTTCATCACGTCCCAAACGGCCCGACAGCCATTGTACAGCCCGCCCAGGCTGACCCGAAGCTGTCGCCACCACTCATCAGGAGAGGTTTCCTCAAAGGGCAGCAAAGGCATGTAGATGGCGTTGTGCACCAGCACATCCAGCCGCCCCCAGCGGGCCACCACATTCGCTACCACCTCCTGGAACGCAGCGAGGTCGGTTACATCGAGCAGCAGCCGCCATACCTGGCTGCCATCGCGACGCAGATCGGCCTCGGCGCGGACCAATTCGGCCGCGTTGATATCCGTAATACACACGGCTGCACCGGCCAGGCCCAGGGCCCGGGCGATTCCCCAGCCAAAGCCCCTTCCCGCACCGGTGACCAGAGCCACTTTCCCCTTGAGCAGCATGTAACCCTCCACCGCTAGCGCGTCATGCGCGGTTCAATAGCATCGCGCAACCCGTCCCCTAGCAGATTGATCGAAAGCACCGTGACCATGATGGCCAGGCCCGGAAAGGTGGTGATCCACCAGGCGTGGCGCAGGTAATTGCGGCCCTCGCTCAAGATCAGCCCCCACTCCGGCGTCGGAGGCCGCGCCCCCAGTCCCAGAAAGCTGAGGGCCGCGCCACTGATGATAGCGCCGGCTACCCCCAACGTGGCCACCACCACCAGCGGCCCCAGGATGTTGGGCAAGATGTGGCGCAGGATAACCCGCCGCGAAGGGCAACCCACCCCGATAGCCGCCTCAACATACATCTCGGCCTTTGTCTTCAGCACCATCCCACGGGCCACACGGGCGTAGGTGGGAGAGGCAGAAACGCCCACCGCAATCATGGCATTAAAAAGGCTGGGCCCCAGGATGGCAATCACCACCAGGGCCAGGAGGATACCCGGAAAAGCCAGGGCAATGTCCACCAGGCGCATGATCACCAGGTCAAGCCGGCCGCCAAAATAGCCGGCGATCACCCCGCTGGTAACGCCCAGCATGACAGCTATGGCCACTGAGATGATCCCTACCCGCAGGGAGATACGGCCGCCAAAGAGTATGCGCGTCAGGATATCCCGTCCAAAGGCATCGGTCCCCAGCCAGTATTGGGCACCGGGCGGTTTCAGCCGCTCACTGGGCTTGATGGCCAAGGGATCGTAACGCGTGATATAGGGGGCGAGAATGGCCGCCATAACGAGCAAGAACAGTATCACCGCGCCGGCCATGGCACCAGGGTTGCGGGCCAGGCGCCTCAGCGCATCTCCCCACAGCGAGCGATGTCGTCCAATTCCCTCGGCCTGAACGGCTACAGATGGCCGGGCCGCCAGAGAGGTTTCACTCATAGCGGATCCTCGGATCGAGCATGGCGTACGAGATGTCTACCAGGATGTTGATCAGCATGATAAAAAGGGCCAGCATCAGGGTCAACCCCTGCACCATGGTGATATCTTTGTTCAGGATGGACTCGACGTACATCCTGCCCAGGCCAACCCGGGCGAAGATCGTCTCGGTCAGCACAGCGCCGCTCAGCAGCCCGCCAAACTGCAGGCCGATCACCGTGACCGCGGGGATCAGGGCGTTGCGCAGGGCATGGCGGATAATCACAACCCGCTCCCGTAACCCTTTGGCCCGGGCTGTGCGGATATAATCCTCGCTCAGGACGTCCAACATGCTGCTGCGCACCAGGCGTGCCAGCGTAGCGGAGCTGAGCAGGCCCAGGGCCAGGGCTGGCAACACCAGCCGGCTCAGGCCCCCCTGGCCCATGGGCGGAAACCACTTCAGGCGCACAGAAAACACCAGGATTAGCAGCAGGCCCAACCAGAACACCGGCATCGAGACCCCTACCAGCGCCAGGGCCATCGAGAGGCTATCTACCCAGCTATTGTGCTTCAGGGCTGAGACGATTCCCAGAGAGACGCCCAACACTGTGCTGATCAACATCGCGCTCACCGCCAGCTCGAGGGTATAGGGGAAGGCGTCCAGGATTTGCTTCAACACGGGCTGTTCGTTGAACAGGGAGACACCCAGGTCGCCGTGCAAAAGGTTCCACAGGTAAGAAAAGTACTGCACATAGAGAGGGCGATCCAACCCCATATCATGGCGCACCTGGGCAAGCAGCTCCGGTGTGCTGCGCTTCTCGCCCAGAAAGATCTCGGCTGGGTCGCCCGGCACCAGTTGGACCATCAAGAAGACCAACACGGTTACTGCCAGCAAAGTAGGCACTGTAGCGATCAGGCGACGGATCACATAGCGAGTCACCTTGATCCTCCCAAAAGAACGGCGGCCAGAGGCACGCATTCGGCTCCGCTTTTTGCGGACACCACGGTAAGAAAGGGCAGGTGTGCTGCTGGCAGCACACCTGCCCTGACGTTACTCATCGTGGTGACCGGATTATTGCGCAATCTGGGCCACGTAGAAGTAAGGGATGTTACCTCCCTGGTAGTAGGTCACACCCGAGAGCTTCTTGGTGTGAGCATAGAGGAGCACGGGATCGGACCAGAACTCCATGATGGCCTCATCCTTGACCTTCTTCTGGATGGCACTGTAAAGCTGGCAGCGCTTGACCGGGTCGGGCTGGGCGGCCGCCTCGTCAATCATGCGGTCCATCTCCGGATTAATGTAGTTGTTGCGGTTGGTGCCGCCGTGAGCATTGCTGCTGTGGAAGAAGATGCGAACCATGTCTGGATCGGTGCCTGTCTCCCACCAGGCCTGCATGTTATGCTTACCGGCGCGCACCGCATCAAAGTAGCCACTCCGGCTCAGCCCTTGCAGGTCCACCTCGATCCCGATCTTGGCGAAGTTGTCCTTCAGGAAGGCAGCCATTTCTCCTGAGATGGTCGAATCCGCGCGGTAGTAGTAGCTGACTACCAGCCTCTTCCCGTCTCGCTCACGGACGCCATCACCATCGCTATCCACCCAACCAGCCTCCTCCAACACCTTCTTGGCCTCCTCCAGGTTGGTTGGATACATATCGCACAGGCTGGCATCATAGCAGAACACCACACTGGTCAACGGGCCGCAGGCAGGCGTGCCAAAACCATTGAACACCGTATCAATCATCCCCTGGCGGTCCATAGCCAGTTGCATTGCCCGGCGCACGGCCAGCTCGTCCGTGGGAGGGTTCTCATGGTTGAACATCAACGCCCACCCCGAACCAGGTTGAGGTAGTTTCACCGTGACGATGTCGGGGTTGGCCTCCAGGTTGGGGAAGTCAACCGGCGGCACCTCATCCTCAAAGTGGATCTCTCCCGTCTCCAGAGCGGCTGTGCGGGTGGCCTCTTCTGGGATGAACTTGTAGATCAACTTCTCCACCGTGGTCGGCCCGGTTTGGCCCAGCCATGCCGGTCCCCAGTTGTAGTCGGGGTTGCGTACCAGCACGATCTCGTTGTCCAGGATCATGGACTCGAACTTGAAGGGGCCGGTGCCGACGAACTCGGTCAACCCCCAGTTCTCGTTGCCCACGCGTTGCAGCGCGGTGGGCGATACGGGCGCCAGATATGGGCTCGAAAGGCTGTCCAGGAAGGGCGCATAGCCACTGTTGAAGCGCACAATGAGCTCATAGTCGTTGACCACCTCGGTTTCCTTGTAGGGCCCGATCAGGCTGGCCGCCGACTGCGACTTGGTCTCCGGGTTTACGATGCGGTCAAAGGTGAACTTGACCGCCTGGGCATTGAAAGGTGTACCGTCGTGGAACTTCACATCCTGGCGCAACTTGAAGCGGTACTCGGTGGCATCGGCATTGACCGTCCATTCGGTAGCCAGCCCAGGCTCGAAGACGCCCGGTTTGGGCTGCCAGACCAGAGGGTCAACCAGATGCATGGAGATGCTCCCCACCCGCGAGAAGGTGGTGACATTGGGGTCCAGGCGGTCAAAGCCGCTGGGCAGACCGATCACAATGGTACCGCCCTTGGCTTCTGCCGGCGCAGCCGGTGCAGGAGTGGCCTCCTGCGCAGCCGGGGGCTGAACAGGCGCCGCGGGCGTTGCCACCGGCGCCACGCAGGCCGCAAAGGCCAGCGTCGCGACCACGATCAACACCAACATAGACAAGATCCGATTCTTACCGACAGACATAGGATTTCCTCCTGATAGATTTGATAGGGCTTGCGACAGCAAATTGCCTCAGCTAACAGTTGAATTCGCTCAAATGGCTTGCTCCAGAATGGTTGCCCCACCTCCTTTCTCCTCATCCTGTTTGGGAAAGACGGTCATAAGGGCCTGCTCTCCAGAAAGTGCTTGAGCAGTTGGACGGTAAGCTCCATGTCATCGAGGTGGACCGTCTAGAAGGGGCTGTGGGTATAACGTGTGGGCACGGCTACCAGGCCCGCCTGGAGCCCATGGCGGATGAAGGCACCCGAATCGCTGCCATACAGGCTGAATACAGCCGACTGCACCGGGATATTGGCCTCACGGGCTGCGCGCATAAGGGAGAGGATAAGGGGCCGGCTGTAAAGGGCCAGGTCCTTATGGACAATGATCGGGCCGGCCCCCAGCCGCGCCGACACATCGCGCGGGTCCACGCCTGGCACATCGCCGGCCAGGCCCACATCCAGAGTAATCGCCAGCTCGCACCCGGTCCGCTGGGCGACCGATTCCGCGCCCACCAGCCCAATCTCCTCCTGAACCGTAGAAACCAACCACAGCTCATATGCCAGGCGGTCGAGAGCTACCACCTCCAGAAGCCGGTCCATGATGACCAGTCCCACGCGGTCATCCATGGCCTTGCCGCAGGCCAGCCTGCCCCGCCGGCGAGTAGGTGGGTTCCAGATCACCCGATCGCCCACCTGCACCCCGCGCGCCGCCACAGCGGCGCGGTTGGGGGCGCCGATGTCGAGAAAAACGTCGTCCCAGTCGGGCCGCGTCTTCTCTCGCTGCTCGGGCCGCAGGATATGCCCGGTCAGTGTGGCAAAGACCCCTTCTACGGGACCACTGGTCGTCAGGATCAGGGCCGGGTGCCCCCAGGGCAGGAACACGGGGGCGCGCAATCCGGGACGTTGCTCAGTATCGCGCTGGCCGGTGGTGATCCAGATGAACCCGTCATCGGAAATATGCTTTACGACGAAACAGATCTCATCCGCGTGCGCCACGAGCATCAGCCGCGGGCCCCGCCCGCCCACATACGCCAGCAGATTGCCAACCGGGGTACGCTCGATCTGCTGCGCGCGCCGGCCCCAGCGTTGGGCCAGGAAATCCTGCACGGCCCCCTCGTCGCCGCCCGGCCCAGGCAGCTCACACATGGTCTTCAGTAAATCGTACATCGCTTTACCTCGCTCAGATCACCAGACGCACAACATCCTCCGGCGGCAGACGATAGGGTGGGGCAGGATGTGAGGCTGCATACCCCAGCGCGACCAGGAGAAAGGGGGTCAGCTCCTTAGGGATGGGCAAGGCTGCCTTCAGAGCCTGGGCGTCAAAGCCGATGACACAACACGAACCCAGGCCGAAGTGAGTCGCTGCCAGGAGCATGTTCTCCACACACCCCATGCAGTCCAGGCGCGTCAGCACTTCCCGCCCCTTCTGACCGTACCGGGCTGTCATGCGTTTCACGTCATAGCAAACGACCACGATGACCGGCGCGCGCAGCAACCATTCCTGCGTTCTGACCCCGCCCCGCGCGGTAAGGCCGGCATCGGTGGTCTCCACAAGCTTGCGCCGCGCTTCAGGATCCTTGACAATGACGAATTCCCACGCCTGCATGTTGCCCGCCGAAGGAGCCCATGTGCCGGCTTCGATGATCTGCCAGACCAGCTCATCGGGTACCGGCGCAGGAGAGAAATCCCTTATACTACGGCGGCTATGAATCGCCTCAAGAACGTCCATCCCTCGCTCCCCTCACTTCTGCCCGGCCCGACGCTCACCAGGCTTCCCGGTGCAGATAGTCCGTCAGCGGCAGGCCCGGTTTGGGTTCCGGCTCAACCTCCGAGTAGCCCAGGGCAAGGATAACCAAAGGGCGTACATGGCGCGGTAGCTTCAGCCATTCAGCTATCCTGGCCCGATCGAACTCGCGGATCAGGCAGCTCTTCACCCCATGCTCCAGGGCCACCAGCCGCATATTCTGGATCGCCGCCCCGGTGTCCTGGATGCCGAAGAGCTCTTCGCCGATGGGGCCATAGCGGGCCCTGGCGCGCAGGCAGTCCAGGCACACTACCAGCAACACAGGTGCCTGGGTTACCCAGGTGCGCCGGGCTTCCCCTCCTGTATCGGGCCGCAGGAGTGAATCCAACAGGGTGCCCGCGATGGCCTCCTTGCCGGCCGGCCTCCGCACGGCGATGATCTCCCACGGTTGCGCGTCAGCAGCCGACGGTGCCCAACTGGCAGCCTCGACAATGGCCTCCAGCAAGTCGTCATCAATATCTCGCTCTATGAACTCACTGACACAGCGTACTCGCTTCAGCCAGTCAACGATGGGCATGTCCCGCCTCCGGCTCACCGGATCTCACCCTGCACGTTGTAGTTCGCGCTCCGCATGGCAGCACAGATGAGCGAGACAGGGATAGAGCCAAAGGAGAGGAAGCGGTCATGGAAGCGCGCCAGGTCAAACGCGTCCCCTTCCCGGGCCGCCAGCTCTCGCCGCAGGCCGCGGATCATGTCTGTTCCCAGCAAATACATCAGGGCCATGCCGGGAAACATGCTGTTCTTGACCGCCTCGTTGTAGGCCGCGTCCCCGCTCATGCCAGCCCGCTCCTGGTAAAAAGCGGCTGCTTCCGTGAGAGAACTCTGGCCGAGATGCAACCTGATATCCACCAGGGCCCGCGCTGCCATCCGCAGCCGCGTCTGATACTCGGCATAGCGCTCCAGAGGGGTAAGGAACCCCACTTCGGCCATCAGCTCGGTGGCATAACACGCCCACCCTTCCGCCATGGTGCCCCCGCACGGCATGGCGATGCGCGCCGCGCAGTCCACCGCGGCGATCTGGCCGATGCGTGAAGGGGCGCGATAGGCGTGCCAGTTCTGGACGTGGTGGCCAATCCCGCCATGGTGGATGACATGGTTCAGCTTGATCACACTATGGTTGACAGCCCGCAGGCGCTTCTCGATCTCTGCGGGGGGCAGGGCCGGGTCCAGGGGTGGCACGAAGTAACGGTGCACTGCTGGTCGGTTGAAAGCGGCTGGCGCGCGGTAGGGCAGGAAGTACAAATAGGGAGCGGCCTCGCGCGCCCAGGCCGGCTGCGGCACATATTCGAGCGGGAAGTCGGGCCAGGTAAGCAGGCGATGGGCAATGGCCATAGCGCGGGCGGCCTCCCAAAGCTCGCTGAAGCGCTGATAGTACTGGCCAGGCGCGGGGTGATCGTCCGCCAGGAGGGCCAGCGCTTCCCGCCACTGACTCGCGCCAAAGTCCGGCGCGTGGGCAGCCAGATATGCCTCGGCCTGGGCAAGCTGTTCTTCGGCATAGCCAGCGATCTCCCGCGCGCTCAGGTCCAGAAAGTGCCCTTGCCGCAATATCAGGTCCAGCGCCTGCTCGCCACAGGCATACCCGTCAGTAGGGTGCCGAAGAAGCTCCTTTTCCAGGTAACCCTGAAAACGAGCGAAGGCACGGGCGGCCCTCTCGGCGGCCGGCTGCAACCCTGGCTCCTGGATCTGCTCCTCCGCGATCAACCGTTCAAGCCCGGTCGTCAGGAAGGCCCGCGCGCCCTTGCACTCCCGGATCGCCCGCTGGGTCCAGGCGGCCGGCGCCTGGCGCACATTCTCCTGTCCCTGAGCCAGAAAAGCCGGAATCGCCTCCAGGCGTTCGATGGCCGCGGCCACCCGTTCGGCCAGCGGGGCAAAGGGGCTCAGAAACAGCGCCATGACCCCGAAGACCGCCTCGCCGGTGTAAAGGGAAGGATTGCCGCGCTGGAAGTGATGGGAGTTGAACTCCCAGAGCTGGATGCGCAGGAACCCCTCGGCCAGGGCGCGATCAATTTGCTCAGCCAGGCTCAGGGGCTCAGGAGGCAGTGCGTCCAGCCGTACCAGCAACGACCTCGCGTCCCCCAACGCGTCGCCAACCCCATGCTCAGAGAAGTCTGGCAGGCGGTGGTCATGCTCGTGCACCCCGATGAAGGTCGCGTTCACCGGGCGATGACGGTAGTATGAGGCGAAAAAGTCGTCCAGCCAGGCTGCAAAGGCTGGTGCTTGGCTCTCCATAGCTCAGCGTTCCAGGGGAAGATCCACCCAACGGCGCTCGTGGAAGGAGCGCTCCACGGCGTTGATCACCTCCTGCACCCAGGCTCCGTCTTCGAAGTTGCCCTGGTTGCGTTCCCCGCCATCCCAGATCTCGTCCAGGAAGTCTTTGATCAGGTTGGCGTAAAAGAGGGAACGCCACGACTCGCGCGGGTGGCCTCCGGCCGGATAGAAACGCTGAGGGATCTCCAGCTCTCGGAACTCAACCGCATCGGGACGGGCCACCTTGATCGTCTCCGCAATCCCGAACTCCTCGACCAGCCGGCAGATGATGGCCCCCTTGTCGCCATAAATACGCGCCTCAACGCCGGGATAGTTGCCAATGGTGACAAAGCTGGTCTGAATGGAGCACAGCGCGTCGTTGGTGTATTCGGCGATGTAAATATCGCCGTCATCGATGTTCATGCGCATCATGCGGCCGGTATCCCGTACCATGCGTTCGGGGATGAAGTTCTTCATGATGCCCACCACACGGCGGTAGTCCGCGCCCACCCACCAGTGGCTGATATCTATAATGGGCGCGCCATATCCTTCCAGCGAGGAGGTCTGGATCACCGACTGGTCAGCATGGATGTTCACCTGGCGCAGCGGGGTTCGGGGATCCAGCCATTGGGAATTCTGTTCAAAGCCGTTGAAGATAAAGGGGCGCCCCACAAAACCATCGTCGATCATGGCCTTGGCGAACTGGACGCCGGGGCTGTAGCGGAAAGTGAATCCCATTTTGGTCTTGAGGCCCTTGCTCCTGGCCAGCCTGGCTGCGCGCAGGGTATCACGAAAATCGTAAGCTACCGGTTTCTCACACAACACATGCTTATTGGCCTCAAGGGCGGCCCAGGCCAGCTCCCAATGGGTGGCCGAAGGGGTACAGACGTCAACGATGTCAATATCCGGCCGGCCGATCACGCTTCGCCAGTCATCGCTGGCCTCTGGAATGCGAAAGTGGTGGGCCAACTCTTCGGCCCTTTCCTTCACCACGTCACAGATCACAGCCACTTCGCTGCGCGGATCGCGCTGCCAGCCTGGGATGTGGGCCAGCTTTGCCCACGCCCCTGCTCCCAAAACGGCAACACGTAGCTTGCTGCTCTTCATCGAATGCCCCTTTCCAGGCTATCAGGTTACAGAATAGAACTGTAGCGACCTACACAAAAAGAGACTGGGGGACAACCGAGGGGTCTTGGCCATTGGCCAGGCGACCATCTGCGCCGGTATACAGGGTAGCCATCAGCCGCGCCATCTGCACCACGCCCTGCCCAATCCCTTGCTCGAAACGCGCCCGGCCAACGTAGTGAGCCACAACACCCTCCAGCATCTGTTGGGGATCGGCGGTCCGCAGGGCAGCCAGGAGCCTCTCATGGGCCTGGGCGATATCCTCGGCGCTGGCCTGATAGGTCTCGATGGCACGCAAGATCAGCGCGCCAATCTGCCCGCTGAGGCTGGACCAGAGGGCCTCCAATCGCGGGGAGGCCGCCGATTGCACAAGGGGGGTATGGAATGCCAGGTCAATTTCGATCAGGTCGGGGGTCTCATCGGGTAGCCTGCACCTGCGCATCTTCTCGACTTGAGCTTCCAGGCCAGAGAGCATCTGAGAGTCAATCCGGGCATGGCCGATGCTGACAGCAAAGCCTTCCAATAGTGCACGCAGATAGGAGAGATCGAGCGCATCCTGCGTCGAGAGGCGCGAGACAAAAGTACCCCGCCGAGGCACACTGACAACCAGGCGGCGGTTCTCGAGCATAAGCAACGCTTCTCTCACCGTCGTGCGGCTCACACCCAGCTCTTGAGCGATGCGCGATTCGGCCAGACGTTCGCCAGGGCGCATGGCGCCCGAAAGAATAGCCCGTTCCAGGGTCTGGCGTACATCGTCTACCAGGCGGACATGGCTGGGCCTGTGGAGTTGAAACTTCTCCGGCATCGCGAGTGGAATTCCTTACCTGTGCCCTGGGATGAGCAAGAGGCTGCCTGTTACGCCACAGGCAGGTGAGCGAGTGCAGACTCTCGACTGCCGACAGTCGAGAGTCTAGCATGAAGCCGCCAGGTTGTCAAAAAGCACACGGGACGACGGCAGGGCCTCACCTGTGCGCCCCAAACCCCCTGCCCGAAACTTGCGCGCCCGGCCAAGTTGTGGCATTCTCCAGCCGCACGACCGCCAGCCAACCAGGAGGCCCCTAAGTGGAGCTTTCCCGTGTTATCTGACCTGGCGGCGAGCTGAATCAACTGTGTGGGGCGCCACTCACAGCGCCCAAGGGGGTAGCTATGAGCGTTAAAGTGTTCTGCAAGCTCGCTGACTGCGTGAACTGGGACAGCGGTTTGTGCGGCGCAGAGGAGATTCGCATTGACCGCGAAGGTTACTGCGCCACTTTCGAGGAGATCCCCGAAGAAGCCATGGACGAGTTGGATCTCCCCGTGCGGGTCGAAGAACTTGACTGGGATGAAGAAGAGGAAGAAGAGCTAGACATCGAAGAGCTGGGCGAAGAGGAGTGGGAGGAGGAAGAGGAAGAAGAGGAGGAAGAGGAAGAAGAGGAGCTGGACGAGGACCCTTGGGCTGTTTGACGCACACGCACTCATCTGAACCCCCATCTGGACCATGCCGGCCGCACTGGATTTGTCTGGCAGCCCGTGATGCCGTGCAGCTCCCCCCACTCTGAGCTGGCTTGCCCAGCTTGTCAATGGCTATCCGGCCGCAGAGTAAAGAGCGGCCGTTTTTGCTAAATGGCCGTGCCCATCTTATAATGAAAAGGCTGGTTGCAAGAACCGCCTGCGTGCAGGCCTGGCAAGTATCCTCATCAATGTGTAGGGGCTGCGCCAGCAAGTGCCTGGCACTTGCCCCTGGATTATTGACAGGAGTTACGCACTTCGAGGCGTATCGTCTCATCCCCCTACCCCCTTCCCCGCAAGGCGGGGAAGGGGATCGAGATTATAAGGGTATTCTGGCCGGCGAAGCCGCCCAGAATACCCTTTCAAAGGATTCCCCCGCTCCCGATGGGGGGCGAGGGCTAGGGGGTGGAGGCACTGCGTAGTGTAACTGCGTAACTCTGTTATTGATGAGGATACGTCGGAAAGCACGCGCTATGGGTGGGCCGCGTTGGCTTATTTCCTGGCCATAACCAGCCAGAGCATATGTTTGTTAGAGGAGGATTTCGATCACATGTCGAAGAAATGGGTTTACCTTTTCACCGAGGTAGAGGAGGCCGAAAAGTACGTCGGCGGAGACTGGGACAAGGTGCGTGGGCTACTTGGCGGTAAGGGCGCAAACCTGTTCGAGATGACGCGCATCGGCCTGCCAGTGCCGCCAGGTTTCACCGTCACAACCGAAGCGTGCAACGCTTACCTGAAAGGCGGCGATAGCTTCCCGGCAGGGATGTGGGAACAGGAACTGGCCGCCCTGGCCGAGATCGAGAAGATAACCGGCAAGAAGTTCGGCGACCCTGCCAACCCCTTGCTTGTCTCCTGCCGCTCGGGTGCCAAGTTCTCCATGCCCGGCATGATGGACACCGTGCTCAACATCGGCCTGAACGACCAAACCGTGGAGGGCCTGGCACAACTGACCGGCAACCCCCGCTTTGCCTGGGACGCCTACCGCCGCCTGATCCAGGGCTTCGGTTCGGTGGTACTGGGCATCCCTGACGAAGTTTTCGAAGAAGCGTTGGACGAGCTGAAACAGCGGGTCGGCGCCCAGGAGGATGTGGACCTGACCACCGAGCACCTGCAGGAGCTGACAGCCCACTACAAAGCCATTGTCAGGCAGCACAAGGGCTTTGACTTCCCGCAAGACCCCATCCAGCAATTGCGCCTGGCCACCGAAGCGGTGTTCAAGAGCTGGAACGGCAAGCGCGCGGTGGACTACCGCAATGCCACGGGCATCCCCCACGACCTGGGCACCGCGGTCAACATCGTCACTATGGTCTTTGGCAACATGGGCAATGACTCGGGCACGGGGGTGGCTTTTACCCGTGATCCCAGCACAGGGGAGAAGAAGGTGTACGGTGAGTACCTGCTCAACGCCCAGGGCGAGGACGTGGTGGCAGGGATCCGCACCCCCAAGAAGGTGGAGGCCATGGCCCAGGAGCTGCCGGAGGCATACCAGCAGTTCCTCGACATCTGCACCATCCTGGAGAGGCACTACAAGGACATGCAAGATGTCGAGTTCACCATCGAGCGCGGCAAGCTGTGGATGCTGCAGACGCGCAACGGCAAGCGCACCGCGGCTGCGGCCATCAAGATTGCGGTGGACATGGCCAACGAAGGGCTGATCACCAAGAAGGAAGCCGTGATGCGCGTGACCCCCGAGGATGTGAACACCCTGCTCCATCCCCAGTTCGACCCCGCCGCCAAGAAAGCAGCGGCAGCCGAGGGCCGCTTGCTGGCCAGA
>DAOTZS010000193.1:0-4925 GCA_034434335.1 Anaerolineae bacterium
CCGCCGCGAAGTTGATCTTGACGCAATCGTTCAGGGTGTACTCGCGGCCGGGGAGGGCGGACCAGTGGCACCCGGAGTAGGCGCGCTGGCGGGCCAGTTCCAGGGGGTAGCCGTTGCGGGCAAACCCTTCCACCGTGTTGTCAATGCCCAGGAACTTCGGTATGCCTGTCTTGTCCGCGAACAGGATCTCGACCCCACGGCGTAGCAGCCGGGGGTCTACATCGCGGCCCACGCAGACGCCCACATTGGCAGGGATCCTCAGGCGATGGGCCGCTTCCAACACGAGGAAGGAGACCGGGTTCGTCACGTCCCTGCCGTTTTCGTCGGGTCCACCCAGTTGGATGTAAGCTGTGTCCCTCAGCAGGAGGCAGGCGATGTGGAAGATGGCCTCCTCATCGGTCAGGATGCCGGCAGCCCTATCGCGTTCGTAGTAGGGGAGCAGAAGCACATCCAGCCGGCCCAGCGAGCCGCTGCCGTTGTACATGCGCGCGGCCATCTGGTACCAGACCATCCACTGACACGCCTCGCGGAAGGTACGGGGCGGGTCCGTCACCAACCGCTCGTTGATCTCGGCCATCGTCTCCAGGTTTTCACGCAGCAGGGGATTTTCTTCGCGCACGGCCATCTGCCGCGCTGCCAGGGCGTTACGGCGGATCCAGCTCTGCATGCCGAGCACCACATCCTCCAGGCCGGCATAGAATTCGGCACCATGAGGCGCGTTGAGCCGGCGGTAGTGGCGGATCTTGTCCAGGATGCCGGCCCAGCCGAGGCGGAGGCCGATCGCCAGGTCCTGGCAGAAGTGTTGGGTGGCGCCGATGCCCGGGACAAGCTTGTATCTGCGCTGGTCTGCGTGCAGGTGGGAATAGTCCAGGTCGGGGTTCCAATGGGGCTTGCGGTACGACATGAAGTTGACCATGTACGCGCCGGCCAGCGAGCTCATGGGGTCAATGTAGGTTGGATGGAGCTCCAGGAGAGCACGGAAGTTCTCGCCGCACGCTTTGGGGCCAAAGAATCCCCCGCTGGGATGGTTGCTCTTGACGGTGAACCCCTCCAGCAACACGTCGGTGATGGGCATGCCGGAGGAGCTCATAGTCTGGACCACCTTTCTGCGCTCGGGTGGCGGGAGGATGAGGGCCCAGTCGTCGTGGTTCATGGACCCTACTACGGCTTGTTTCTCCTGGGTATGGCGCAGCTTTGTCTCTCGCAGCGCATCCAGGCGGTCTTGATAGGTGAGCTGTTTCGTCAAAGCAGGCATTGGTGTCTCCTGAGCAATTTACCTCGTAGTAACGACTTTAGTCGTTCATGACGCGCTGAAGCGACTAAAGTCGCTACTACGAGGCCCACAATGTAGATGCGCGGCTAACCTGGTCCGCCGCAGGCTATAAGCTATTCGGCTACCAGGTGAAAGCCTCTCCGAGGCTGGCCGGTCGTGGCCGAGGTTATGTGAGCTGAACGTAACTGTTCAGCCCTCTCCTCACTGGCTGCCCCCTCTCCTGCTCGCCTTTGGCGGCAGGAAAGGACCAGAACCATCTGGCTACCCTGCCTGGCGGCGTACCTCTACCACGTTGGGCAGGCGATCAATACGCGAGAGCACCCGGCTCACCTGCTCCGCATTGCGTACCTCCAGGGTGGCCGTGATCAGTGCCAGGTTGTCCTGTCGCGCTGTCACCGCGGAGGCGTCCAGCATGTTGATCTTCTCGTCGTCCAGGATCGCTGTGATGTCTTTGAGCAGGCCGGCCCGGTCGTAAGCTTTCACTCGTATCTTCACCCTCGACATGGTGCCACTCGAGGCAGCCGAGCCCCAATCCACCTTGATCAGCCGCTCCTGGCTGAGGTTTAGCACATTGGGGCAATCGCGGCGGTGGACCGACACCCCCCGCCCGCGGGTGACGAAGCCGATAATCTCGTCGGGCGGCATTGGGTTGCAGCAGCGGGCCAGCACAGTAAGCATGTTACCCACTCCCTGCACCCGAATGCCGTTGCCAGAGATAGCTGGCTTCTGGGGTGCCTCGGTCGTTTGCAGCTCCTCGGCCAGGGTCTTGGGCTCCTCCTCCGGCTTGCCCAGCTTCAGCACCCGCTGAGCAATGTCTACCGTCGTGATATCGCCGCAGCCGATGGCTGCCAGGAAGTCCTCCTGGTTGCTGATGCCGAAGAGATTGGCTACCTCATCGTAGGTAAGGTTATCCACCCCCAGCCGATTCAGCTCTCGCTCCAGGATCTCGCGGCCGGCTGCCACGTTTTCCTCCCGGGCCTGCTGGCGGAACCACTGCCTGATCTTAGTCCGCGCCCGGGATGTTTTGACATAATTCAGATGGGGGTTGATCCAATCGCGGCTTGGGCCCCCGCGCTTGGCCGTCAGGATCTCCACCTGGTCGCCGCTCTTGAGCTGGTAGTCCAGGCTGACCAGCTTGCCGTTGACCTTGGCCCCGCGGCAGCGGTGACCAACCTCGGTATGGATGCGGTAGGCAAAGTCCACCGGGGTAGAGCCGGCCGGCAGGTCAATCACCTCACCTTTAGGGGTGAAGACATAAACTCGGTCCTTGAACAGGTCCTCGCGTACAGTGTCCAGGAAGTCGCGGCTGCCGGCCTGTTCCTGCGATTGCCAATCAATCAGAGAGCGCAACCAGGCGATCTTGCGCTCGTAGATCTCGTCGTGGCGGGTCTGGGTTTTGTAGCGCCAATGCGCGGCGATGCCTACTTCGGCCACGCGGTCCATCTCCGGGGTACGGATCTGCACCTCCAGGGGGTGGCCTTCGGGCCCGATCACGGCCGTGTGGAGCGACTGGTATTGGTTGTCCTTGGGGTTGGCAATGTAATCGTCGAACTCGCCCGGGATTGGCTTCCAGAGGGTGTGCACAACACCCAGAGCAGCATAACAGTCGGCGACCTCGGGGACGATCACCCGCAGCCCCTGCCGGTCATAGACCTGGTCGAAGTTGACCCCCTTGCGCTGCATCTTGCGCCAGATGCTATAGATGTGCTTGGGCCGGCTCTTGATGGTCGCCTGGATGTTGTTCTTGGCCAGCTCTGCCTGCAGGATCTCGGTAACCCGTTGTAGATACTGCTCGCGTTCGACACGACGTTGGGCCAGCGCGGCCTTGATCTGGGCATAGATAGTGGGCTCGAGGTAGCGAAAAGCCAGGTCTTCCAGCTCCCACTTGATTTGCCAGATGCCCAGCAGGCTGGCCAGGGGCGCGTAGATGTCCAGGGTCTCGCGCGAGATACGGCGCTGCTTCTCTTCCGGCATAGAGCCGATGGTACGCATGTTATGAAGGCGGTCGGCCAGCTTGATCAATACCACGCGCACGTCCCCCACCATGGCCAGGAGCATCTTGCGCAGGCTTTCTACCTTGGGGTCACGGCTATCGCTTGGCAGGGTGGCCATTTCAGAGATTGCCACCAGCTTTGTAACCCCATCAACCAGGCTGGCGACTTCCGCGCCGAACTCCTCGGCCAGGTCGGGGATGGTAACCTTGGTATCTTCCGCAACGTCGTGAAGCAAAGCCGCAGCCACAGTCTTGGCATCCAGTCGCAGATCAGCCAGGATGAGGGCTACCGCTATAGGATGGACAATGTAGGGCTCGCCCGATTCCCGTTTCTGCTGGCCATGAGCTGCCGCGGCTCGCTCAAAAGCCCTTTGCACCAGCTCAATGTCTTGCTGAGAATAACCCTTGGGCAATTGCTGACGGAAGCTCTCCCAGGTTATCGGAGTCATAAGCCAACCTCTATGCGCTCCTCAGCCCCCTCCTCTGCACTCTGTTCTTATCTGGTAGAAATGGAGACCAGGAAGGGGGTTGGAATTTCTCAAATCCTCAGACCAATGCTATACTTTGTATTGCTTGCCCCCATAGCTCAATGGATAGAGCGTCTGACTTCGGATCAGAAGGTTGCGGGTTCGAGTCCTGCTGGGGGTGCTGAACACTTACCCTCTCTCCTTCGATTTCAGTTCCTAAACTTGACGTTGCCATCGGAGTCAAACGCGACGGCCACTTGCTGTCGCGTTTGCTATTTTGATGATACCACGTTCCGGCGTTTCTTGGCAACCCCAAAAACGTGGGATGGCAGGACTGTTCAGCGCAAGCAATGCGCGCGCCGGCGGCCTTTTGGCCTGCAGCCAGGGGAGAGGGGGGATTGGGGAGGTTTTTGTGGTGGCGGCCGAAGGCCGCCACCACAAAAACCCTTTTCTCCCCTCTCCTGCCGCCAAAGGCGAGCGGGGGAGGACTTACAAGTGTAGGTTTTTGCCAGAAGGCCCGGACGTAAACATCCGGGCTGAAAGAGCGAAGCCCTGTGGGCTAAAAATCCAGCCCCGAATGCCTCGGCCCAAGGGAGGCTTTGCCCTCTTAGCCCGGTGATTTATCAGCGGGCAGTATGACTTGCTGAATTGGTTAGGGGAAGATATACTGGGTATGCAAAGGCAGTCTGGAAACGGAGAGGCTATGGCTTTTACAGTAACAGATTTTCACGACCTGGTAAGGCTACTCTACGAGCATGCCGAGTGGCGAGCTGAAATTCGCCGGGTGGTGCTTACGGACGAAATCCTTGAGCTCCCGGCCCTGGTCCGCCAACTGGCTGAAGAACAGCGAGCCACGGCTGAGATAGTGCATGCCCTTTCTGAGGCTCAGCGGCGCAGCGAGGAGCGTCTGGACCGCGTCGAGGCTGCCATCGAGCGCCTGACCGAGGCTCAGCAGAGGACAGACGCGAGCGTGCAGGAGCTAAGAGAAGCTCAACGGCGCACGGAGCAGCGGGTGGAGGAGCTGGCCGAAGCTCAACGGCGCACGGAGCAGAGGGTGGAGGAGCTGGCCGAAGCTCAGCGCCGCACGGAGCAGAGGGTGGAGGAGCTGGCCGAAGCTCAGCGCCGCACGGAGCAGAGGGTGGAGGAGCTGGCCGAAGCTCAACGCCGCACGGAGCAGAGGGTGGAGGAGCTG
>DAOTZS010000194.1:0-3934 GCA_034434335.1 Anaerolineae bacterium
ATGAGGCCTTGTGCACGCAGATCGCGCATCAACGCAAAACCTCCACGGGGAGCCGCCATGGAGAGAATCTGCACCGGCAACCCCTCTAGCGCCAGCGCCAGCAACGCCAGGTTGAAGTTACTGAGATGACAACCACAGACCATGACCCCGCGGCCGCCCGCGCGCGCAGCTTCCAGGTGCTCACGAACTCCCTGCTCCCAACTAACCGCGGCGCGGATCGCGGCTTCCCCTCGGCCGACCAGATGCATCAGGTCATAGGCAACCTGTCCCGCGTGGCGCAGCACCGCACGCGTCGCAGCGTGCAACTCGGCCGGGCTTGTTTCCAGGCCAAGAACCCCTGCCTGGTTGGCATAGATCGCACGATAGAGCGCCGAGCCCCTACGCCAGCCCAGGATTTCGGTGATCAGGCGGGCCAGCGCATGGCCGACCGGCACTGGCAACCAATGCCCCAGGGCAATCCACAGCCTGGTGCCAAACCTGGACGTCGCAAACTGCTGAAAGTTCATCCCGGAAGACGATAGTAGCTCGTCCGAGCAACGGACGCCCGAATGACCTGTAAGGGATGTCCCGGTGGTCAGACGTTTCGGATGACTTTCAGTCGTCCGAGCGGGACACTTTTATCATTGCATCCGCGGGCAGCGCCAGCCCTGCCGCAACCTCCACAGCCTTGATGATCCCCGATGGCACCGGACACGCCGGGTGGGTCAGATATCGGGAAGCCAGCCTGGCCGTAAGGGGGCCCTCTCCCCGCCAGCTAAACTCCCGATAAGGATCCACGCGGGTCAGCTCTGCCGCCAGCTTGCAGACCGCCGCGCACTCGCTCTCGATCTGAAGTGCGATCTGGCCGTCATCTGCGGGCCAGGCACGCACAGTTGTGCGGAACCCGCACACTCCCGCTAAGATCTCTGCCTTTGCCACAACTGCCTCCTGACCGAAGGGAGACTCACTCCAAGTGGAAGCGACCAATGAGGCGGATATCGCGCGCCGAGCTGCCAACCAGCACCTCAAACTCCCCTGGCTCCGCCACCCACTTCCCCCGATCGGGGTCGTAGAAGGAGAGCGCACGTTCATCGAGCACGAAGCTCACCACCTGCGACTCACCTGGCTGCAGGAACACCTTGGCAAACCCCTTGAGCTCCTTCAGGGGCCGCGGCTGGCTGGCCACCACATCGCGCACGTAGAGCTGCACCACCTCCTTGCCGGCCATCCCTCCGGTGTTGGTCACCCGTAGCGCAACAGTTACCCGATCGCCAGCTTTGACCACAGCAGGGAGGCTCAGATCGCTGTAGGCAAAGGCCGTGTAGGAGAGGCCATGCCCGAAGGGGAACAGCGGCTCGATGTCCTTGATGTCGTAATACCGATAGCCGACGAAGATCCCTTCACCGTAGCGCACCTCCCGGCCACCAGGGAAGTTGACGAAGGCAGGAGTATCCTGGAGGCGTCTGGGGAAGGTAACAGGGAGCTTCCCCGAAGGGTTGACCTCTCCCAGAAGTACGCGCGCCACGGCGTTGCCATTTTCCAGCCCTGGATAGTAAGCCAGCACCACCGCTGCCACCTGATCCAGCCAGGGCATGCTTACCGGCGCGCCAACGTTCAGCACCACCACCGTGTTGGGATTGGCCTGGGCGACGGCCTGGATCAGCTCATCCTGCTGCCCGGTCAAAGCCATGTCCGGCCGATCAGCGCCCTCGGTCTCATAGCCATCGGGGTAGCCGGCAAATACGATGGCCACCTCTGCCTCTCGAGCTGCCTGCACTGCGCGCTCCAGCTTGAGCGAGGCCTCCTCAGGGGTCGGCGTGGCGCCGAACAGGAGATTCAGGTACGGCCAGTCCAACCAGGCAGGGCGGATGTACTCGACGCGGAGCTGATGGGCCTGACCTGCGACCAATGGCAGCGGGGCTGAAGCCTCGTTCATCATCCATGGCCCTGCAGTCTGAGGGGTGATGTTCTCCAAAACAAGCTCGCCATCCAGGAAGACACGACAGATGCCCGTGTTGCGCACACCCATCGTATAAGTGCCGCTCTCGGGCACCGTCAGATGGCCCGTCCACCGCACGGCAAACTGGCGAGGGGTGCTCTCCAAAGGAGCAAAGGAGAGGAACCAGAAGTGCAGCCGGCGGTCCACCCGGCAGATCAGGGGCTCGCCAGCGAAATCGGTATTATCGAAAAACTCACCCCACAGGCCCAGCCCTTCCCCTTGAGCCGGGGTCAGGTACTCGGGCTTGATCGTGGGCAGCACGCGCACATTCTCGCACCCCTTCTCGTAGCGGACCCGCCCCGGCAACCGGGCCTGCAACGCCTCCAACGGGCTGACCCGGTAGGGTGGGTCCACATAGGCGCTGCCGCCACCGCTAATCACCGCTTCGGCCGCGTTGGGGCCGATCACCGCCACCGAGCGTAAGGAGTCCCCGCGCAAGGGCAGCAAGCCCCGTTCGTTCTTCAGCAGGGTGATGGCTTCCTCAGCCAGCTCACGCGCCAGGCTCTGGTGCTCTGCTGTATTTACCGAGCCTGCAGACCGTGGGGCCCCATCCATCTTCCCGGAACGCAAGATCAGGCGCAGGATGCGGCGGACAGCGTTGTTGATCACCTCCTCTTCGACCTGCCAGGTATACACAGCCTCCACCAGCAGGGGGCCGTAGTACTTGGCCGGGCCTGGCATCTCGATATCGAGCCCACCGCGCACCGATTCCACCGTGGTATGGTTAGCACCCCAATCAGAGATCACCACCCCATCGTAGCCCCACTCCCCCTTGAGGATCTCCCTCAGCAGATGAGCATTCTGGCTGGCGTAAACCCCGTTGAGCCGGTTATACGAGCACATCACCGTCCACGGCCTGGCCTCCTTCACCACCATCTCAAACTGAGCCAGGTAGATCTCGCGCAGGGTGCGCTCATCCACCACCGAGCTGCCCCGCATGCGCTCGGTTTCCTGGTTGTTGCAGGCGAAATGTTTGACGGAGGTGCCCACACCCCGGCTCTGTACCCCTTTGACAAAGGCTACCCCGATGCGGCCAGCCAGGTAGGGGTCCTCGGAATAGCTCTCGAAGTTGCGGCCGGCCAGCGGATGGCGCACGATGTTGACACATGGGCCAAGGAGGATGTCGCACCCCATGGCAAGCGCCTCCTCGCCCAATGCCGCGCCCACACGCTCGATCAGCTCGGGGTTCCAGCTGGCAGCCATTGAGACGCCGGTGGGGAAGGCGGTAGTAGGCCCCACCAGGCGGCCGGGGTCCGCCTGAGTGCGGACACCATGGGGCCCATCGGTCATCGTCAATGAAGGGATGCCCAGCCTCTCGATCGGCACAGTGCGCCAGTTGTCCCGGCCGGACATCAGAGCCACCTTCTCCTTCAAGGTTAGCTGGCTCAGCAGCTCCTCGATGCGCTGCTCCATATTCTCAGATGGCGGGATTTGAGTGGACATGCTAGCACTGCTCCTCTATCGCTGGTCCTTGGTATTTCTTCAGCCACAGGTAACTATTAGGTGGTGACTGGAGTCACCCTTTTGGGCCTGCGGCCAGAGGTCGGCCTTCGCCGACCTCCCTGGTGATGCGCCCATGAAGTGTGTCGGCGGAGGGGCGATCCAGCGGATCACCCCAACTGGCCCGAAGTGCCCAGGGAGGCCGACTTCAATCGGCCTGAATAGTCACAGCCGCGGGAAGGGTAACCCCACGGGCAAGGCATTCTACCACGCGGCGCAACGGAGCCCAAACGGATGGCCTCCATCCGCACCAGACTCGGCCAGGGGCATCAGCCAGCCGCTCATGCACGCGCTTTCGGGTTGCGAATGCCGATGGCCACGCCCGCCGTGGAGCTATGGCCTCTATCCCCCGAAGCCCGGGATCAGCCTTTGGGCATTTCGGAAGTACACCTTCTCCAACACGTCCCCGGGCAGGCCAATGGCGTTCACCTTCCAGCGCTCGTGAGGTGAGAAAAA
>DAOTZS010000195.1:0-10341 GCA_034434335.1 Anaerolineae bacterium
GGCGCGTCGCGCACCAACAAAGCCGCTGTCGCCATCGTGCGCGAGCTGCAGCGCCGCAACATCCTGGTCTTCCTCTCCGGCAACGTCAACGGCCGTTCGATCATTGACCAGTTGCACGAAGAAGGGGTCGAGATGGGGTATGATACCTACATCGTGCCCTTCGGCCGGGATACGATTTCGGCCATCTATTCCCTGGGCTTCGCTACCCGCTCGGCCCTCACCTTTGGTGGCCTGAAAGGGGGCCAGTGGCGTGAGATCCTCCTTTACAACAAGTTCCGCGTCTTTGCCTTCGTGCTGGCCCTGGGCGAGGTAGACGACCTGAAGTACGCGGCGGCCGCGGGAGCCATCTCCTACGGCTTCCCCACCATCGCCGACACGGTGATCCCCCAGATCCTGCCCACCGGCATCACCCGCTACGAACATGTCATCTCCATGCCCTGGAACGAGATCGAAGGCCAGACCGACGAGGAGAAGGCGGCCAGGTTGGTGCAGCGCTGCATCGAGGTGCGCGGGGTGAAGGTCAAGATCACCGAGGTGCCCATTCCCGTCCCCTATGGTTCAGCCTTCGAGGGCGAGGTGGTGCGCAAGAAGGACATGCGTGTCGAGTTCGGCGGCAAGTACAGCCGCGCCTTCGAGTACCTGCGCATGGTGCCCATGGACCAGGTAGAGGACGGCAAGATCGAGGTGATCGGGCCCGGGTTCGAGAATGTCCCGCCCGAGGGTGCCATGGACCTGGGCATCGTGGTCGAGGTGGCCGGCCGCAAGATGCAGACCGACTTCGAGCCTGTATTGGAGCGGCAGATCCACTACTTCATCAACGGCGCCAGCGGCGTCCAACACATCGGCCAGCGTGACATTGCCTGGATGCGCATCTCGAAAGCAGCCGCCGAAAAGGGCTTCAACCTGCGCCACTTTGGCGATATCCTGCATGCCCGCTTCCACGCCGACTTCGGTGCCATCGTGGACAAGGTGCAGGTCAAGATCATCACCGACCCGGCGCTGCATGCCGAATGGCTGGCCAAAGCGCGCGTAGCCTACGACTACCGCAATCGCCGCCTGGCAGACCTGACCGACGAGGCGGTAGACACCTTCTACTCCTGCACTTTGTGCCAGTCCTTCGCGCCTAACCATGTCTGCGTGGTCAGCCCCCAAAGGCTGGGGCTGTGCGGCGCATATAACTGGCTGGACTGCAAGGCCAGCTTCGAGATCAACCCTACCGGCCCCAACCAGCCTATCAAGAAAGGCTCCGTCCTGGACCCGGTCAAAGGGTACTTTTCCGGCGTCAACGATTACGCCAAGCAGGGCTCGCACGGCACCGTACAGGAAGTGGCCATGTACTCAATCATGGAAAACCCCATGACCGCCTGCCTGACGGAAGAGGCGGAGGTGCTCGTCAATGGCCGGCTGGTGCCTATTGGGAAATTCGTGGAAGAGCGCCAAGTACAGGGTGCACCAGCTGAGATAGCTGCATTGACGCTTGACGAAGGGGGGCGATTAGCCGAGAGCCGGTTGCTTGGCGTGCATAAGATCCCGGCTCCTGCCCACCTTGTCCGCCTGCGCACCAGATCAGGCCAGGAACTGGTGCTGACCCCCGACCACGAAGTGGCCGTGGACCGCTGGCTCAGCAATGGCCATTCCTGCGCGTGGGTGCGAGCTGATGAGGTCCAGGTAGGCGACCGGGTCTATGCCCTTAGACATCTACGGGTGGATGGGAAGGTGCCGCTGGCTATTGATCTGCTGCCTGCAGAGTGCCGGGTGGCCGATGACGAACTGGTAGTCCGGATCAAGAAGAGGTTAGAGGAGAAATATGGCTCAGTAGCTGCTGCCTACCGCAGCCTGGGGCTTGTTCAGCCCGACCCGCGGGTCTCTTCTATCCCTCTGGGCGACCTGCGGTGCATGGTTGAAGCCCTGGGTGAGGATTGGCAAGCTTTCCGCAGCCAGATTGTCACCGTAACTCCTCGTGGGGGAAATCCGCGCCTGCGGTTGCCTGCTATTAGCCCCGATTTGCTCTATCTGCTGGGGCTGCTAGCCGCTGATGGGTCCCTGGATCGGCGGGGGCAGTATGAATGCCGGGTTACCTTCACCAACACCAACCCGGCGCTGCTGGATACCTTTGCCGAAGTTTTCGAACGGGTTTTCCCCGGTATCGAGCTAAGCCGGCGAGAGAAAACCGGCGGTGGAGTAGTTGAGGGCCGCGCCATCGCCTCAACCTCACCCGCCACCGATCTCTATGCCAACAACTTTGTGCTGGGCATCCTGGCCGACGGCCTGGGCGTACGGATGGCCAATGGCGGCTGGGACCTGGCGCGTCTACTCTCATTGCCCGAAGAACACATTGCCGCGTTCCTGGCTGGCTTGTTCGACGGAGATGGGAGCGTGCGCCTGCGCCAATACGATAACCGCTGGTCAGTGGGCGAGGCTTATCTGTGTCATAGCGATGAACGGGCAGCCCGGCACTTGCAGTGGCTGCTCAAGCGGCTGGGGATCGTGGGTTATCTCCGTCGCGACGGAGCGGTTTACAAAGTGGAATTGCACGGAGCCAATCTCCGTCGCTTTGCTGCTTCCATCCCAGTCCGCCACCCTGCCAAGCGGGCCACACTGGAGCAGATCACCGTCCTCCCGCTGGAGCAGGATAAGACTCAGGAAGAGGTCTTGCCCTACGCGGCGGGCAAAGCACTGGCTGCATTGCCGGAGAGCCAGACTGTACTCAGCCCGTCCACGCTCTTCTACTATCGTACAGGACGCTCACGGCCGGTAGCTGACAACCTGCGCCGGGTTATTGAGGCCGAGCCGGAGACGGCGGCAGTGCTCACACCCTGGCTACAGGCCGACACCTTCCTGGATGCCGTAACCGAGGTCGAGATCATCGAGAATAACAACCGGTGGCAGCATGTCTATAATCTCAGCCTGCTGGACATCAACAGCTACATAGCTAACGGCATTCACGTTAAGAACTGTGGCTGCTTCGAGTGCATCGTCATGCTCATCCCCGAGGCCAACGGCGTGATGGTGGTCAGCCGCGAGGATCCCAGCATGACGCCAGCCGGCATGACCTTCTCGACCCTGGCCGGCATGGCCGGCGGTGGTCTCCAGACCCCCGGCGTAATGGGGGTGGGCAAGTACTATCTGACCAGCCCCAAGTTTATCTCCGCCGACGGCGGCTTCAAGCGCGTGGTGTGGATGTCCAGTGTCCTGAAGCGGACGATGGCGGCTGAGCTGCAGGCTGTGTGCGAGCGCGAAGGGGATCCCGATCTGTTGAACAAGATCGCGGATGAAACCATCTGTACTGACGTGGAGGGGTTGTTAGCGCATCTGGAAGCGGTAGGGCATCCGGCGTTGACGATGCCGCCGATGTTCTAAGATCATAACCATTCAGGCCGACCGAAATCGCCCTCCCTGGGCACTTCGTGCCAGGTGGGGCGATCCGCCGGATCGCCCCTACGCCGATACCCTTCATGTGTGCATGACCGGAGAAGTCGGCGAAGGCCGACTACTGGCCGCAGGCCCCAAAAGGGTGACTTCCAGTCACCGCCTGAATAGTTACCTAAGATCATGGTAAACGCGCCAGACGGCTGGGCCAGGCATCGGTGGCCGGAGCCGGGTGGGTCAGGGAAACCAGTGCCAGGGATGTTTGCCATCCCTGGCACATCCACATGACTGACGGGAGACGGAGGCCAATCGGATGAGCGGCCTCTGTCTCTCGCGCCGTGGATCAGCCCTTCGTGGCTGAAGATGCCTGCCACAGCAGCTTGGGGAGTGTTACATTGCGGGATAGCCAGCTCAATGCTGTTGTGACCCTGAAGACCGAGATATCGCCCTGGCTGATGATATTGCGGATTGTGCCTGATGGGTGGCAGCTACCTGCCTTCCGGCCGGGGCAGTTTGCCGTGTTGGGATTGCCAGGCTCCGCTCCTCGCTGCGCCCTGGCCGAGCCCGAGGTGCCGCCAGCCGACCCACAGCAGTTGATCCGCCGTGCCTACTCCATTGCTTCATCCTCCCTTATCAACGAATACCTGGAGTTCTACATTGCCCTGGTCACCAGCGGTGCATTGACCCCCCGATTGTTTGCCCTGGAGATTGGTGACCGCCTCTGGCTTTCAGCCAGGGTTTCGGGGATATTCACGCTGGACCAGGTGCCCGAGGACCAAAACGTAATCATGATTGCCACGGGCACCGGGCTGGCGCCTTATATGAGCATGCTGACCACCCATCTTATGTGCGGCAGCGCGCGGCGTTTTGCTGTGTTGCACGGCGCGCGGCACTCTTGGGACCTGGGTTATCGCTCTGAGCTGATGACACTACAACACCTGTGCCCCAACCTTAGTTATCATCCGGTAATCAGCCGGCCAGAGCACGAGCCCGTCCCCTGGCCTGGTGCCATCGGCCATGTGCAGGACCTGTGGCAGCAGGATATAGTCGCTCGGTCCTGGGGCTTTCGGCCCACCCCCGATAATACCCATATCTTTTTATGTGGCAGCCCGGCCATGATCGAGAGTTTAATTCCCATGCTGGCCCAGGCAGGATTCCAGGAGCACACAAAGCAAAACCCGGGGCAGGTTCATGTAGAACGATACTGGTAAAGCGCGGCAGCGATGGGCAAAGCACTACACTTGCACGTGTGGATGACGGCCATCGCCCGCTGTTAGCTCTAAGCAAAGGAGGTCATCGTCATGCCTGTGAGTGTCGAGATACCTATCGAGAAGTGGAATGGCAAGGTCCGTGAGGTGACACTGGGGGCTACCGCCGCCGAAGGTGGTACGCGGCACCACACGGTCACTGTTGGGGGCGCTAATACCTTGCCCTTTCTGGCATTTGAAGGGCAGATCCCGAACCCACCTCGCGTGGCGCTAGAGGTGCGCACCGCGTCCCCGAAGGAAGAGTGGTCGCAGCCCCTGGTGCGGGCCTGGGGCGATGTGCTGGCCGACCCTGTGGCCTGGGCCAAAGCTGCCGAAGGGGCAGGGGCCGATCTGATCGTGCTGCAACTGACGGCCAACGACAGCGCCGGCCAGCGGATGACGGCTGCCCAGGCACGCCGCACTCTGCGCAACGTATTACAGGCCACCGGCTTGCCCTTGCTCGTCTTCGGCACTGGCCAGGTTGAGCTGGACAGCGAATTGCTGGTCGCCGTAGCCGAAGAAGGGGTCGGTGAGCGGTTGGTCCTGGGCCCCTGCGAAGAAAAGACTTACCGCACTATTGTTGCCGCAGCCCTGGCTCATGGCCATCTGGTGGTCAGCCGTACCCCTATGGATGTCAACCTGGCCAAGCAGTTGACCATTCTGATCCACGACATGGGCATGCCCCTCGAACGCATCATTATGGACCCCACGACCGGCGCGCTTGGCTATGGCATAGAGTATGGCTATAGCGTTATGGAGCGCCTGCGCCTGGCAGCCTTGCAGGGGGATACCATGACCCAACAGCCGATGATCGTGACGCCAGGCGAAGAGGCGTGGCGCACCAAAGAAGCGCGAGCCGGCGAAGGAGTGCCGGCTGCCTGGGGCGACTGGGAAACCCGCGCCATCAATTGGGAGGCCATGACCGCGGCCGCCCTGATCGAATCGGGCGCCGACATTGTAGTGATGCGACACCCGACGGCGGTGGCAAGGGTAAAACGGATGATCAATGAGCTGATGCCTGCGTAAAGGCAACGTAATTATTCAGCGGTGACTGGAAGTCACCCTTTTGGGCCTGCGGCCAGTGGTCGGCCTCCGCCGACACCCGGCACGAAGTGCCCAGGAGGGGCGATTTCAATCGGCCTGAATAGTTACAAGGCAATGAATGGAGGATACCCATGGCCCTTTCCGGTCTTGACATCTACAAGCTGCTGCCCCGCACCAACTGCAAGGAGTGCGGTTTTCCTACCTGTCTGGCATTCGCCATGAAGCTGGCCGCCAAGCAGGCGGAACTTGTGCAGTGCCCCTATGTCAGCGAGGAATCCAAGGCCAAGCTGGCCGCGGCTGCGGCACCGCCCATCCGCCTCATCACCCTCTCGGCTGACGGGCGCAAGATCGAAACCGGCAACGAGACGGTGCTCTTCCGCCACGAGAAGACCTTCTATCACCCCACCGGCCTGCTGGTGCGGGTGCCCGACACCCTTTCCCTGGACGAGATCAAGGCGTTGGCCCAGGCAGCCGCCAACTACAAAGTGGACTACGTGGGCATCGGGCTTCGACTGGATGGCCTGGCGGTTGAGGCAGCCTCTGGCAATGCCGGGGCATTTGCTGCTGCCGTTGCCGCCGTGCGCGAGGCCTGCACCATGCCTCTCGTCCTGGTCACCGAGGACCCGGCGATCATGGCAGCCGGCCTGGCCAAGACGGCAGGGGTGACACCCCTCTTGTGTGCTGCCACCGCGGCGAACTGGGAGGCCATGAGCAAGCTGGCCAAAGAGGCCAAAGCTCCCCTGGCCGTGCGCGGCAACACGATCGAAGAGCTGGCCGAACTGACCCAGAAGCTGAATGGCGCCGGGCTCGAGGACCTGGTGCTTGACCCCGTAGCGCGCGACTTCCGAAGCTCACTGACCGTTCTCACCCAGCTCCGGCGTCTGGCCCTCAAGAAGAACTTCCGGCCTGTGGGCTACCCCATCATCACCTTCCCCTATCTGGGAACAGATGACCCAGGCATGGAGGCCCTCCTGGCCGGCCAGCATATCGTCAAGTATGCTGGCATGGTCGTCCTGGGCCGGTTTGATCCAGCGACGATCTACCCCCTGCTGGTATTGCGGCAAAACATTTACACCGATCCGCAGAAACCGATCCAGGTTGAGCCCGGCGTCTACCCCATCAACAAACCCGGCCCCGACGCGCCCGTGATGGTGACGACCAACTTCTCCATCACCTACTTCGCCGTGGCCAACGAAGTCGAAAGCAGCGGCCTGCCCGGTTGGCTCCTGGTGGCCGACGCCGAGGGCATGAGCGTGTTGACTGCCTGGGCGGCAGGCAAGTTCGATGCCGCCAAGATCGCCAAGACGGTCAGAGACACCGGCATTGCCGAGAAGGTCAACCACCGCAAAGTCGTCATCCCGGGCCATGTGGCCGTGCTGATGGGTGAGCTGGAAGAGGAGTTGCCAGGGTGGGAGATCAAGGTGGGTCCACGGGAGGCTGTGGACCTGCCCAGATATCTGAAGACGGCCTGGTAGACGCTCGCAGCGAGAGCCGCTTGCCGCGATAACTGCCTGGGTATATAATGACCTGGGCCCGGCGAATCTTGGAGATACCCACATCCTGGGTTCGGCAGCCCGCTAAGCACAAGATGTAGGTTTCGTAGTAGCTACACTTCACCGCACTCAGTGCATGCTTCAGTCGCTTTGAGCACGCCTTGAACGACTAAAGTCGTTACTACGAAGTAAGTAACTATTCAGCGGTGACTGGAAGGGCCACGCCGAGGGCTCGCCCGAGGCGTCACCCTTTTGGGGCCTGCGGCCAGAGGTTGGCCTTCGCCGACCTCTCTCATGATGCATACATGAAGGGTGTCGGCGGAGGCCGACACCCGGCACGAAGTGCCCAGGAGGGGCGATTTCAATCGGCCTGAATAGTTACCTAAGTTATATCGCCAGTGCCCAGTAATCACCATAGCCACCAAGGTGGATGAGCCATGTACAAGATCCTTGAAAAACAGGCCCTCAGCGACGTCACCAAGCTGATGGTCGTCGCAGCGCCGCACGTGGCCCGCTCCGCCAAAGCGGGGCAGTTCGTCATCGTAATCGCCGACGAGCATGGGGAGCGCATCCCTCTGACCATCGCCGACCACGACCCGGAGGCCGGCACCATCACCCTCATCTTCCAGGAGGTGGGCAAGTCCACCATGCAACTGGGCACCATGGGTGTGGGTGATCATCTGTTTGCCGTCGCCGGCCCCCTCGGCCACCCTACGGAGATCGAGAACTACGGCACGGTAGTCTGTGTAGCGGGCGGGGTGGGGATCGCGCCCATGTACCCCATCGCGCGCGACCTGAAAGAGGCCGGCAATTACATTATCACCATCATGGGAGCCCGCACAGCCAACCTCCTGTTCTGGGAAGAGAGGATGCGCAGGGTCTCCGACGAGCTGATTGTGTGCACCGACGACGGCTCCTACGGCCGCAAGGGGCTGGTGACCGAGCCGCTCAAAGAGCTGCTGGCGGCCCGGGCAGAGGAGATTGCCCGGGTGTGGGCCATCGGACCTACCATCATGATGAAGTTCGTCTCGCTGGCCACCCAGCCCTTTAAGGTGCCCACCATTGTCAGCCTCAACAGCATCATGATTGACGGCACAGGCATGTGTGGTGGCTGCCGTGTGGCGATGGCCGACGGGGCCCGCTTCGTATGCGTGGATGGCCCGGAGTTCGACGGCCACCTGGTGGACTGGGACAACCTGCTGGCACGCATGCAGTTCTACCGCCCCGAGGAGCAGTTGGCGGTGGAGCTCTGGCGACAACGCCTGGAGGCCAGGCATGAGTGTCAGCTCGCGGCCCTTTCCCAGGTGTAATGGTCGAGGCTGATTACTCCGGAGGGGCTCTGAGCGAGCCACGGTCCGTGTGGCATCACAAGGGAGCGTTGCAATGTCTCCGCTAACACAGAAAGAACGGATGCAGATCCCGCGGCAGGAGATGCCCGAGCAAGAGCCTGAGGTGCGGATTGGCAATTTCGACGAGGTAGCCTTGGGCCTGCCCTGGGAACTGGCACAGCTCGAGGCTGAGCGCTGTTTGCAGTGTGGCAAGCCCCACTGTGTCGAGGGTTGCCCGGTGGGGGTGCAGATCCCCCAGTTCATCAGGGCTCTACGAGAGGGAGACCTGCCGGCCGCGGTGGAAGCCATGAAGGCGAAAAACAATTTGCCGGCCATCTGCGGCCGCGTCTGCCCCCAGGAGACACAATGCGAATCGTACTGCATCCTGGGCAAGAAGGGCCAGCCGGTGGCCATCGGCCGGCTGGAGCGTTACGTGGGCGACTTTGCCCTGCGCGAACAGGTGTGCCCACCCGTCCCGGCGCCCCCGACGGGCAAGAAGGTGGCCGTCGTTGGCTCCGGGCCGGCCGGGCTCACCTGCGCCGTAGACCTGGCCAGGCTGGGCCACAAAGTGGTGATCTTCGAATCGCTGCACCTGCCAGGGGGTGTCTTGACTTATGGCATCCCCGAGTTCCGTCTGCCCAAGAGCATCATCCAGGCCGAAATCAAGGCTGCCACCGAGTGCCTGGGGATCGAGATCCGCACCAACCATGTGATCGGCAACACCTACACCCTCGACGAGCTGCTGCAAGCGTATGATGCCGTGTTCCTGGGCACCGGTGCCGGCCTGCCAGCCTTTATGCGCATTCCGGGCATCAATCTCAATGGCGTGATGTCGGCCAACGAATTCCTGACCCGTGTCAACCTGATGAAGGGCTATCGTTTCCCGGAGTATGACACGCCGGTGAAAGTGGGCCACAAGGTGGCGGTGATCGGTGCCGGCAATGTGGCTATGGATGCCGCGCGCAGCGCCCTGCGCCTGCAGACGATCCGTGCCCGACAAGACGGCGGCGGCCGGGGTGAGGTGCACATCGTCTACCGCCGTTCGCGCACCGAAGTGCCGGCGCGCGCCGAGGAATTTCATCACGCCGAACAGGAAGGGGTGATCTTCGACTTCCTCACCAACCCGGTTGCCATCCTGGGGGATGGCCGGGGCAACGTTGCTGCACTGCGCTGTATCCGTATGGAGCTGGGGGAACCAGACGCCTCGGGCCGGCGCTCACCCATCCCCATTGAGGGCTCGGAGTTCGAGATGGAGGTGGACACGGTAATCTTCGCCCTGGGCACCAGCCCCAACCCCCTGGTCTTCAACAACGCCAAGGGGTTGGAGCGCACCCGCCATGGCACTGTCGTCGCCGACCCCGAGACTGGGCGCACCACCAAGCCAGGGGTCTGGGCTGGCGGCGATGTGGTGACGGGCGCAGCAACGGTGATCAGCGCCATGGGTGCCGGCAAGCGTGCCGCCGCCGACATCCACCGCTTCCTGACAGGCACGAGCGCAGGTAGTGGCGGGTAAGCTGAGACGCGGCGCGTAAGCCGGCGTATAACTATTCAGCGGTGACTGGATGTCACCCTTTTGGGGCCTGCGGCCAGTGGTCGGCCTTCGCCGACCTTTCTCATGATCCATATATGAAGGGTGTCGGCGGAGGCCGACACCCGGCACGAAGTGCCCAGAAGGGGCGATTTCAATCGGCCTGAATAGTTACGCCGGCGTGTAACTATTCAGCGGTGACTGGAAGTCACCCTTTTGGGGCCTGCGGCCAGTGGTCGGCCTTCGCCGACCTTTCTCATGATCCATATATGAAGGGTGTCGGCGGAGGCCGACACCCGGCACGAAATGCCCAGAAGGGGCGATTTCAATCG
>DAOTZS010000196.1:0-6941 GCA_034434335.1 Anaerolineae bacterium
TACGCCGACCAAAACTCCACGGCCCACCCTGGAAGAGGCGTCACCTACACCGCAGCCGACCCCTATCTCTTCTATATCCCAGAACCCAAGCCCGCCGCCGGCCACCCCTTCCATCCCTCAGCCGACCGCTACCCTCCAACCCACAGCCGGCCCAACAGCGACGCCGTTGCCTCCCAGTCCCACCGCGCGGCCAGCGGCGCCAACCCCGGTGGTGGATGCTAACTCCCTGATGTCCTCCCCCGACTATGGCGTGCAAGCCTTCCTCTGGTGGCGGCCTGAGGTGGCCGATCGGGACCTGCAGCTGATCAAGGATGGCGGGTTTAACTGGGTCAAACAGTGGTTCTCGTGGCAGGATATCGAGGGCAGCGGCAAAGGCCACTATGACTGGAGCGTTACGGATCGTATCGTGGACCAAGTGGAGCAGCACGGCCTGAAGCTGATCGTGCGTATCAGCCAGGACCCCGACCGGCCTTTCTGGGCTGGTAATCCGCCGGAAAATGCCGGCCACTTTGCAGACTTCCTGGCAGCGGTGGCCAGTCGTTACCGGGGGCGGATTGAGGCTTACCAGATCTGGAATGAGCCGAACCTGGCGCGGGAGTGGGGAGGCAAACGGCCCGATCCGGCCGGCTACGCCCGCATGCTCAAGATGGCGTATAGCGCGATCAAGGCCATTGACCCCAACGCCCTGGTCGTTACAGCCGGCATGGCCCCTACCGGCACGGATAGCGAGATTGCCATGCCCGACATTAAGTTCTACGACCTGATGTATCAGGCCATGCGGGGAGACAGCACGGGCTATTTCGACATGCTTGGGGTCCATGCGGCCGGCTATGCGGCTCCGCCCGAGCTGAGCCCTGATGAGGCAGCGGCTAAGAAAGTGCCCTACGGCGGGGAGCGGTTCTTCGCCTTTCGCCATGTGGAAGATGTGCGGGCGGTCATGGAGCGGTATGGTGATCAGGGGAAGCGGGTTGTAGTGCTGGAGTTTGGCTGGACCACTGACCCTGTGCATCCGGAATATGCCTGGCATGGCGCAGGTGCCGGCATTGATGAGGCCCTCAAGGGCAAATACATGGTCAGGGCCTATCAGTGGGCTGCGGAGCATTGGCGGCCATGGATTGCCCTCATGAGCGCCATCTACATCCCCGATGTCAACTGGACCAAAGAGGACGAGCAGTATTGGTGGGCGATTATCGGGCCTGGCTACCCGGATCTCTACCTGCGCCCTGCGTATGTTGAGCTCTGCATCTATCTGAATGGGCTCAAGGGCCAGCGCTGCAAGTACGACCCAAATCCGTAGGACGGGGGCAGAGATGGACTTGGGTTACGTGATTGCCTTTATTCTATCGTGGCTGCCTGCGGGGAGTGACCTGGCCTCTAGTACGGTATTGGACAGGGCCGCTTCTCGCTTCGCGGGGTTTGGGCTGGGCATGGCTGTGCTGGTGATCCTGATGGCAGCGTTGCTATATGCCCTGGCTGCAGCCGGGTTGGCCGCATCAGGGCGCAAGGTGCCGCGGGGGCCGGGCTGGGCTGGCAAGGCCATCCTGGTGGTAGCACTTATAGGGTTGGGTATCGCCCTTTACCTTACTTATGTGGAGACTCGCCAGGTGGCCGCCATCTGTGGCCCGGTAGGAGACTGTAACGCGGTGCAGTCAAGCCCCTATGCCCGCCTCTTTGGGGTGTTGCCTGTCGGGCTTTTGGGCGCTGTGGGCTATACGGCCATAGTGGCGGCCTGGGCCGTGGGGCGCTACAACCGGGGAACGCTGGCGATCTTCGCGCCCCTGGCAGTCTTTGCCATAGCGCTGTTCGGTGTTCTGTTCTCTGCCTATCTGACCTACCTGGAGCTCTTCATCATCCTGGCCATCTGCGCCTGGTGCCTGGGTTCGGCTGTGGTCATGGCCATCCTGCTCACCCTCTCGGTGGCCCCTGTGCTCGAGGCTCTTAGCAACATGTAGTATCCCACATGGGGTGGGCTCGGCCGAAAGCCCGCACCTTGCCCCGCCGACGCGACCAGCCTCGTGGCCGGGCTTCTTGGGGTAGAACCTTACTGAATCACGGGCGACCCCGTGAGATACTGAGTCTGCAATTATTCAAGCCGATTGAAATCGCCCATCCTGGCCACTTCGTGCCGGGTGGGGCGATCCGCCGGATCGCCCCACTACGCCGACACCCTTCATGTGTGTATCACCAGAGTGGTCGGCAAAGGCCGACCACTGGCCGCAGGCCCAAAAAGGGTGACTTCCAGTTACCACTGAATGGTTACCTGAGTCTAATCCCATAACAAGGAGACAAGCTGCCATGCTAAGCAAAACTATCCAAGACATCCTGAACGACCAGATCAAACACGAGTTATACTCAGCATATCTCTACCTTTCCATGTCGGCCTATTGCGAGGCCGCGAACCTGCCAGGTTGCGCTCACTGGCTACGCGTCCAGGCCGGGGAAGAGCAAGGCCATGCCCTCAAAATCTTCGACCACATCATCGAGCGCGGAGGACAGGTAACACTTCAGGCTATACCTCAGCCGCCGACCGAGTTCGCTTCAGCGCTGGATCTGTTCGAGCAGGTGCTCGAACACGAGAAGAAGGTGACCGGGCTTATCAACCGCTGCTACGAGGCAGCCGTCAAAGAGAACGACTACCCGGCTCAGATCATGCTCCAGTGGTTTGTTGAGGAGCAGGTGGAGGAGGAGAAGAACGCCAGCGAGATAGTTGCCCGCCTGAAGATGGTAGGGGCGCAGGGAACAGCGTTATTCATGTTGGACCGGATGTTGGGGGAGCGGAAGTAAGCCGGGATGGCCCTTGATCCCTTCCATGCCCGTGCCTTGTTGCCTGGCGCATCAGAACCCACGATCTTCTACCGGCTGGCCGCGCTGGAGGAAGCCGGTATCGGTGAGGTCACACGGCTGCCTTTCTCGATCAAGGTGCTGCTGGAAGCGCTCTTGCGGCAGGTAGACGGTTACACCATCACCGAAGAAGACGTGATCCGGCTGGCCAACTGGGAAGCACGCGATCCAGCGCCCGTCGAGCTGCCCTTCAAACCAGCGCGGGTCATCATGCAGGACTTCACTGGCGTGCCCGCTCTGGTAGACCTTGCAGCCATGCGCGCAGCCATGGCCCGCCTTGGGGGTGATCCTCAACGTGTCAACCCCCTTATCCCCGTGGACCTGGTGATTGATCACTCGGTACAGGTGGATTGCTTCGGCTCGCGCCTGGCGCTGGCTCACAATATCGTGCGCGAGTTCGAGCGTAACCGCGAGCGCTACGAGTTCCTCAAGTGGGCCCAGTCGGCCTTCGCCAACTTCCGCGTAGTGCCTCCTGCCACTGGGATCGTGCATCAGGTTAACCTGGAGTACCTGGCAACGGTAGTACGGGTGGATGAGGAGGGCGCAGGGCAAGGGACGAAAGGCGCAGGGGTGCCATCGGCTATTTCCGCCGGCCTGCCCATGCACCGTGTAGCCTATCCCGATACTCTGGTCGGCACCGACTCTCACACCACCATGATCAATGGGCTGGGGGTGCTTGCCTGGGGGGTGGGTGGTATCGAGGCCGAGGCCGTCATGCTCGGCCAGCCAATCTACATGCTCACCCCCCAGGTGGTCGGCGTCAAACTCACCGGCGAACTGCCTGAAGGTGCCACCGCCACCGATCTGGTGCTGACCATTACCCAGAGATTGCGCGCCAAGGGGGTGGTAGACAAGTTCGTGGAATTCTATGGCCCTGGGCTCAGCAAGCTTTCCCTGCCTGACCGGGCCACCATTGCCAACATGGCGCCCGAGTATGGCGCCACGGTTGGCTTCTTCCCTGTGGATACCGAAACGCTGCGCTACCTGGCCCTCAGCGGCCGGCCCTCCGAGTTGGTGGATCTGGTAGAATGCTACTGCAAGGCCCAGGGCCTTTTCCGCAGCGACGACACGCCGGAGCCGCTCTTCACCGACACGCTGGAACTCGACATGAGTACCGTGGTGCCGAGCCTGGCCGGGCCCAGGCGTCCGCAGGATCGGCTCACGCTAGCCGAGGTGAGGGCCAGTTTTCAGAAAGCATTCCCGGCGGTGGTCGAGAGACAGGGGGCGAGGAAGGAAGGCACTGTGTCCTCCGTCTTCCCTCCTCCGTCCTTGGCCCTTGACCACGGTTCTGTGGTTATCGCTGCCATCACCTCTTGCACCAACACCAGCAACCCAAGTGTCATGGTGGCCGCGGGGCTGTTGGCCCGGAAAGCCGTCGAGAGGGGGTTGCGGGCCAAACCGTGGGTGAAGACCAGCCTGGCCCCGGGCTCGAGGGTGGTCACCCGTTACCTGGATGAGGCGGGCCTGACCCCCTATTTGGAGGCCCTTGGCTTCCATACGGTGGGCTACGGGTGCACGACCTGTATCGGCAACAGCGGCCCCCTCCCCGAGGCCGTGACGAGGGCTATTCAGGAAAATGA
Source organism: Anaerolineae bacterium (assembly GCA_034434335.1). GTDB lineage: Bacteria > Chloroflexota > Anaerolineae > CG2-30-64-16 > CG2-30-64-16 > DAOTZS01. The sequence continues at coordinate 4,422 of DAOTZS010000196.1, forward strand.
CCTGATTGTGGCGGCGGTGATTTCGGGCAACCGCAACTTTGAGGGGCGCATCCATCCCCTGGTACGCGCCAACTACCTGGCCAGCCCACCGCTGGTGGTAGCCTACGCCATCGCCGGCACGGTGGAGATTGACCTGACGACCGAACCACTGGGGGTTGGCGATGACGGCCGTCCGGTCTATCTACGCGACATCTGGCCAGGCCAAGAGGAGGTCCAGGCGGCCGTTGCTCAGACCTTGCGACCCGAGCTGTTTCATGAGCAGTATGCTCATGTCTTCAGCGGAGATGAAGCCTGGAATCGCATCGCCGTGCCGGTAGGTGACCTTTATCATTGGGATGAGGCCAGCACTTACATCAAGGAACCCCCCTTCTTCTTCAACCTGTCCCACGACCCCTTGCCGCTACAAGACATCCGCGGGGCACGTGTGCTGGTCTACCTGGGCGATAGCGTCACTACCGATCATATCTCGCCGGCCGGGCCTATTGCAGCCGACAGTCCAGCCGGCCGCTATTTGCTCAACCTGGGGGTTCCGCAGGAGGAGTTCAACCAATATGGAGCGCGCCGCGGCAACCATGAGGTGATGATGCGCGGCACTTTTGCTAACATCCGCATCCGCAACAGGCTGACGCCGGGCATGGAAGGCGGTTATACCGTTTATCAGGGCGGGGATGGAAGGAAGGCAAGGGCCAATGAAGTACAGGGATTGCCTTCTGGCGTTGGCTCTTCATGGGAAATCCTCTCCATCTATGACGCGGCCATGAGATATATGGCCGATGGCACGCCGACGATCGTGATTGCAGGCAAAGAATACGGCACCGGTTCCAGCCGCGACTGGGCAGCCAAGGGCCCGCGGCTGTTGGGAGTTAAGGCTGTAATTGCGGAGAGCTTTGAACGCATCCACCGTAGCAATCTGGTGGGGATGGGCATCCTGCCCCTCCAGTTCCTCCCTGGCCAGAGCGCAGCCTCCCTGGGCCTGACCGGCTTCGAGAGCTTCGACATCGTCGGCCTGGCCGGCCGCGATTTGCAGCCCAAGCAGCGCCTGACCGTATACGCCACCCCAGCCGAGGGCCAGGTCGTAGGCTTCGAGGTCGTGGCGCGGATTGACACACCTGTAGAGGTGGAGTACTATCGGCACGGCGGCATCCTTCAGGCGGTATTGCGACAGATGCTGAAGTAGTACAGGTAGCTGATACTATTCTCGTGCCCATTCAGGCCGATTGAAATCGCCCATTCTGGGCACTTCGTGCAGGGTGTCGGCCTCCGCCGACACCCTTCATGTATGCATCATGAGAAAGGTCGGCGAAGGCCGATCTCTGGCCGCAGGCCCAAAAGGGTGACTTCCAGTCACCGCTGAATAGTTACCTATTCTCATCCTTGACTCAGAGGTTGCCATGTCATACAGCAAGATCACCGTGCCTGTTGAGGGTGAACGTATCACCGTGCGTGAGGGCAGACTGCATGTGCCTGACAACCCGATCCTGTTTTGGATCGAAGGGGATGGTATTGGCCCCGACATCATGCGGGCCTCGCTACGTGTCTGGAATGCGGCCGTGCAGAAGGTCTACGGAGGGCAGCGCAAGATAGCCTGGATGGAAATCTATGCGGGGGAGAAGGCCGCGGCTCTGTACGGTGGGGATTACTTCCCAGCCGAGACTCTACAGGCCATCCGCGAATTCGTGGTCGGCATCAAAGGGCCGCTGACTACCCCGGTAGGAGGGGGGTTTCGCAGCGTGAATGTGGCGTTGCGCAGAGAGCTTGACCTCTATGCCTGCGTTCGGCCGGTCAAGTGGTATCCAGGTGTTCCCAGCCCCTTGCGCCATCCTGAGCAGGTAGATGTGGTGATCTTTCGCGAGAATACTGAGGATGTCTATGCAGGGGTGGAGTTCAAGGCTGGCACACCCGAGGCGGCCCGGGTAGAGAAGTTCCTGAAGGAGGAGATGGGGGCCCAGTTCTGGCCCAACTCTGGCATTGGCATCAAGCCGATGAGTGAATTTGCCTCCAAGCGGCTCATCCGTAAAGCCATCCTTCACGCGCTAGAAACCGGCCGCAAGAGCGTGACCCTGGTGCACAAGGGCAACATCCAGAAGTTCACCGAGGGCGCGTTCATGCAGTGGGGCTACGAGCTGGCAAGGGATGAGTTCGGAGATGTGACGATTACCGAACAGGAGCTGTGGGATAAATATGGCGGGGTGCAGCCTGAAGGCAAAATCGTGATCAAGGACCGCATCGCCGACATCATGTTCCAACAGATGCTGTTGCGCCCGGCCGAATACGACGTCATCGCCACCCCTAACCTGAACGGCGACTACCTGAGCGATGCGGTGGCAGCAGAGGTCGGTGGCGTGGGGATCGCGCCCGGTGCCAACATCGGCGACTACCTGGCAGTGTTCGAGGCCACCCACGGCACCGCGCCCAAATACGCTAACCAGGACAAGGTCAACCCGGGCAGCCTGCTCTTGTCGGGGGTGATGATGCTGCACTACATTGGCTGGCACGAAGCTGCAGATGCCATTGAGCGTG
>DAOTZS010000197.1:0-15879 GCA_034434335.1 Anaerolineae bacterium
GACCGGGGTCTGGGTGGGCAATGCCGACAACCAGCCCATGCGCGATGTGAGCGGCATCAGCGGGGCGGGGCCTATCTGGCACGACTTCATGGTCAGCGTGTTGCGCGATACCCCGCCGCGAGAGTTCGCCCGACCGGCCGGCCTGGTGCGGGTAGAGGTGTGCGCCGATTCCGGCCTGTTGCCCGCCCCAACTGAAGGAGGCTGGCAAGTAGGGAGCCAGAAGAGCTCCTTTGGCAAGGCATTCGCCCCCGCTCCTCTACTCCCTGGCTCCCCTGAAGTAGTGCCCTGTCCCCATCGGCGGTTCGAATGGTTCATCGAAGGCACCGAGCCGCACGAGGTAGACCGCAGCCATGTGCGCGTCGGGGTAGATATCCGCACGGGCAAGCCAGCCGACCCATCTACACCAGCCGAATACCTCCGGCAACAGATATACTGGCTCCTCCCTCCCGAGCTGCAAGCCTGGGCGCGCGAGAACCATATCCCGCAGCCGGAGATAACGGCCTGGGAGGCGCCCGTCCTGGCCCAGGGCCCGGGTGAGGCACTGGCGCTCACCAGCCCCGACCCCAACCGGGTCTACCGCCTGGACCCGGCACTCCCCAGGGAGAACCAGCAGTTGCCGATCACCGTACTCCCGGGCAGAGAATTAACCGCCGCGGACCGGCCGATCACCCTGCTGGTAGATGGCCAACCTTTTGCCACTGTGTCCGGGCCGGAGTATACTGCCTGGTGGCCCCTCACAGTGGGCCAGCACACTTTTCGCGCCCTTGCCAGCAATCCGGATGGCGCTGTGATCTACAGCGCACCGGTGAGCATTGTCGTAGTGGAATAGCTCCCGCGCGAGCGTCTTCGCTATCTCAGGAGGTCATATGCATCCCGGTCGAATCTTGACATGGAGTTTCATCTTCGTTCTGCTCTTTGTGAGCGCGTGCAGCGGTCCTGGCCAGCTACCTGCCCCCCACGAGGTCCAGGTCACGCCAGCGCCGCCACCTACAGGCGTGTCCCTGCCCCCTACGGTGGTCGCCATCACGCCCGACCGTGGTGAGGAGCAGTTGCTCACCGCGCCAGTGACCATCGTCTTTGACCAGCCGATGGACCCTGCCAGCACGGCCTCGGCCTTCAGCATCGAGCCAGCCGTGCCGGGCCAGGTCAAGGTGGAGGGTAATCGTCTGATCTTCTCTCCCACCGAACGGCTGAAGCGGGGGGCAGAATATCGGGTCAACCTGGCCCAGACCGCCACCAGCGCGGCCGGACAGCCCCTGCCCTATCCCGTCTCCTTCAGGTTCAACACCGTCGGCTTCCTGGAGGTAACAGGCACACAGCCTGCCCGCGGGGCCACCCAGGTCTCGGTGGACACCTCGATCACCGTGGCGTTCAACCGGCCGGTGGTGCCGCTGACCGGGGTGGCCGAGCAGGCCAGCCTGCCCCAGCCGCTCTCCATCACCCCGACAGTGGCCGGCACGGGCCAGTGGATCAACACCGGCATCTACCAGTTCACCCCCAGCACCAGGCTGGCTGCATCCACCCTCTACACCGTGACGGTCAAGGCCGGCCTGGAGGACACCACCGGTGGCCTGCTGACAGAAGATTACGTCTTCACCTTCCGCACCGCCGACCCGTATGTCCTCTCGTGGCTGCCGGCTGACAACGTCAACGTCCCTGTCGAGAGCCCGATCACCGTGACCTTCTCGATGCCCATGGAACGCACCTCGACTGAGGCTGCCTTCAGCCTGGTGGACAACAACCAGCAACCGGTCGCCGGGGTCTTCACGTGGGCCGAAGGGGACACTGTGCTGGGCTTCAAGCCGACGCGGTCGCTGGAATTCGGCACGCGCTACACTGCGAAGGTACATCATACTGCCCGGCCGGCCAGCGGCGAGGGCAGCCTGCGCGAGTCTGCTGACTACAGCTTCACCACCGTCTCGCTGCCCAAGGTCACCGGCACTGACCCGCGCAATGGCAGCCAGGCGGCCGACCCCTATTGGGGTGTCACCTTCTACTTCGCCAGCCCCATGGACCCGGCCAGCTTCGTCACCGGCACGGTCACCGTCGTGCCAGAGCCGGCGCAGCTCAAAATCGAATACAACGAATGGGATCACGACCTCTATGTTGGATTCGACAAACTGCCGGCCACGGCCTACACCGTCACCCTGTCGGGCAAGGTGGCCGATCCTTACGGCAACCTTCTGGGCGAGGATTACGTCCTCCGCTTTACCACCCGAGACTACGATCCATTGCTGCAACTGACAGGGCCTGGCCAGATCGGCACTTACAATGCCTACACCGCCACGCGGGCAGCGGTGGTCTACCGCAACGTCCCAGAGATCACTTTCTCCCTCTACCGCGTACCCGATGAGGACCTGATCGCCCTCACCGGCCGCGAGTGGTGGCGCGCCTGGGATGCTTACCGGCCGCGGGATGCCAACCTGGTCCACAAATGGAGCGTAAGCACCGACGCCGAGCGCAACCGCACTGCTGTGATGTTTGTTGAGCTGCTCGACGCCGAAGGCCAGCAGCTCCCACCCGGAGCTTACTTCTTGCAGCTCCAGGGGAAGGATATCAAGCAGCGTCCGTACGAATCATATCGCCAACTGATAGCGCGCACCACCCTCAACGTCACCCTCAAGAGCACCCAGAGCGAGGCCCTGGCCTGGGTCACCGACCTGCAGAGCGGGCAACCGGTGCCGGGGGCTGTGGTCCGCTTTACCGACGGTGACAAGATAGAGCTGGAAGCTACTACCGGCTCCGACGGCGTCGCCCGGGTGGCCTTCACCCCTGAGCGGCAGCCCTGGGACCCGCTCCTGGCCACTGCCACCACTGCTGACGGCGGCTTTGGCCTCGCCTCCAACAACTGGGAGGAGGGGATCAACCCGTGGGACTTCAACCTCCCGGTCGGTGGAGTGGCCGAACCATACGTGGGCTACGTCTACACCGACCGGCCCATCTACCGCCCTGGCCAGACCGTCTACTGGAAGGCCATCATCCGCCGCGATGACGATGCGCGCTACAGCCTGCCGGCGCCCGGGCAGCCGGTGACGGTCACGATCAACGATGATCAGGGCAACGAGCTGTTGCGCGAGCATTTGGGCCTCAATGCCATGGGCACCGTCCATGGCAAGATGGTGCTGGGGCCGGATGCCAGCCTGGGCTATTACTATATCACGGTGGAGTTGGCCGAAAACGCCCGCTACGGGGTGGGCTTCCAGGTGGCCGAGTATCGCAAGCCAGAGTATGAGCTGAGCGCGCAGACCGACAAGCCAGAATATATCCAGGGTGAGCAGATCAACGTCACCGTGCAGGCCAGCTACTTCTTCGGCGGGCCTGTAAAAGGGGGCAAGGTAAGTTGGGCCCTCCTGAGTGCCGATCACTACTTTGCTTACCAGGGCAAGGGCTACTGGAGCTTTAGCGACTGGGAGTGGTACGAGTACGATCGCTATCGCAACTTCGGCGAGGCGCTCAGCCAGGGCGAAGGGGTTACCGACGATGAAGGCCGCTTCACTTTCAGCGTGCCGGCCGATATCACGAAGTTCAGCCAAAGCCAGGTCTTCACTTTCGACATCACCGTCATGGACGTCAACAACCAGGTGGTGTCCACGCAGGCCAGCGCGGTGGTGCACAAGGGCAACCTCTACATCGGCCTGCGGCCACAGAGCTACGTGGTGACGGTGGGCGAGACCAGCCTGGTAGACGTCATCACGGTGGACCCTCAGAGCCAGCCCGTGCCCCAGACAGAGGTGACGCTGGTGGTTAACCAGGTGGAGTGGTACAGCGTGCGCGAGCAGGCCGAGGATGGCCGTTTCTACTGGGCCAGCAGGATCAAGAAGACCCCCGTGTACACCACAACGATCACGACCGATGCCGAAGGCGCCGGGGTGCTCTCGTGGGTGCCTGAGAAGGGCGGCGAGTACAAGATCGAGGCCACGGCCCGCGATCGGGCTGGCCACCTCATCCGCAGCGCCGCGTATGTCTGGATCAGCGACAGAGCGTATGTGAGCTGGCGGCAGGAGAACAACGACCGCATCACCCTGGTGGCCGACCGGGACGAGTATCAGGTGGGCGACACGGCCGAGATCCTGGTGCCCAGTCCCTACCAGGGCGCGGTCAAGGCGCTGCTCACCCTCGAGCGGGGGCGCATCCTGTACCATGAGGTTATCACGCTAGAGAGCAACAGCGAGGTGCTGCGCATCCCCATCCGAGCCGAGTACGCGCCCAATGTCTTCGTCTCCATCATGCTGGTCAAGGGGATGGATGAGACAAACCCGCTGCCTTCGTTCAAGATGGGCCTGGTGCAGCTCAAGGTCTCCGTGGCGGATAAGGCCCTGCAAGTGATCCTGACCCCGCGCAAGGCAGCCAGCCAATCGGGAGAAGCCGCAGAGGAGCAACCTTTGAAAGTCGGGCCGCGCGAGAAGGTGATCTGGGAAATCCGGACCCTCGATGCCGGTGGCCGGCCAGTGCGTGCCGAGCTCTCCCTGGCCCTGGTGGACAAGGCCATTCTGACCCTGGCCAGTGACCAGGCTGGCACGTTGTTGGACCGCTTCTACAGCCAGCGGCCGTTGGGCGTACGCACAGCCAGCACCCTGGTAGTCAACGTGGATCGTCTGACTGCCCAACTGCCTGAAGGGGGCAAAGGTGGTGGCGGTGGCATGGGCATGGCCGGCCTGAGCGTCCGTCGCGAGTTCCCTGATATTGCCTACTGGCGCGGAGAGGTCACCACCGATGCGTCGGGCCAGGCCCAGGTCGAGGTGACCTTGCCGGACAACCTGACCACCTGGACCATGGATGCACGCGCTGTGACAGCCGAGACCCTGGTGGGCCAGGCCCGGGTGGACATCATCGCCACAAAGGACCTGCTGGTGCGGCCGGTGCTGCCGCGCTTCTTCATCAACCGCGATCAGGCTGAGATTGCCGCCATCGTCCACAACAATACCTCCGCTGTCCTGGATGTGACGGTAGGGTTGCAAGCCAGCGGGCTGGAGCTGCCTGCTGCCACCCAGAGCAAGGTCACGGTGCCGGCCGGAGGCACGTATAAGGCTACCTGGCCAGTGACCGTGCTGCCCAACATAGACCAGGTCAAGGTGCTGATGAGCGCGGTCGGGGAGACCCTCCAGGATGCGGTGGAGATCACCCTGCCCGTGTATCGCTACACCACCCCTACCGTCACCGGCACCAGCGGGCAGGTAGGGCTGGACGAGGGCCGGCTGGAGCTGATCCGCCTGCCGGCCAACGCCGATCCCACCCAGGGCGAGCTGGAGGTGACCCTGGAGCCCAGCCTGGCAGCCGGCATGACGGGTGGGCTGCGCTACCTGGAGCATTATCCCTACGAGTGCGTGGAGCAGACCATGAGCCGCTTCCTGCCCAACGTGGTCACCTATGCCGCGTTGAAGAAACTGGGGATTGAGCGACCCGACCTGGAAACTGTGCTTCCTCAGCAGGTGGGGGTGGGGTTACAGCGGCTCTACGCGCGACAGCACGTTGACGGAGGGTGGGGCTGGTGGCAGGATGATGAGAGTAACCCCTCGATCACGGCTTACGTGCTCTTTGGGCTGGCGAAAGCCAGGCAGGCGGGCTTCACCGTGGACGCCAACGTGATCGAGCGCGGCGCGCGCTTTCTCAAGCGTAATCTGCGGGCCCCCAAAGGCCTGAACGCGTGGCAGGTCAACCAGCAGGCGTTCATGGTCTACGCGCTGGCCGAGGCCGGCTATCTGGAGCCCAATCGCGCTGGCGCGCTCTTCGAGGCACGCGAGCAGCTCAGCCTCTATGCCAGGGCCTATCTTGCCCTGGCCCTGGGGCTGATCAACGACGACGCGGCGCCTAGCCGCATCCAGACCCTGCTCAGCGATATCACTGGCCAGGCAGTTGTGAGTGCCACTGCGGCGCACTGGGAAGAGGGGTGGCGCGACTACTGGAACATGAACACCGACACGCGGACCACCTCCATCGTCCTCGATGCCATCGCCAGGCTGGACCCGGGCCACGCCCTGGGCCCCAACGCGGTGCGCTGGCTGATGAGCGCGCGCAAGGCGGATCACTGGGAGACCACTCAGGAGAATGCCTGGGCTATCATCGCCCTGACCGACTGGATGCTGGCAACGGGCGAGCTGGAGGGTAACTACAACTGGCGGGTGCTGCTGAACAACGAGGAGCTCGGCCAGGGCACTGTCACCCCAGCCACCGTTGGGGAGACGATCAAGCTGCAGGTGGCCATTGCCAGGTTGCTGACCGACCGGACAAATGGGCTGCTGATCCAGCGCACGCGCGAGGAGGGGCAGACCGGCAAGGGACAGCTCTACTACACGGCGCATCTGAAGACCTATCTACCGGTGGAGGAGATTGCACCCCTCAACCGAGGAGTGATCATAAGCCGCGAGTATCGCCTGGCCGACTGCGGCCTGGCGGGAGCGGGCAAGAAGTGTCCGCTGATCACTCAGGCCCGGGTGGGAGATGTGATCAACGTGACGCTGAATATCATCGTGCCGCATACCCTGCACTATCTGGTGGTGGAGGATCCGCTACCGGCCGGGACTGAGGCGATTGACACCAGCCTGCGCACGACGAGTGTCACTGCGCAGGGTCCCGGCCTGGAGCGCACACCCGAGGAGGAGCGTTGGTGGTACTGGTGGTGGGCGCCCACTCACACAGACCTGCGGGATGAAAAGGTGGCCATGTTTGCCACCGTACTGAACCCGGGCAGCTACCAGTTCCACTATCAGATCCGGGCCAGCCTGCCGGGGCGGTTCCTGGTGTTGCCAGCCGTGGCTTATCAGATGTATTTCCCGGAGGTATGGGGGCGGGGTGCAGGTGGGGTGTTCGTGGTAACCCAGTGATGGCCGGAGGGAGGAGCAGGGGCGGCGGCGGGCGCCCTGGGGCGCCCGCCGCCGCCCCATTGTGCTGGCATCGCACACACGTTTCAATTAATGGCAGAACGACTGTTTCCCATCGTCTCGTTGCAGGTCCCGCTCCGCCTGCCCTTGTAGCGGCGCAACAAACACCGCACCCGGGCCAATAGCTCGTTGGCACTGAACGGCTTGGCCAGATAGAAATCCGCACCAGAGGCCAGGCCGAGCAGCTTGTCCATCTCCGCATCACGGGCTGAGAGGATCAGGATAGGTACTACCGAAAACTCGCGCAGCCTCTTCACTGCTTCAAAACCATCCATGCGCGGCATATTGATGTCCATCAACACCAGATCAGGCTGCACAAGGCTAAACTTCTCCAAACCCTCCACCCCATCCTCGGCCTCTTCCACCTCAAAACCCTCCATCTCCAAGAAACGGATCAGGGACTGACGGAACGGCCGGCTATCGTCTACGACGAGAATGCGATCTGCCATATCACTCCTTAGGGTAGTCCTCAGAGAGCTTTTGCTGCCATTGCAGCCATAGAATACGGATTTTCTGGTTGAACGTCAATCAACCAAAGGTACTATCCAGGCGCGGGGGAAGAGAATAAGAGCGTGTTTTTGCGGTGGAGGCGTGGCCTGCCAAGTGAAGCTACTTCTCCCGAGGCCAGTTGGGCAGCACCCAACGGATCTCCGAGGGCGGTGGAGGTGGATCCAGCAGATACACATCCACCCAGCGGTACCAGAGCACAAGATCATCCTCATTGTAGCCCAGGTCAATGCGCCGGGCACGGATTGCTTCGCCGGTATCTGCTGCATCCCCCAGCCCATACCCGGGCACATATACCTTGCTGCCCAACTGGATCACGCTGGGGTCCACGGCCACAATGCCCTTGCGCATTGGCCACCCCAGGCGGGTCCGGCCGTAGTAGGGCGCATCGGCTGGAATACCCGCCGTGGCAGCAGAGTAGGAGGTTGCTAACATGCGGATCTTACGCCAATAGGTGAAGGTGCCCTCTGGGGTCTCCAGCGTGCGGGAAACGATCTTCCGCCCGTAGGCCACCACCTGAGTAATCGGCTCTGCAGCCACCCATTCATCTATAAGTGTGCGTGAGACCTCCTGGCCGTCCTCGTAGATCACCCGGAACCGCCTACGGAACTCCCCATCTTTGCCAGCCTGATCCAAACGCTGTCTGTCCAGCTCCAGCTCGTCATCCGGCACCAGGATAGACTCAAACGGGATTGCCTGACTCTCCACCAGCACCAGCTCCGAGACACGCACAACCGTGATGTGTATGTTGTCGTAGATGGGTTCCGTCAGGGCTGGGGTTACCCGGTCGCGGCCCGTCACCACAATCCCCAGGTCCACCAGCGCATCGCCCACCGTCTTGCCCCGCGTTCGGGTCTGGATCGTCCGGCCGTCGGCGGTCACCAGCACGGGGGTCGAGCGCTCAATCACCACCCGCATGCCAGCGCGCACGGGGCTGCCCAGGCCCGGACGCACGCGATCCCCCAAGTAGAGGGTTAGCTGCTCTCGCAACAGCGCTTCGCCCACAGTGGCAGCCGTAGTAAGAAGCGTATAGGGCACACTACCATCATCCACGGTAATCTGCACTGCTCGCCGCACGCTCAGACGAAGCGGCCGCGACACGCGCGCGGCCCAGCCGTGCTGTGTCGCCACGCGGGGAGGGGAAACTTCGCCAGTGGCCGGCGGCAAGGGGGTGTCCAACGCTACCGGGGTTCCATCCAGCCAGATCTCATCCTGAGGGAGGAGGCTCACCCCCGCATCGGCCAGCAACGCCCCGACTGTGGTCGCACGGCTGTAGACCGTCATCAGCATGCCATCAAGGCCGATCAGCGCAGGCCGGGCTCGCTGCACAGCGATGGCCAGCCCCGCGGAGAGGGAGGTGTCGAGAGCGGGCCAAACCCTGTCTTCAGGGCGCAGCTCAAGCCCCAGATCGGTCAGCAAATCGCCGACCCGGGTGCGGGTGGTACGCACCGTCTCGCGATGGCCATCCACGGTGACCGTGACCCATGTGCCTGCCCGCGAAAGATTGAATAGCGCGGCCGCAGCCACAACTGCCAGCACAGCGGTCATCAGGAGCCAGGCTAACAGCCCAGATGCTGACCACGGCTGAGTGCGAAGCTCTGGGATCAGCGGCAGGGAGATCGAAACTTTGGCAGGGATCTGTCCCTGAATAGGAAAGGAGTCTTCTGTCTGCATTGAGACTGCCACGCTCTCAAATCCCGCATACGGCCCCAGGGAGGTCACACCAGCGTCAGGGCTCTCTGCGATGCCTGGCATCACCCTATCTCGACCCCGGCGATAACGGTGCCGCAGGTCGCGCAGGCGCCGTTGCGCAGATGACGCCGGCCAATCTGGTAACCGTAGCGTTCAATCACCACCGTACCACACCCTGGGCAGCGTGTGCTTTCGGTGTCGTGGCCCGGGACGTTGCCAACATAAACGTAGTGCAGGCCAGCCTCACGGCCGAGCTGCCAGGCACGTTCGAGGGTGGCGGTGGGAGTGGGCGGGGTATCACGCATCTTGTAGTGGGGGTAGAAGCGGCTGATGTGCCAGGGCACATCTGGCCCCAGTTCGTTGGCAAGAAAGCGCGCCACCCAGCGCAGTTCATCATCGCTGTCGTTGAGGCCAGGGATGACCAGCGTGGTCACCTCCAGCCAGATGCCCAGTTGCTGGATCAGCTTGAGGTTGGCCAGCACCGGTTCCAGAGCTGCTCCCGAGATCTTGCGATAGAATTCGCCCCGCCCTGCCTTCAGGTCAACGTTGATGCCGTCTATCAGCCCGGCCATCATGTGCAGCAGCTCAGGCGTCATGTAGCCGTTGCTAACAAAGACGTTGCGCAGGCCCAAACGTTGCGCCTCGCGCGCGGTATCCAATGCGTACTCGGCGAATATCGTGGGCTCGGTATAGGTATATGCCACCGAAGCACAGGCCGTGCGCACAGCAGCCCTTGCGATCTGGGCCGGGGTAGCCGGGCTCCCCGTTACCGTGCCCTGCTCGCGCGGCAACTGGGAGATCTCCCAGTTCTGGCAGAAGGCGCAGCGGAAGTTACAGCCGGCGGTGGCAATGGAAAAGGTGCGGCTGCCGGGCTGAAAGTGAAAGAGGGGCTTCTTCTCAATCGGGTCTACATGCTGAGCGATGGTTCGCTCGTATACCAGGGTATAGAGCACCCCATCGCGATTCTCCCGTACGCAGCAGGCACCTTTCCGGCCTGGTGGAATTACGCAGCGATGCGCGCACAGATTGCAGCGCACGCGCAAATCTTCCGGCCCCAACCGCTCCCAAAGGATTGCTTCGTGTGTCATCGTCACCCCCTGGCCGGCCTGTACCGGTCAGTTATAAGTACTGCTTCACCTGTAACGAAGGCCAAAAGCCCCTGGCCGGCCCTATGCCAGCCGCTTCCCGTAGAGCAGATTCTCGATCTCGACCCCCGGGAGCCAGGGCTCCCAGAGGCGAGTCTGGCGACGGGCCAGGAGCTGGAAACCAGCCTTTTGGTAGAGGCGCATGGCAGCTTTGTTGAGGCTGGTGGTATGCAGATGAATCCCGGGCACTCCCAATCGCGCTATCTGGTCCAGGCAATTGTGGAGCAAGAGATGTCCCAGGCCCCGCCCGCGATAGCCCTCGGCCACATTGATGTGCAAATGGGCCGGGTACAGGTTGCGATCTGCTGAGAGGTTCCCTTCATTTAGCAGTGCCCATGCCGCGCGGCGCAAATAGCACCACCCTACTCTCCCCAGGTGGTAACGCCCGGTGAGCAGGCGCCCCAAAGCACGTATTACCAGCCGCGCCTGGTTCCAGAAAGCCTTAAACCCACCGAGGCTGGCGCTGATGTAGCCCACCACTGAGCCGGCAACCTCAGCCACCCAGATATGTTCTGGCTCACAATCGGTGTAGTACGCCACGAAGACATCGAGCATCGGCTGACGGTCACCCAGGAAGATCTCTACGGGCGCGCCGAAGAACGCAGTGTCAGCCGCAATGCGATGCACCGCCAACCGGTCACTGGAACGGTAAGGCCGGACAAGCACATCCATCGCTGCCACCTCGGCCGGGCGGGCTCTATAGCTGCCGGGCGTACGACCTTTGGGCACCCAGGCGGTGCCAGACAAATTATACCACGAAAGGACAAGGCCCTCAATGGTTTGACCAGGTGACCAAATGCGTGTAAGATTGTCTTGGGAGTGGTTGAGTCCCGGTGGGCTCCCCGGTCTTCAAAACCGGTGATGGGCGCTGCACAAGTGGCCATGGTGGGTTCGACTCCCATCCACTCCCGTGCAAGTGGAGGTTGTCATGCATCTATGCCGCCCATCCCTGCCCAGACGGTCGCTGATCTGCTGTAGCCTGGCGTGGGCACTGGCCCTGGCTCTCGTCTTGCCAGGCCTGGCCCAGGAGGCAACCCCCTCATCAGAGGTCGATCCAGGGACATCCCAGGAAGCACCAGCTTACCTCACCCCTGCTGCGACGTTGCTCCCGACTGCCACGGCCATTCCCACGCCAACCTGCACGCCGACCCCGACCCCTACCCTGACTGCCGTGCAGGCCAGGTTGATGCTGGCACAGGCTTATCTGGAGGGCGGGGACTATACCCGTGCAGCCGAGCTGTTCGAGGCCGTGGCCCTGGAGGAGCGAGGCAACTCCCAGGCTCTTGCCGGCCTGCGCGCGGCGCTGGCGGCCGCGGCCAGTGCCACTGCGACAGCCCTCACCCCAGCAGCGCCCGTGGCAACCGCCACACCTCTGCCTCAAGCTGCCCGCTTTGGGGAGACCTTTGCCAGCCGATGGCGAGACCTGGCCGGCACTGCCCTGCCAGGCCTGCTGGTGGTGATCCTGGTATATCTGCTGGCGCAGGGAGCGCGCTGGGCGCTCTACTGGGCCCGTGAGCTGTGGCTCACCCGCGGCCTGCCACTGCTTGGCCAGCGCCCGGTGTACCCCGGCTACCTGCTGGCGGAGTTCACCGATGCCACGGGGATCAAGGACTTCCAGGGTGCGCAGATCGTCAAGCAATCGTTGACCGAGACCCTGCTCGCCTGGAACCAGCTTGTCCAGGAGCGCCAGGTGCCAGTAGAGCCGGCACCCGGCCTGGAGCTTGGCGGTATGGCATGGATCAAGGTGCTGTGGTCCTGGATCTTGCCTCCCCCACGCGGATACAAGGTCAGCGGGGTGCTGATGGGCAGTCAGCCAGGTGACTACCAGCTCTCGGTGACGCGGGTCTCCCTGAGCACGAACAGCGTAGACCGCAGCTTTACCTTCAGCGATCAGAGCCTGGCTGAAGCTCCCGACAGAGCTTTTCGAGAGCTGGCCAGGCGGGCAGCCAGGTGGCTGCTGCAGCCGCTGGACATGGAGGTGGCCGAAGCGGGGCAGCTTTCCCTGGCCAGATCAACGCGCAAAGCCGCCCCCTCATTGGAAGCTGAACCACTCGCAGCGGATAAGATCTTCGATCAGGCCCTTGATCTGCTTCTCCCGCTACGCCGCCAGGTGGAACAGGACGCGATTGACTTCGTGGACGCGCGGCGCCGACTCGATGAAGCAGACAAACTGCTGGCCCTGCTGCCTGAGGGATCGGGCCTGCGCCGCGATCTACAGGCGGTCGTCTCTGACCTCAGGCGCGCTGTACGGGGTGTTTGACATCCTCGCACACCCGCGGTAGAATTATTTTAGCAAAACCCAAGACATCAAAGATGTTGAGCCGGAGGAGTAGGTGGTAGGGACACGGCAATCGTGTCCAGGCCGTCGCCAGAGAGAGGAGGCCACCGGGTGCGAGCCTCCTCATGATGTGAGCGCCACCGAAGGTCGCCGGGGAGTCGGACGCCTGAAGCTGGTCCCCAGTGGGTAGGGCGTCACGGGTTAGCCCGTTATAGCTCAGAGTGGGCAGAGGACTGACGGCCTGGAGGTCCGATCTTCTGCCAATCAAGGTGGTACCGCGGAAGCGCCCTTCCGTCCTTGCGATGGAGGGGCTTTTTGTTTGCGTGGCGAGATGAGCGTATGATCGAGGATCGAGGGCCGCGCTGATGACAGCATACTCCCCTGGCCCGCGGCCAGGGGAGAGGGGGGGAATAAGGGGGGTGAGGGGCAGTGAAGGCCCGAGGGGGCAAAAAGTGTTAACCAATTTTGAATCATCCCAATTAGCGAATCAGCAAATAGCGAACTGAAAGCGATACGTAATACACACAGAGGAGAACGCTTCATGCCTGCCTTCGAAATGCCCAAAACCTATGACCCCAGCGCTTCCGAGCGCCGCATCTACGACTGGTGGGAGCGGTCTGGCTTTTTCAAACCCGAATACGCTGGCCCAGACGCGGAGCCATTCGTGATCAGCATACCGCCGCCTAACATCACCGGCGAGCTGCACCTGGGCCATGCCATGTTCGTCTCATTGGAAGACCTGATGATCCGCTACAAGCGCATGCGCGGCTACGCGGCGCTATGGGTGCCTGGCTATGATCACGCCGGCATCGCCACCCAGCTCCAGGTGGAAAAGATGCTGGCGAAGGAGGGGTTGCGCCGTCAGGACCTGGGTCGAGAGGAGTTCCTGCGCCGCACCTGGGAGTGGAAGGAAAAGTACGGCGGCCACATCGTCCGTCAATTGCGCCGCCTGGGCGCATCGTGCGAGTGGGACCGCATGCGCTTCACCCTCGATGAAGGGCTCAGCCGTGCGGTGCGAGAAGCCTTCGTGCGCCTCTACCGCATGGGGCTGATCTACCGCGGGGAGTACCTGATCAACTGGTCCCCGGGCCTGCAGACCGCGGTCAGCGACCTGGAGGTGGAGTACAGCGAAGAAGATGCCACCATGTACTACTTCAAATACCCCATCGCTGGCGCGGACCTGGCCGATGGCCCGGGCAAAGGCTACCTCCCGGTGGCCACCGTACGGCCCGAGACGATCCTGGGCGACACCGCCGTGGCCGTGCACCCCGACGACGAACGCTATCGCCACCTGATCGGCGCCACCTGCCTGGTGCCCATCCTCAAGCGGCCCATCCCCATCATCCACGACACGTACGTGGACATGACGTTCGGCACCGGCGTGCTGAAGATCACCCCTGGCCATGACCCGGCCGACTTCGAGATCGGCCAGCGACATGGCCTGCCCATCATCAATGTGCTGGACAAAGACGCGCGCATGAGCGAGGCCGCCGGCCCCTACGCGGGATTGGACCGCTTCGAATGCCGACGCAAGCTGTGGGCCGACATGGAAGCCGCCGGCCTGACCATCAAAACCGAGCCATACCGCACGCAGATCCCCCGCTCACAACGCGGCGGTGAGATCGTGGAGCCTATGGTGAGCACTCAGTGGTTCGTGAAGATGAAGCCCCTGGCCGAGCTGGGCCTGGAAGCTGTGCGCTCCGGCCGTATCCAGATCATCCCCGAGCGCTTCACCAAGGTCTATTACAACTGGCTGGAAAACATCCGCGACTGGTGCATCAGCCGGCAGCTCTGGTGGGGACACCGCATCCCGGCCTGGTACTGCGCCGACTGCCCGGGGATCACCGTAGCGCGCACCGACCCGACGCGCTGCGAGCATTGCGGCTCGCCCAACATCCACCAGGACGAGGACGTGCTCGACACGTGGTTCAGCTCTGGCCTGTGGCCTTTCTCCACCCTCGGCTGGCCCGACGACACCCCCGACCTGCGCCGCTACTACCCCACCACCGTCATGGAGACCGGCTACGACATCCTCTTCTTCTGGGTGGCGCGCATGATCATGCAGGGGCTGCTCTTTACCAACGATGTGCCCTTCAAGATCGTCTACCTGCATGGGCTGGTCAGGGACGACCAGGGCCGCAAGATGTCCAAGACCACCGGCAACGTGTTGGACCCCCTGGCCTTGCTGGATGGTGCCCGGCCCGAGGAGTTGGGAGACTACGTGCGGCAGCAATATCCGGATGGCATCCCGGCCATGGGCGCCGACGCGCTGCGCTTCACCCTGTTGACCGGCTCAACACCCGGCAACGATATGAACCTCAGCCTGCAGCGCGTGGAAGGCAACCGCAACTTCACCAACAAGATCTGGAACGCGACGCGCTTCGTGCTGGCGCAGCTAACCGAGGGGGCACCGCTGGCCGACCTGGCGGCCCACCCGCCTGCTGGCCTCCCAGAACGCTGGATCCTCAGCCGGTTGTCAGCGACAATCAGCGCGGCTACCCGCTTGATGGAGGCGTTCCAGTTTGGCGAAGCAGGCCGGCAGGTCTATGAGTTCTTCTGGGGCGAGTTCTGCGACTGGTATCTGGAGATCAGCAAGATCGCGCTCTACCGGGGCGACGAGGAGGCCAGGGCACAGACGCGTGCGACGTTGGTCAAGGTGCTCGATGAATCGCTGCGGCTGCTGCACCCCTTCATCCCCTTTGTCACCGAGGAGACGTGGGGCTATCTTAAGGAGGCGGCCGGCAACGGGCACTGGCCACCTGGCCTGATCGTGGCCCCCTGGCCGGTGCCTGGGCCGCGGGATGAAGCTGCTGAAGCAGACATGGAGCTGCTGATGGAGCTTATCCGCGCGGTGCGCAATGCGCGTGCCGAGTATGATGTGCCCCCTGGCCAACGCATCGCGGCGCTTATCTCGGCCGGCGACCGCGAGGAATTGCTGCGCGAGCAGGCAGAGATGATCTGCACCCTCGCGCGCGTGGATAGCGCGCGTCTCACCATCGCCCGGCACCTGGACGCGCCCCCACAGTCCCTCACCCTGGTCACCGGGCCGGTGACGACTTACCTGCCCCTGGCCGGGTTGGTAGACCTGGAAGCCGAGCGGGCGCGTCTGAGCCGGGAGCTGGCCGAGACAGAAGCCCAGATGGCCAGGAGCGAGGCATTACTGGCCGGCCCCTTTGCCCAGAAGGCGCCGCCCGCGGTGGTCGAGCGCGAACGGGCCAAACTGGCCGAACTGCAGGCGCGTGCCGAGCGGCTGCGTGCTCGCCTGGCGTCCCTGAAAGGATAGCGCAGGCGTAACTATTCAGGCGGCGACTGGAAGGGCCGCGCCGAGGGCTCGCCCGAGGCGTCACCTTTTGGGGCCTGCGGCCAGCAGTCGGCCTTC